>NZ_PNLV01000059.1 GCF_013823285.1 Brevundimonas sp. | reverse complement strand
TGCACCGACTTGCGGGGGATGATGCCCGGCGCCTTGACGTCGACACGGCGGCGCTCGGTGAACTGGATCGGGCCCTTGCCGTCGATCGGCTCGCCCAGCGGGTTGACGACGCGGCCCAGCAGGCCCTTGCCGACCGGCACGTCCACGATCTCGCCCAGACGACGGACCTCGTCGCCCTCGGCGATCTGGTTGTCCTGGCCGAAGATCACGGCGCCGACGTTGTCGCGCTCCAGGTTCAGGGCCATGCCCTTCACGCCGGCCTTGGGGAACTCGATCATCTCGCCGGCCTGGACATTGTCCAGACCATGGATGCGGGCGATGCCGTCGCCGACCGACAGCACCTGGCCGACGTCGCTGACATCGGCTTCAACGCCGAAATTGGCGATCTGCGACTTGAGGATGGCCGAGATTTCGGCGGCGCGGATGTCCATGGCTGCTCTTTCGGTTTTCGTCCTGGGCGGGCTTTTGGGCCCGGCTTGTCTCTAAAAGGATATTTTCGGTCAGGCTCGGCGAAGGGCGAACTTCATCTGGTCGAGCTTGGTCTTCAGCGAGGCGTCGTAAAGCTTCGAGCCCACCTTGACCTTGAGACCGCCCAGAAGCGCCGGATCGACGCGAGCGGTCAGTTCGGGGTCGCGGCCCAGGGCGCCCTTCAGAGCGGCCTTGACGGCGCTGATCTGTTTGGCGGCCAGCGGCTTGGCCGAAACCACCTCGGCGGACACCACGCCGGTGTGGCGGGCGTAGAGGGCCTCAAAGGCGGCCATCGCGCCGGTCAGGTCCGCAGCGCGCCCGTTGGCGGCCATCAGGCCCAGGAAATTCTTCGTGGTCCGGTCGAACTGAGCCTTGTCGGCAATCGCCTCCAGACCCTTCTGCTGGTCCTCCACCGGAATCACCGGCGAGGTGGCCAGACGGCGCAGGTCGGCGCTCTCGATCCAGGCGGCCTTCAGGCTGCGCAGGTCATCGCGCACGGCGTCCAGCCGCTTGTTTTCATTGGCGAGATCGAACAACGCCTGAGCGTAGCGTTCGCCGACTTCCGTCGATCTGAAATCTTCAGCCACTTGTAATGTCCGCCGGGTCGAAGCGTTTGGGTCGTCGCCGGAACGGGGTCGCTCCGGCCAAAGGCTTGGATTGCTTGATGAAAGCACGCAGGGGCGAGATCCGTCCGAACCCCGCCTCTGGCAAGCCGGGCGCCTGTTAGCATGGGCCTCGCCGCCCCGCAACCGAGGCGGGGCGCCGCATCCGGCTCTAGCCGCGAAATCGGGAACCCGGATGCACTGGTGACATTGTCTTCGCCTTGGTATCCCAACCGCCTGGAGCGCACTTCTGCGCCCGACCGGAACCTCGACCCCGATGGAAGATCTTTCTTCTTACCTCCTCTCCCTGCTGGCCGACCCGACGGCCTGGGCCGCCCTCATCACCCTTATTGTGATGGAGGTGGTGCTGGGGATCGACAATCTGATCTTCATCTCCATCCTGTCCAACAAGCTGCCCGCAGAGCATCGCTCGCGGGTGCGGCGCATCGGCATCTCCCTGGCCCTGGTCATGCGCCTGGTGCTGCTGTCCACCATCGCCTGGATCGTGACCCTGACCGCGCCGCTGTTCAGCGTGTTCGGCAACGAATTCTCGTGGAAGGACATCATCCTGATCGCGGGCGGCCTGTTCCTGGTCTGGAAGGCCACCAAGGAAATCCACCACTCAGTGGATCCCGCGGCCGGCGACCACCTGCTGGAAAAGGACAAGGCCGACGTGGTCATCAGCAATATCGGCGGGGCGATCTTCCAGATCATCCTGCTGGATCTGGTGTTCTCCATCGACTCCATCCTGACCGCGGTGGGCATGACCGAACACCTGCCGATCATGGTCATCGCCGTTCTGGTGGCGATTGCGGTGATGCTGCTGGCGGCCGACCCGCTGGGCGAGTTCATTCACAAGAACCCCACCGTGGTCATGCTGGCGCTGGGCTTCCTGCTGATGATCGGCATGGTCCTTATCGCCGAGGGCTTCGGCGCCCATGTGCCCAAGGGCTACATCTATGCGGCCATGGCCTTCTCCGCCGGGGTCGAGGCCCTGAACATGTGGCAGCGAAAGTCGCAGGAGAAAAAGGCCGCGGCCGCGGCGGCGTCCCATGGCGGCGATCCGGGCATCTGAGGACGCCCCCTACAGGAAACTGTAGGGGTCCACGTCCACTGACAGGCGCACCGAGGACGGAATCTTCACCCGCGCCAGCCAGGCGCGCAGGAAGGCCTGAAGGTCCACGTCCCGGTCGGCCCGGACCAGCAGCCGCTTCCTGCGCCGCCCGCGCACCAGCGCCAGCGGGGCGTCGGCGGGGCCGTAGACTTCCAATCGCTCGGCATTGGGAATGGCGGCGGCCAGATCGGCGGCCGCCTTCTCCACCGCCTCGGCCTTCTCGCCGGACAGGATCAGCGCCGCCAGACGACCGTGGGGCGGCAGGGACGCGGCCTCGCGCTCGGCGATCTCGGTCTGCATGAACGCCTCCCGGTCCCCCGCCGCGAGGGCCTGAAGCACCGGATGCTCCGGGGTCCACGTCTGCAGCAGGGCCCGCCCCGGCCGGTCCGCGCGCCCCGCCCGGCCCGTGGCCTGGGTCAGCAGCTGGAAGGTGCGCTCGGCCGCGCGCAGGTCGCCGCCCCGCAGGCCCAGGTCGGCGTCCACCACCCCCACCAGCGTCAGGCGGGGAAAGTTGTGCCCCTTCGCCGCCGCTTGGGTGGCCACCAGAATATCGATGCCGCCCTCGGCCATGGTCTCGATCAGGGCCCGGGCGCTCTTGCCGTCGGGCACGGTGTCGGAGCTGAACACCGCCGTGCGGGCATCGGGGAACAGGCCGCGCACCTCCTCCTCCACCCGCTCCACGCCCGGGCCGACAGGCACCAGGGTGTCCGCCGCGCCGCAAGCGGGGCAGGTCTTGGGCTTGGCCATGGAGAAGCCGGTCAGGTGGCACACCAGCCGCCCGGTGTAGCGATGCTCCACCAGCCAGGAATCCGTATCCGGCGCCGTCAGCCGGTGCCCGCAGGCGCGGCACAGCACCACCGGCGCATAGCCCCGCCGGTTCAGGAACAGCAGCACCTGCTCGCCCCGGCCAAGGGTCTCGATCATGGCCTCGCGCAGGGGCTGGGACAGCCAGGTCTGGGGGTCGGGCGGGGCCTGCCGCAGGTCGATCAGGGCGATGGACGGCATCACCGCCGCCCCGTGCCGCGCCGACAGCCTGAGCCAGCCGTAGCGGCCCTGCCGCGCATTGGTCAGGGTCTCCAGAGACGGGGTGGCCGAGGCCAGCACCACCGCCGCGCTTTCGATCCGCGCGCGCGCCACCGCCAGATCGCGGGCGTGATAGATCAGCCCCTCCTCCTGCTTGAAGGACCCGTCGTGCTCCTCGTCCACCACGATCAGGCGCAGATTGACGAAGGGCAGGAACAGGGCCGAGCGCGCCCCCACCACGATGTTGCAGCGCCCCGCGGCCACCGCCTCCCACACCTGACGGCGGCGCGGACCGGGCACGCCGGAATGCCATTCGGCCGGCAGGGCGCCGAAGCGATCGGCGATGCGAGCGATCACGGCCTGGGTCAGGGCGATCTCGGGCAGCAGAATCAGGATCTGGGCGTCGGGCTCGGCCTTCAGCAGCCGGGCCATGGCCTCCAGATAGGCCTCGGTCTTGCCCGAGCCGGTGACCCCGTCCAGCAGGAACGGGGCAAAGGCGCGGGTCGCCACCGCCTCGGCCAGCACATCGGCCGCCGCCCCCTGATCCGCATTCAGGGTCGCGGGCGCATGGTCCGGGTCAGGGGCGTCGAACCCGGCCTCGGCCGCGATCTCGATGACCTCCAGCACGCCCTCGTCCGTCAGCCCCTTGACCACCCCCGCCGAGACGCCCGCCGCCCGGGCCAGATCGGCGCCGGTCATGGCCTTGTCGCCCAGCGCCCCCAGCACCGCATCGCGGGCGGGCGTGGCGCGGGCGGGGACGCGGTCGCCCACCCTTCGCACCCGGCGTTCGGGCCGGGGCGGCGGGCTGCGCAGGCCCTTGGTCGCCATGGCCGCCATCTCGCCCGGCGGGCTCAGGGTCCAGCGCGCGGCCCACTCCACGAAAGCCAGGGTTCCGGGCGGCAGCGGCGGGTCGTCCAGCCGATGATCCACCGCCTTCAGCCGACGATTGGACCCGGTCGTCTCGCGCACCTCGGACACGATGCCGCGCACCAGCCGGGGACCCAGCGGGACCGCCACATGATCGCCGGGCGCGAGCGTTAGGCCCTCCGGCGCCTCGTAGTCGAAGGCTTCGGGCACCGGCAGGGGAATCAGGACGGCAGCGAGGATCATCCCGCACGCTCGCACAAGCCGCGATGATCCGCTAAAGGGCGATCCATGAAACTCTTTCTCGACACAGCCGACGTCGCCGTCATCAAGGACATGGTCCCCACCGGCATGGTGGACGGCGTCACCACGAACCCGTCCCTGATCGCCAAATCCGGTCGCAACATCGCCGAGGTCATCGCCGAGATTTGCGCCCTCGTCGAGGGGCCCATTTCCGCCGAGGCCGTGGCCGTGGACTTCGAGACCATGGTCAAGGAAGGCGACAAGCTGGCCGCCATCGCCGACAATGTGGTGGTCAAGCTGCCCCTGACCTGGGACGGGCTGCGCGCGTGCCGCGCCTTCACCGACAAGGGAATCAAGACCAACGTCACCCTGTGCTTCTCGGCGGCCCAGGCCATGCTGGCGGCCAAGGCCGGCGCCACCTTCATCTCGCCCTTCGTGGGCCGGCTTGAGGATCACGGCGCGGACGGCATCGGCCTGCTGGAGGAAATCCGCGTCCTTTACGACGTGCACGGCTTCGAGACCGAAATCCTCGCCGCCTCCCTGCGAAATCCGGCCCACGTCTCGGCCGCGGCCCTGGCCGGCGCTGACGCCGCGACCCTGCCGCCGGACGTTTTGAAGGCCCTGGTCAAGCATCCCTTAACCGACAAGGGGCTTGATCAATTCTTGGCCGACTGGGGCAAGACGGGACAATCCATCCTGTAGTCCCGTCCGGCTTCATTCGAGCCGGAGATCGTCGTGAGCGGCGCACAGGAATCCATCGAAACGGACAAGGCCACGGGTCTTCACTGGCCCGAGGTGCGCGCATGGGTGCAGGCCAACGCCGATCTTCTGACCCATGACCGGGCCCTGCTGGAAGAGCTGGGCCTGAAGACCACGGGGCCGAATGTGGTGGAGTTCGGCCGCGCCGCCCTGACGCGCCTCGAAACCCTCATCGAGCGGGAGTCGGGCGCCCGGCGCCAGATCGAGGCGGTGGCCCGCGCCAATTTCGCCGCCCAGACCCAGACCCATGTGTCGGTGCTGGACCTGATGGAGTCGCGCAATCACTCCGACCTGGCCCGGCGGCTCGACGCGGCGGCACAGGCCCGCTTCGGTCTGGCGGGCGCGGCCATCGCGCTGGAGAAGCCCGGCGGCGTGCCGTTCGGCTGGCGAGTGCTGGAGGCTGGCGCGGTGGACGGTCTGGTGGGCGCCGACGGACTGGCCTGGCTGGGGCCCAATTTCGACGGGCTCGACCTGTTCGGCGGCCCCGAGGACGAGGTGCGCAGCGTCGCCCTGATCCGCATGGCCCCGTGGTCGCCGTCCCGGCCTGCCCTGTGCGCCTTCGGCTCGCCGGAGCCCGAGGGCTTCACCCCCGCCATGGGCTGCGAACTGGTGTCCTTCCTGACCCGGGTGGTGGAGCGCATGGCCGAGCGATGGCCCATCCTCAACTGACCGCCGATCAGGCCCTGACCGCGTGGCTGGAGCATCTGGCCCACGAGCGGCGGCTGTCGCCCCGCACGCTGGAGGCGTATGGCCACATCGGCCGCCATTACATCGGGTTTCTGGGACGGCACCGGGGCGAGACGCTGGCCATCGCCGATCTGGGCACGGTGACGGCGGCGGAGGTGCGCGCCCATCTGGCCGAGCGGCGCACGGGCGAAAGGCCGCTGAACGCCCGGTCGCTGAACCAGACCCTGGCGGGCATCCGCAGCCTGCATGATTTCCTCGACCGGCGCTGCGGCGTCCCCGCCCCCCAGATCGCCCTGGTCAGGGGCCCGCGCGCCAGACCGTCCCTGCCACGCCCGGTCAGCGAGGATCAGGCGCGCGGCCTGATGGCCGAGCCCGAAACCGACACCGATCTGCAGCCGTGGGAAGCCGCGCGGGACCGGGCGGTGCTGACCCTGCTCTACGGCTGCGGCCTGCGCATCTCGGAGGGGCTCAGCCTGACCCGCGCCGACGCGCCCCTGCCCGAGACCCTGCGCATCACCGGCAAGGGCGGCAAGACCCGGCTGGTCCCGGTCCTGCCCGCCGTGCGCGAGGCGGTGGACGCCTATGTGGCCGCCGCACCCTTTCCCCTGTCGGCGGCCGAGCCCCTGTTTCGCGCCCGGCGCGGGGGGCCGTTGAGCCCCCGCCACGTGCAGGCCACGGTCCAGCGGCTGCGCGGTCGGCTGGGCCTGCCCGCCTCGGCCACGCCCCACGCCCTGCGCCACAGCTTCGCCACCCATCTGCTGGGCGCCGGGGCCGATCTGCGCTCCATCCAGGAACTGCTGGGGCACGCCTCCCTGTCCACCACCCAGAAATACGCTGCGGTGAACGCCGATCACCTTCTCGGGGCCTATGCACGGGCCCATCCCCGGGCCTAACGTCGGTTTTCCGCTGGGGGGCGGGAGGGGCGCATGCGCCTGACGAGACGATCCGCACTGACGGGTCTGGCGGGGGCCGCCCTGGCGCCCACGCCCACGCTCGCGCGGACTCAGGCGGTGGAAGGGGCGGGTCCTGACGAGCCGCCGCCCATTGATCCGACCGCGCTGCAGACCCTGTCCAATCTGGTCACGCGCATGGCGGTGCCGGTGCAGATCGCCGGCCAGGGTTCGTTCCACTTCGTCATCGACACGGGCGCGACCCGCACCACCCTTTCACGGGAACTGGCCGAGAGCCTGAACCTGCCGCCCGGACCGGAGGTGGTGGTGCATGGCGTCGTCAGCGCCGAGCGCGCGGCGACCGTCGTCGTGCCCCGGCTGGATTTCGCCAGCAGCCGGATGCCCAACCTGATCGCGCCCGTCTTCCCCCGCGCCCGCCTGGGTGTCGACGGCCTGCTGGGCGTGGACGTGCTGGGCGACTATCGGCTGGTTTTCGACATGGCGGGGGAACGGGTCTCTCTGCTGCGCTCGCCCCGGGCGGCCTACGTTCAGCGCATGGACGTGGACGTCAGTCGCCTGAACCGGGCCAACGAGCTGCGCGGGCATCGGGAGTACGGGCAGCTGACCGTGACCGATGTGGCCGCCGACGGGGTCGATGTGACAGCCTTCATCGACAGCGGCGCCCAGCACTCCATCGGCAACATGGCTCTTTTCAACTCTGTGGCCGTCCAGCGGCCATCCCTTCGTGACCAGGTGTGGGAGACGCCCATCATGGGGGTGACGGGCCAGACCACCACCGGTCGACTGGCCTATGTGCGGTCCCTGCGCCTGGGGTCGGCGCGCGTGCAGGACCTTCCGGTGCTGTTCGCGGACCTGCACGCCTTCGACGTATGGCGTCTGACCGAGACCCCGGCCTTGCTGATGGGGGCCGACATCCTGGGCATGTTCCGCAGCGTGACCATGGATTACGGCCAGATGCGCATGGTGTTCGGATCAAGGCTCACGCGGCGGGGGGATGGATAGCAACCATGTCCCTGACCAGACGAAAGGCGGCGACGGGACTGGCGCTTCTCGGGGGCTTCACCGCTTTCGGGCGACCCGTCGCGGCCCGGGTCCCGCCTGTTCCCCGGCACGCCCCGGCCGAGCCCGCCCTGGCCCTGACGGTGATTCCCAATCTGATCACCCGCATGGCCGTGCAGGTGATGATCGGCGACGCCGGGCCCTATCGGTTCGTGGTGGACACCGGAGCGGGGCGCACCTCCATATCCGGAGAGCTTGCCGCAGAACTGGGCCTGGCGCCGGGGCCGCCTGTGATTGTGCACAGCATCCTGGATTCCGAAGTGACGCCGACGGCGCGGGCGCCCAGCCTGTCGGTGGCCGACATCCACGCTCGCGATCTGGTCATGCCCGTCTTCAGCCGCGCCCGTCTGGGCGTCGATGGATTGCTGGGCCTGGACGTGCTGGACGACCGGCGTCTGGTCTTCGATATCCTTGGCGAGGAATTGCACATCACGCCCACCGGCTCACGCCATCTACAGGCGCCGCGAAGCCGCCTGGGCGTGAGCGACGAGGCCGAGGTTCTGCGCGGACAACGGTGGTTCGGAGGACTGACCATGATCCAGGGTCGCGCCGATCGGGCGCAGGTTTCTGCGGTTCTGGACACCGGCGCCCAGTACTCCATCGGCAACCGGGCGCTCTACAATTCGATCGCGGTCCGCCGCCCGGCCACCATACAGCGCGCCATGCCCCTGACTCTTTACGGCGTCGCCGGTCAACCCATGCAAGGCGATCTGGCCACGCTGAACGAGTTGCAGCTGGGCGGCGTCCGGATCACAAGCTTGCCGATCCTGTTCGCGGACCTGCATGTCTTTGACCTTTGGGGGGCTCAGGAGACGCCGACGCTGCTGATGGGCGCGGACATCATGGGACTGTTCAGCCGGATCATTCTCGACTTCGGGAGCAATCAGGTGACCTTCCACACGGCCTCGAGGATCAGGCCGCGGATTCCACTGTAAGCGCGTCCGCCACCGCCTCGCCGATGGCCAGTGAGCTGGTCAGGCCGGGGCTCTCGATGCCGAACAGGGCCATGAGGCCGTTCAGACCATGCACCTCGGCGCCGTCCAGGCGGAAGTCGCCCTGGGGCTCGCCCGGCCCGTGCAGCTTGGGCCGGATGCCGGCGTAGTCGGGGGTCAGGGCGTTCTCGGGCAGGCCCGGCCAGAAACGCCGGATGACCGCCTCGAACGCCTCGGCCCGGGCGGGATCGACGGCGTAGTCCTCGGTCTCCACGAAGGCGAGATCGGGCCCGAACACGGCCTGTCCGCCCAGATCCTTGCGGTAGTGGGTGCCCAGGGCGCCGGGTATGGGCGGCGGATAGACCAGCCGGTCGAACGGCGCCTTGCCCGTCAGTCGGAAATAGACCCCCTTGCCCAGATGCCGCGCGGGAATGGCGCCCGCGGGATAGCGCTCCACCCGCGCCGCAGCGTCCTGGGCGCCAAGGCCCGCCGACAGCACCAGCGACCCCGTGGTCAGCTCGGCCCCGGCCTCGCCCCCCGCGCGCACCCGAAAGCCGCCTTCCGGCAGCGGTTCGGCGGCCTCGAACGGGGTGGCGGCCACCACCGATCCCCCGCCGTCCTCGATCTCGCCCTTCAGGGCCAGCATGTAGCCGTGGCTGTCGAACACCCCGCTTTCGGGCGACAGCAGGGCGCCGTGGCAGGCCAGTTCCGGCTCCAGCGCGCGGACCTGTTCGGCGGTCAGCCGCGCCATGCCCTCCACCTCATTGGCGCGGGCCTGCTCCAGAATGGCGTCCAGCCGCGCCACCTCCTCCGCCGTGGTGGCCACCACCAGCTTGCCGCACTTGCGGTGGTCGATCTTTCGGCTGTCCAGATAGGCCCACAGGGCCCGTCGGCCCTGAACACAGAACCGCGCCTTCAGCGAGCCGGTGGGGTAGTAGAGCCCGCCGTGGACCACCTCCGAGTTGCGCGACGAGATTCCCTGGCCGATATCGGCCTCGCGCTCCAGCACCAGCACGGTCTGGCCCCGCTTCGCCAGCGCCCGCCCGCAGGCCAGGCCCACAGCGCCGGCGCCCACCACCACCGCATCGAAATCGAAGGAGGTGCTCAGCTGACGTACCCCGCCTGGATCAGCTCGGCGATGTGGGCCACCGCCACGGGGCGGCGGTCGTCCACCACGAACAGATTGGCGATCTTGTTGGCGGCCAGCAGGTCGATGACCTCGCTCATGCGCGCATCGGGCGTCACGGTGATGGGATCGCGGCTCATGATGTCGGCGGCCTTCAGGCTGGCGATATCGCGCAGGAAGGCCCGGCGCACGTCGCCGTCGGTGATCATGCCGATCAGGCGGCCGTCGGGCGCCGTGATGGCCACGCAGCCCTGACGCCCCTTGGTGATGGCCGAGACCACCTCGGCGAAGGCCGCCCCCTCGGGCAGAGTCGCGGGGGGCTCGCGCTTGTCGCCCACCCACTCGCTGACCCGCTGCAGCCGCATCCCCAGCGACCCGCCCGGATGCCGCACGCCGAAGTCTTCCGCGGTGAAGCCGCGCTGGTCCATCAGCACCATGGCCAGGGCGTCGCCCAGCGCCAGGGTCATCAGGGTCGAGGTGGTGGGCGCCAGATTGTTGGGGCACGCCTCGGCCACCCGCGGCATCACCAGGGGCACGGTGGACATGCGGTGCAGGAAGCTGCCCTCGCGCTGGGTCACGCCGATCACCGGAATATGGTGCCGCTGGCAGAACAGCAGCGGATCACGCAGTTCGCGGCTTTCTCCCGACGAGGAGATGGCCAGAAGGGTGCAGTCCTCGCGCAGCATGCCCAGATCGCCGTGGCTCATCTCGGCCGGGTGCACGAAGAAGGCGTTGGTGCCGGTGGACGCCAGGGTGGCGGCGATCTTGCCGCCGATATGGCCCGACTTGCCCATGCCCGTGACCACCAGATAGCCGGGCCGGCCAAGGATCACGCGGCACGCCTCAACCAGCGGCTCGCCGAGGCTGTCGCTCAGGGCGGCCAGCGCCTCAATGTTCAGGGCCATCACCTCGCGGGCGCGAGCCAGCATGGCCTCGTCGCCCCGGTGGCTGTCGTGAGTGTGCGTGTTCATGGACATGGGCCATAGCCCATCGGGGCCGGTTCAGGCCAGCTTTCGCGCCGCCTCCAGATCCGCCGGATTGTCCACCGACAGGGGCGCTTCGTCGATCACGGCGGCCCAGATGTTCAGGCCCATCTCCAGCGCGCGCAACTGCTCCAGCTTCTCCCGGCGCTCCAGGGGCGAGGGCGGAGCGGCGCAGAAGGCCTCCAGCGCGGCGCGCCGGTAGCCGTAGACTCCCACGTGCCGCCACACCGGCCCGTCGCCGTACAGGGTGGAGCGCGTGAAATAGAGCGCCCGTCCGCTGCGTCCGGTCTCGTCCAGCGCCAGCACCGCCTTGACCACGTCGGGATTGGCCCGGTCCTCCGGCCCCGCCTCGGGCGCGACCAGGGTGGCGATGTCGCACGACGGCTCGCGCGCCATCAGATCGGCGCACAGGCGGCTGATGGTCGGATCGGCGAAGGGCATGTCGCCCTGCAGGTTGATGACCACGTCGTGCGCCCCGTTGGGGTCGATGGCGTCCAGGGCCGCCCGGATGCGGTCCGATCCCGAGGGCAGATCCGGATCGGTCAGGACGGCGCGGCCGCCCGCAGCCTCAACCGCCTGCACGATCTCCATGTCGCCTGCGGCGACCGCCGCCGGCAGGCCCGAGGCCGCCGCGGCCTCCCAGGCGCGCACGATCATGGGTTTGCCGCCGATGTCCGCGAGCGGTTTGTTCGGCAGGCGCGTGGCCGCCATCCGGGCGGGGATCAGGACCAGCGGATTCATGCTCCGGCGCTAGCCCCGATCCGCTCCGCCTGCAAGATCACTCGTCCAGCGCCGCCGCCACCCGCGCCAGAAAGGCGCTGCGGGCCGCCGAACGGGCATTCCCCGTCGCCACCGGCCAGGCCGACAGGATCACCACCACCGCGCGGCGGTCGGGATCGATGTGGATCATCTGTCCGAAGATGCCCCGCGCCGCGAAGGTGCCGTCGTCGAACGTCCACCACTGATAGCCATAGCCCATGCCCGGCGCGCCAATGTCCGCCTGCCTCGAGGTCGCCTCGTCGAACCAGCCGGGCGGTACAATCGAGCGGCCGCCCGCCACCCCGTCTTCCAGCACCAGTTGCCCGATCCGGCTCCAGTCGCGCAGGGACGCCATCAGACAGCAACCGGCGGCTTCCTGCCCGGCCGCGTCCACCATCCAGGCCGCGTCGCGCTCCATGCCGTAGGACCGCCAGATTTTTTCCGACAGATAGTCCGCCAGGGTCCGGCCCGTAGCCCGGCTGACCAGCAGGCCGACGAGATTTGTCTCCCCGGAGCTATAGTGCCAGCGCGCGCCCGGCTCGGCGGACCGGGTCAGCCCGCGCATGTAATGCAGGGTCGGGTCCATGTCCCCGGTGTCCCGGGGCTCGAAGAACCGCGCCACATCCGAATTCGCGTCGGTGTAGTCCTCGTTCCATTCGGCGCCCGAGGTCATGGTCAGCAACTGGCGCACCGTCACCCCGTCATAGGCCCCGCCCGCCAGTTCCGGCAGATAGCGGGTGATGGGCGTCTCAAGGCTCTCGATGTGGCCGTCGGCGATGGCGGCGCCCACCAGGGTCGAGGTCAGGGACTTGGCCACCGAGAACGAAGTCCAGCGCTCCTCCGGCCCGAAGCCCAGCCCATATCGCTCCAGCCGAACCCGTCCGTCCTGAAGCACCAGCAGGCCCGCGACCTTCTCCGCCTCCATGAAGGCGTCCACATCCAGATCCAGCGGCGGGCCAGGCGGCAGGGCGCGAACCTCGCCGCCCGCCGCCACCGTGCGGTGCGGCGTGATCCGCTCCATGGCGCGGAACCCGGCCTCCCGCTCGGCCTGGCTCCAGAACAGCACCTCTGACGGCCGCTCCAGCCGAGGCAGTTCGTCGGAACTCAGCTCCGGCTGCGCGGCGCAGGCTGACAGAGCCAGGGCGGCGGCAAGGCCCGGAATAAGATGACGGCGCATGGAAAGTCCCCTGTTCAGGTCGATCTATAGGCCCGGGGGCGGCGCGCCGGAAGTCGCCGGGACCGGCGTGGCGTCGGCGCGAACGCTGGCCATGACCGGAACCGCACCCGCGCAGCTGGCGACGATCAGCATCAAAAGGGCGGCGAGGGGCTTCATGCCTGCAAGAGGGCCTCGATCGCCGCGGCGGATGCGTGATGACCGCGAATTCACATACTGATCAACAAAATGGCTTTTTCCACAAGGGTGTGCTAAGTGAGTGACACCCCCCGCGGTCCGCATCGACCGCCTCGCATCCCCGGCCCTTTTCGCCGCCTGCGCGCCTGAACCCTGAAGAGGGCGGCCGCGCGACGGTGTCTCCTCCCATGGACCGGCGTCAGACTCGAAAGGACAAACGATGGTCGAAGAAGGCTTCGTTCAACTCTACGTTCGCGATTTCGCCGCCATGGCCGCCCGCGCCGATGGCGGCCAGGACGTGGAGGAGGCGCTGACCCGCCGTGTCCGCGAACTGAAGTCTCACGCCGAACTGATGGACCGTCGCAAGACCCCCGGCCACCAGGCGGCGGTGGCCGAGCGCCTGATCTCTGAGTCCGAACGCACCCACGTGCGTCACGGCCGCATCGGCCCGGATGACGTGGAGGCGCTGGAACGCCGCCGGGACTTCCTGCTGCGCGTCGCTGAAATGCTGCGCGAGGATCAGGCCGAACTGGCCGCCTGACCACTTTTCCCGCCACCAAATCAACGGTGAAGCGTTCCCGGTCGTCATACCCGGGAACACACCGTGAAATTTCCTGACTGGAACCGCCTCAGAGCCGACGCCGCTTCACGCGGTCGTCGGCTTTTGACGTCCGGGCGCTCGCGTTTCCACACGAGCCGCGCTTGGGTCACCGCCAATGACCCCGTCTGGAAGGCCTGGCGCAGGCCGGGCAGGGCGGAGGCGATTTCGGGCGCTGTGGCGGGCGTGCTGGTCCTGGCCGTGGTCCTGACCCTGGCCCTGTTCGACTGGAACCATCTGCGCGGGCCCATCGGCCGCTGGGCCTCGGACAAATACGAGCGCGAGATCAGCATCGACGGCGATCTGGACGTGACCCTGTTCAGCTGGACGCCATCCGTAGCGGTCGAAGATCTGCGCATCGGCGGACCGGCCTGGGCCGAGGAGGACGACACCCTGCGCGTGGCCCGCTTCGAGGGCTCTGCGCGGCTGACCCGGCTCCTCGCGGGTCAGCTGGAGCTGACCCGCGCGGTCGTGATCGAGCCGGAAATCGTGCTCATCGTCCATGAGGACGGCCGCCGCAGCTGGGTCATGGACAACACCGGCCCGGACGAACCCACACGCCTGCCCCTGATCGAGCGTCTTCTGATCCGCGACGGACGGGTGCGGGTGGATGAACAGGGACGGCGCCTTACCCTGGACGCCGCCATCGACGCCCGGGAACTGGCCGAGGGCGTGGGCGATGAGGATGAGCGGTCCGGTTTCCGCCTCCAGGGCGATGGCGCCCTGAACGGCCAACCCCTGACCCTGCGCGTTCTGGGCGAACCCTTTGTCCAGTTGCGCCGGGACCGGCCATGGCGTTTCCGCGCCGAGCTGACCGGCGCCGGCAGCGAACTGAACGCCCGGGGCCAGATCACCCGGCCCTTCGATCTCGGCCATTTCACGGCCGATCTCAGCCTATCCGGCCCCGATCTGGCGAACCTGTACCTGATAACCGGCGTGGTGACGCCCAACACGCCGCCATACAGCCTTGAGGGCGACCTGGCCCGCGACGGCAGTCTGTGGACCTTCAACAATGTCACCGGCGAGGTGGGCGACAGCGATCTGTCCGGCGATGTCAGCGTGGACCGGGTCGACGACCGCCTTCGGGTGGAGGCGGATCTGCGCAGCCGCTCGCTGGATCTGGACGACCTGTTCGCGGTGCTGGGTGCGCCGCCGGACCCGACGGAAACCGCCTCGCCCGAGCAGCGCGCCCGCGCCGGAGCCATGCGCGCCCAGGCCCGCCTGCTTCCCGACGCGCCCCTGCGCACCGAGCGGCTGCGCACCATGGACGGCCGGCTGGACTTCCGCGCCGATGAGGTGAAGCGCAACGAACTGGCCGTCACGGCCGTCAGCCTGGGCGCCGCGCTGGAGGACGGAATCCTGGGCCTGGATCCCATCGCCTTCACCTTCGCCCAGGGCGAGTTGAACGGCACGGCGCGCATCGACGCCACCGGTGATGTCCCGCAGTCCACTGTCGACCTCAGGCTGGCGGGCTATCCGCTGGAGGCCGTCATTCCCGCCCGCAACGGTCAGCCGACGGTCACGGGCCGCGCCCTGGGCCGCGTACAGTTGCAGGGACCGGGCGCCTCCATCGCCGACTTCGCGGCCCGCTCCCGCGGGACCATCACGGTGGTGGTCCCGCAAGGCCGGATGCGCGAGGCTTTCGCCGAACTGCTGGGCATCAATGTCGGGCGCGGGCTGCGCCTGCTGCTGTCCGACGACCAGCGCACCACGCCGATCCGCTGCGCGGTGGCCAGTTTCGATGTCCGGGACGGCATCGGCACGGCCTCGACCTTCATTATCGACACCGATGTGGTGCTGGCCCAGGGGGAAGGGACCCTGAACCTGCGAAACGAACGGCTGGACATCCGCATCGACGGCGAGAGCAAGCGGCCGCGCCTGCTGCGCGTGTGGTCGCCCATCACCGTATCGGGTCCGATCCGGTCCCCTTCGGTGGGCGTGGACGAGGCCGCCATCGCCGGACAGGTGGGCCTGATCGCCGCCCTCGGCGCGCTTGTGGCGCCCGTGGCCGGCGTGCTGGGCCTGATCGAGCCGGGGCTGGCCGAGGACGCCAACTGCGGCGCCCTGATCAGCGAGGCCCGCTAGGTGTATCCTTCGGCCGGGGTCCGGCGCGCGCGACCGCAACCTGCCCCGGGCGCCGTGCGTATCTGAACTGAAGCTTTGACACGGAAACCCATGACCCGACGCGGATTGCTCATGCCCGCCCTGGCCGGCCTCATGGCCGGATGCTCGCCGCTGGGCGCCCTGAACGCCTTGGGCCCCCGCGACGGTGGGGCCGGACGCGTGGCGCGCGACTTGGCCTATGGGTCCGACGAGCGCCAGCGCTTTGACCTGTTCGCCCCCGCCGGCGGGACGCGCCTGCCCGTGGTGGTGTTCTTCTACGGCGGCGGCTGGGATTCCGGCTCAAGGAACGTCTACGGCTGGGCCGCGCAGGCATTGGCGGCGCGCGGTTTCCTGGTGGCCCTGCCTGACTACCGCCTCTCCCCGGACGTCCATTTTCCGGCGTTCATAGAGGATGCAGCCCTGGCCACGGCGGCGGCGGCGGATGTGGCGGCGGGGCATCGCGGCGATCCCGCGCGGCTGGCGGTCAGCGGCCACTCGGCCGGAGCGCATCTGGCCATGATGATCACTCTGGACCGGCGCTACATGGCGAGCGTGGAGCGGCCTGACCTGATCAAGGCTGCGGCGGGGCTGGCGGGGCCCTACGACTTCCTGCCCTTCGACGTGGCCGCCAGCCGGAACGCCTTCGGGCGCACCCCGGACCCGACCCTGACCCAGCCGGTCACCTTCGCCCGGGCCGACGCCCCGCCCGTCTGGCTGGCTCACGGGACCGGGGACAGCACGGTCCACGCCGAGGACTCCGAGATCCTGCACGCCCGCCTGTCCGC
>NZ_PNLV01000058.1 GCF_013823285.1 Brevundimonas sp. | reverse complement strand
ACCACGGCTCACCGGCCCCGATTGAGTTCGGGGCTTCATAACAGGAGAGATCAATGGCCAAGAAGATTCTCGGCTACATCAAGCTGCAGGTGCCGGCCGGCGCGGCGACCCCGTCGCCCCCGATCGGCCCCGCCCTCGGTCAGCGCGGCGTCAACATCATGGGCTTCTGCAAGGAGTTCAACGCGCGCACCGAGTCGTTCGGCAAGGGCACGCCCCTGCCGACCGTGATCACCGTCTATCAGGACAAGAGCTTCACCTTCATCACCAAGACGCCCCCGGCGACCTGGTACCTGAAGGAAGCCACCAAGCTGAAGTCGGGCGCCAAGCTCACCGGCCGCGAAACGGTCGGCAAGATCACGCGCGCCCAGCTGCGCGAGATCGCGGAAAAGAAGATGAAGGACCTGAACGCCAACGACATCGAGGCGGCCGCCAACATCATCGAAGGTTCGGCCCGCGCGATGGGTCTGAAGGTGGAGGGCTGATCGACATGGCAAAGCAACCCAAGCGCATCCAGGCCTGGACCGGCGATCGTGAGACGCCGATGGCCTTCGCCGACGCCATCAAGGCCGTCAAGGAAAACGCCAAGGCCAAGTTCGACGAGTCGATCGAGATCGCCGTCAACCTGGGCGTCGACCCCCGTCACGCCGACCAGCAGGTCCGCGGCGTCGTCAACCTGCCGTCCGGCACCGGCCGTGACGTGCGCGTCGCCGTCTTCGCCAAGGACGCCAAGGCTGATGAAGCCCGGGCCGCCGGCGCCGAACACGTGGGCGCCGAAGACCTGTACGAGAAGATCAACGGCGGCTTCATGGAGTTCGACCGCGTGATCGCCTCGCCGGACATGATGGCCCTCGTCGGCCGTCTGGGTAAGGTGCTGGGCCCCCGCGGCCTGATGCCGAACCCCAAGGTCGGCACCGTGACCCCGAACGTCGCCCAGGCCGTCAAGGACGCCAAGGGCGGCGCCGTGGAGTTCCGCGTCGAGAAGGCGGGCATCGTCCACGCCGGCATCGGCAAGGCCTCCTTCACCCAGGAAGCCCTGGAAGCCAACGTCAAGGCGATCGTCGACGCCCTGACCAAGGCCCGTCCCGCGGGCGCCAAGGGCACCTATGTGAAGAAGATCAGCCTGTCCTCCACCATGGGCCCCGGCTTCAAGGTCGACCCGTCCTCCCTGGGCGCCTGATCGGCTTCAAGGCTCGAATGATTGAGGCGGCGGAGAGCGATCTCCGCCGCCTTTTTCGTGTGTCGAGGGTTCAGAAGGTCCGTTGCGGATAGAAGGAGGCTCTTGCGACCGCCGCCCCACTCGGTCAGCCTTTCCTCATGCGGCGAAAAACTTTCCAGTTTCAGCCTCGATGGAAAGAAGAGTTGGTGGTGATCGGCCCCGGCGGTTCATTCGTGCTTGAACTTCCGATGGGCGTTCTCTCAGCCTACCTGCCTACCGAGGCCACATGGCCGACCAAGGCGCCAGCTTGGGCGGCTGATTTGTGGCCTGTGTTGCGATCCGACCTTGAGGAATGGTGTCGGGCTAACAAGGCCGACTTGATTATTGACGGAACGGCGAGCGTCCGGTGAGAGCGCTAACGGCCAAAACCAGACCCCCAAAGACTGAGAGGGCGGCTAGTCGCCATAGCAGAATGAAGGGCCGAGCCGCTCTGCCGAGATCGGTCTGTGCACCGTCACCTGTGAACGCCATCCGCCAAGGTGGCCCGCACCGCCAAATGGGGGATGCGTCCGGCGACCGACGAACGTGATCAGGAACGGTTGCACCGTATAGCAGTCCTCATTTCCGAGGCTCTCCTCCATCAGAGCTTCCAGACGCGGCCAATCGGTCCACTCCAGCCAGTCTGTCTCTTCATAGGGTGGGCGCTCCGTCGGCATCTCGCTCGCGCCTTCAACAAAGCTCGACCCTTCGAATTCGTAGAGCCAGACGCCGGAAAACTCCCGGGTAGGCCCGTTAAAGCCCCCGTCCGAGCACGACGAGAGTGTCAGGCCAACCGCGATCAGACTGATCCATCTGGACGCCCTGACTGAGCTGCTCATGATCACTACCGGTCGTTTGCCGACATTTCGGCGCGCAAGGGGTCCGGGACGCCAACCCACCGGGTCCGACCGGTCGCCTTGAGCTTCACCCCGTATTGGTGTTCGACAGCCAGGACGATCTGCCTGAACCATTCAGGATAGGTCATCTCCCGCGGCGTCGGACTGAACAGGCGCCGCCGCTCTCGATCCCAATAGACCTCCATGGCCTCCCGATAGACCATCTCGAAATCACCTGAGGCTGGCGTCACGCAGAGTTGGCCTTGCTGGTCGATTTCGACCTCCTCAATGTCGATCTCTCTGGCCGCCGCTCGCCTGGATTTTGTTTTGAAGGGCCACATCGGTGTTGTCTCGTTCTGCAGGGGATCTCACCCCGCCGTCAGATAGTCCCGCTGCGCGTTCAGCATGGCGGTGATCAGGGCCTTTTCCGCATCGGTCAGGAACGGGTTCCACACGTCGAAGATCAGGATCACCCGCATCTGGTCCGCGTCGTTCCAGGCCTCGTGCTCGATGGTGTCGTCGAACACCCAGGCCTGGCCCATCTCCCAGTCCCGCGTCGTATTGCCGACCCGGAACCGCGCCGGCCCCGGCAGGATCAGGGGCAGGTGGGTCAGCAGCCGGACGTTGGATGACCCGGTGTGCGGCGGAATATGGGTGCGCGGCTTCAGGGCCGAAAAGGTGACCGTGGGCGCATAGCCGTCCTGCATGGCCATGGGCAGGCTTTCCAGCAGGGCCGTCGTGCCCGGGCACCGCTCGCAGGCGCCGTCCTGCTTCACCCCGTCCTTCCACAGAAAGGCCGCGCTCCAGTCCTCTGAGTGGTTCAGGTCCTGCCACTGATTGACCGGCACGCCCTTTGGAAAGGCGATGTAGGGGGCGAAGGCCTCGCCCGGGTCGGCCAGGAACGCCTTCAGCTCGGCCACGATCATGTCCGTGCCGGCCTCCAGCTGCGCCAACCACGGGAAGTGGCCCCGGTCATGGAACGAGATGGCGGGCAGGCGGGCGTAGTTGAGCAGCAGGGGTTCCTGCTTCACCGGGGGCGAGAAACCCGCGAACACGTCCAGGCTTTCGTCGAACCGGTCGCCGTCCTCGGTCCCGCAACGACTGCGCAGGTCCGCCACGGCGTCGCGCAGATGGTCCCGCAGCCGCGCCGCCTCGGACTCGACCAGAGCCCGCGCCTTGCCGATCTGGGCCACCAGCGGGGGCGGGCATCGGCTCTCGGGCGGGGCGATCTTCAGGGCGTTGCGATAGACGCCGACGGCCAGCCGCGGCTTGCCCATCATCTCAAGGATCGCGCCCTTGGAGAGCAGGGCCATGAACTCATAGGGATCGATGGCCAGCACCCGGTCCAGCACCGCCACGGCGCCGGGCAGGTCGCCGCTCAGCCGCAGGGCCAGCGCCCGGGTCATGCCCGAGGCGACGGTGAATCCCCCCAGATCGGCGCGGTCCAGAAGCGCCAGCGCCCCGGCGACATCGCGCCCGGCCAGCGCCTGGTTGGCCTGCTGGATGGGATCGGAAGCGGGCGGACCCTGCTGAAACACGCGTGCGCCCCTACGCGAACATGACAATCCGGACAGCTTGGCCCCTTTTTCGCCATGGTCAAGCAAAGCGCGACGATGGCGCTGTTAATCCCGCTTTTCCCGTCGCCAATGCGTTGCGAAACAAGGCTTCGCCGCCCCGACTCCCTGTTTTTGGGCCCGCTGCTCCGGGGCGCCGGATAATGGCGGCATGACCTTCCAGACTCCGCCCCTTGTCGTCCCCCAAGCGCCGTCAGGCGCTGTCGGGGACGCCCCGCCGCTCACCGCCGCCCGGATGGCGGCCAAGGCCTGGTCCCACCTCCAGGCCGCCGTCGCCGCCGGGCGCCTGATCGAGGCCCGCGGCTGGATGCGCCTCTACAAAGATCTCAAGCCCTTCGCCCGCGACGAGGAGATGGTGGCCCGGGCAGCCCGCATGGAGCGCGAGGCCGCCGACCGCCGCGCGGCGCAAGCGGCGGTGGAGGCGGAGCGCCTCGTCATCCCGGAAGCGCCGTCAGGCGCTGTCGGGGACGTTGCACCCCCGTTGCACTGTTTTTCGCTCCCGGAGTCTCACACGCCGCCCCCCGCCGACGCCGAGCCCATCGACGCCGCTGAAGACGACGGGGCCGCCAACGCCTTGCCTGTCAAGGAACTGGCCCGACTCATCACCGAGCTGCAGGCCGCTGCGGCCCTCGTCGATGCGTCGATCCACGACGAGACCGTGAGACTCCCGTTGCACTGTTTTTCGCGTCCGGAGTCTCACCACCCCGGACAGGGGCCGTGAGGGCCCTTGTCATTCCCGCCGCAGCGCGACTTGTTCCGGGGGGGCGGGGACGGGACCATAATTCTCCGCTCACCCCAGCGAAGGCTGGGGTCCAGATCATAAAGCTGGATGGATGGACGTCCTGGCGCGCCTCGACTTGCAGGCTGCCCGCACGCCATCTGGGTCCCGGCCTTCGCCGGGATGAGCGGGTGTTGTGCGGCTGCGTCCCGGCTCTCCGCTTCGCTACGGCCGGGCTGACAAAAGGGCGGGCTCTCCGCTTCGCTACGATCCGAATGACAAGGGGAGCGTCGGCCCGTTTGACCTTGAGGGTCGAGCCCGCGTCCGCCAATGTGGAGCGACACACCGGCGAGGGGGCCGTCATGCGCTTCATTCTGATCACCATCCTGGGCCTCGCCCTGACGACCGCCGCCGCCGCGCAGGAGCCCGGGGCCGAGGCGACGGAAGAGCCGCTGCTGCTGGTCGTTCAGTCCGCGCCGGAGGATGACGCCGCGCGCCGGCGGGAACTGGCCGAACGGTTTGTGGAGCTCTCCCAGGGCGACAGCCTGGCCGACCTGGCGCAGACCTACATCGACGAATTGCTGGCGGCCGACACCCAGTCCCCGTCCGAGCACCGGGAATGGTTCCGGGTCAACCTGCCTCGGGAGATGACCAACCTGATGACGGGCATCATGGACAGCCTCGTTCCGGTCTTCGCCGAGCGGCTCACCGTCGAGGAACTCACGGCGCTCGTAGAGTTCTACGAGACGCCCCTGGGACGATCGATCTCGCAGAAGCAGGTCGAGATCGGCATGGATCAGGGCGCGGCCATGGAGGCTGCCATTCTGCAGTTCCAGGTGGACCTGATGCGCAAGTTCTGCACCGCGTTCGACTGCTCCGAACCGAGCGCCTCCGGCCCCCGCCCCGACAAGCAAGGCGTCCGGCGGAACTAGCCTTTGATTTCCACGACCATGCGTGTATAGAGCGCGCCTTGCGTCGTCGGGCCCCGGTCCGGCGATGTTCCTGTCCGAGAACTTCGGGGTCTGGGGGTCACCTGGACCGTAAGCGCGGAACGGCCGTTCCGCCCTGGGGGGAGATGGGGATGCGAACGTCTCGGCCCGCCGCCCTGCGCGACGGACAGGATCGCCGCTTCCTTCGGACAATACGACCGGCCCGGCGTCATCGCGCAAGCGATGCTGTCTGGCCAAGCGGCGTCGGGATCGTCCCGTCGCCGTAACGACTGAACGGAGACCGCAATGGACCGCGCACAAAAGGCCGAGTCGATCGAGACGCTGAAGGGCGTTTTCGCTGACGCCGGCGCCGTGGTCGTGACCCACAACCTGGGTCTGACCGTTGCGGAAATGACCGATCTGCGTGGCCGCCTTCGTGCTGAAGGCGCCACGTTCAAGGTGGTGAAGAACCGCCTGGCGCTGAAGGCGCTGGACGGCAAGGGCGGCGACGCCGTGCAGGACCTGTTCAAGGGCCCTGTCGGAATCGCCTATGCGCCCGACGCCGTTTCGGCCGCCAAGGTGACCGCCAAGTTCGCCAAGGAGAACGACAAGTTCGTGATCATGGGCGGACTGATGGACGAGACTGTCCTGGACGCCAAGGGTGTCGACGCCCTGTCCAAGCTGCCGTCCCTGGACGAACTGCGCGCCAAGCTCGTCGGCCTTCTCAACGCCCCGGCCACCAAGATCGCGGGCGTCGTGCAGGCTCCGGCCAGCCAGCTGGCCCGCGTCATGGGCGCCTACGCCGCCAAGGACGCGGCGTAAGCCGTCTGATCGATCATCTCTGCAAACCTCTGAAATCCATCCGAAGGAAATACTCAAATGGCTGATCTCTCCAAGATCGTTGACGACCTGTCCGCCCTGACCGTTCTGGAAGCCGCCGAACTGGCCAAGCTGCTGGAAGAAAAGTGGGGCGTTTCGGCTGCTGCTCCGGTGGCCATGGCCGCCGCCGGCGGTGGCGCTGCTGCTCCGGCTGAAGCCGCCGAAGAGCAGACCGAGTTCACCGTTGTCCTGACGGACGGCGGCGACAAGAAGATCAACGTGATCAAGGAAGTCCGCGGCGCCCGTCCGGACCTGGGCCTCAAGGAAGCCAAGGACCTGGTCGAAGGCGCTCCGCAGAACGTCGTCGAGAACGTCTCCAAGCAGGCCGCCGAAGAGCTGAAGAAGAAGCTCGAGGAAGCCGGCGCCAAGGTCACGATCAAGTAAGATCGGACCAGCGCAAGCTGAACAGATTGCGGGCCGGGAGAGCGATCTCCCGGCCCGTTTTCTTTAGCGCCGCCGGGGCGTCAGAATGTCGCCCAGCCGGTCTCGGGTCCCCTCGATCCGCTCCAGCGCCGGGTAGCGCAGACCCCCGGTGTACGCGATCTCCACCGTCCGGAAGCGGTCGCCGTTCCTGACGATCAGCCGGATCGGCCCGCCGTCACTGGCCGCCGTCACCGCGGCGCGCAGCCGCTCGGCGGAGGCGGCGGTGTCGTTGACGGCCACGATGTCCCAGCCCTGGGTCAGGCCCGCCTCGAAGGCCGGGCTGTCCCAAAGCACATTGGTGATGCTGTTGGATGCGGACAGGGTGAACCCCAGCGAAAACAGGAAGTCCCGGCCCCACTGGGGCTGCACCCGCTTGTAGGCGGCGTCCGGCGCCTCCACGAAGGTCAGCCGGTATCCGCCCCGTTCGATGCCGTCCAGGGGCGCCTCGGCCTGCGGCCCCACGGCGTCCAGCCGCTCCCTCAGGAACCCGGCCCAGTCATGGGGGTGCGCCACGTTCAGGGCCGCAACCACGTCTTCAAAGGTGTAGGGCCGCGGCTCCCACACCCCGTCCTCGATGCCGAAGAAGGCCCGGGCGAAGTCGTCCAGCGACCGCCGGTCCCGCGTCGCCTCGCGGATCAGGGTGTCCGCGTCCAGCCACATCAGCAGGGCCTCGCGGTAGTAGTCGCCGCCCGTGCGCGACCACGTCGCCCACGGGGTGGACGAGCGATAGCCCAGCAGGTTCTGGTTCACCGTGTCCTGCAGCGCCCGCCACTCGCGGCCCCGCTGGGCGTCATAGAAGGCGGCGGTCCAGGCCAGGTTGGCCAGAGCCTGGTCGCGCGGCACGATCTCCGACCGCGCGGCCAGAACAGCCCCCCAGTATTGGGTCTGGCCCTCGTACATCCACAGCAGGCTGTTCTGCACCGGCGTGTTCAGGTCCGGCGTCAGCTGGTCGGCCGGGCGGCGGAACTTGCCGTTCCAGGAGTGGGCGTATTCGTGGGGCAGCAGCTCGCGATTGCCGTAGGAGGCCGTGTTCCAGCTCGAAAAGAAGTCCGAGGAGACGGTGTTCTCCGAGGAGCGGTGATGCTCCAGCCCTACGCCCCCGAGCCGACTCGTGGCGGCGACAAGGAACTCATAACGGTCAAACGGACGGACTCCGTAAAGCCGGTCCGCCTGGACCACCAGATTGCGGAACGGCGCCAGGCGCTCTTCCACGGCGTCCAGCTCTGAAGCGTCGTCAGCCACCACATGCATGTTCACCGGCGTGCGGCCGCCGGGATCCAGATCGAACACCCGGTAGTGGGTCCCGGCGAACATTGGGCTGTCGGCCAGCACCTCCACGCTGATGGGCGCGAACACGGCCTCGCCGCCGGCGAAGGACTCAGTGTCCAGCGCGACCCCGTAGTTCCAGCCGTCCGGCAGGCGCACGGTGGTCTGCACCATGATCCCGTCATGCTCATGACCCGCCGGATACAGCAGCAGCTTCTCGAACTGCAGGTTCAGCATCTCGGGCGTCATCATGACCCGCCACTGGCTGGGGCTGACCTGGCTCAGATAGTCGAACGAGACCTCGATCTCGCTGACCCCCTCGGGAACCTCGATGTGGAAGGCGTAGGGATCCACCGGATCGCGCACCCACTCCACCCGCTGGCCGCCCGCGCTGACCTGCACCCCGGCGACCAGCTGGATGGGTCCGGTGGGCGCATGGTTGCCCGGCAGGTATTTGGGATACAGAAGCACCATCGGCCCGGCCTGGACCACCGGAATGGTCTGGCGCACCCGGATGATCTTCCGCTCGGTGTCGGTGGCGTCCACATGGTGGCGGATCACGCCGGGGTACGGCTGGGCGGCCGGGGCCGGGATGGGCGGCAGCTCGCGGGGCAGGGCGGGCGTTCCCACCTGGGCGGCGGCGGGCAGGGCCGTCAGCAGGGCGACGGCGCAGGCGGACAGGATCAGACGCTTCATCAAACTTTCCGGATTCGGCCGCCCGTCGCGACCCCGGCGCAAGGTTCAGGGCCATGCGCCATGCGTCAAGGGCGCGTCGGCCTTTGCCGAGGTTTCCGGACAAGCCGTGCGTTGCCCCGCGCGCGCAACAATGATAGACGCCGCCGCTTGATCGGCGCGCCCTCGCGCCACATATCAGGCCCGACATGCTCCAGACCATTCTCCTCGTCGTCATGATCCTGATCGGCCTCGCCCTGACCGGCGTTGTGCTGCTGCAACGCTCCGAGGGCGGCGCCCTTGGCATGGGCGGCGGCGGCAACAGCTTCATGACCGCGCGCGGCGCGGGCAACCTGCTGACCAAGGCGACCTGGGCGCTGGGATTCCTGTTCGCGCTCTGCGCCATCAGCCTGACCATCGTCGGCAACATGGAGCGGGGCTCCAGCTCGATTCTGGACGCCGCCACCGTGGGCTCCATCGATCTGGACGCCGCCCAGACGCCGGCGGCCGAGCAGCCCACGGCGCCCGCGGCGCCGACGGGCCCCTCGCTCGACGACCTGGAAGCCAGCCTTCCCGCCGCCCCGGCCGCCCGGCCGGCCGGCGACGAGCCCGCCCAGTAGGATGGGGACGGCGGTTATCCACCGCCTCCCGCCACACCCTCAAAGTCTCCGCAGTACGCCGCCCGAATCGGCGGTAAGGTAATTTCCCATGCCTCGTTATGTGTTCATCACCGGCGGCGTGGTCTCCTCACTGGGTAAGGGCCTTGCCTCCGCCGCCCTCGGCGCGCTGTTGCAGGCGCGCGGCTACAAGGTCCGCCTGAGGAAACTCGACCCCTATCTGAACGTCGATCCGGGGACCATGAGCCCCTATCAGCACGGCGAGGTCTTCGTCACCGACGACGGCGCCGAGACCGATCTGGACCTGGGCCACTACGAACGCTTCACCGGCGTGTCGGCGGCCCGCACCGACAACGTCACCACCGGCCGCATCTACTCCACCATTCTGGAGAAGGAGCGGCGAGGGGACTATCTGGGCGCCACCGTCCAGGTGATCCCGCACGTCACCGACCAGATCAAGCAGTTCTGCCTCAGCCCCGCCCAGACCGACGAAGGCGCGGACGTGGACTTCGTCCTGATCGAGATCGGCGGCACGGTCGGCGACATCGAGGGCCTGCCCTTCTTCGAGGCCATCCGCCAGCTGGGCCAGGACTTGCCCCGCGGCCAGAGCTGCTTCGTGCACCTGACCCTGTTGCCGTTCATCAAGACGGCCGGCGAGATGAAGACCAAGCCGACCCAGCACTCGGTCAAGGAACTGCGCTCCATCGGCATCCAGCCGGACATCCTGCTGTGCCGCTGCGAACAGCCCATCCCGGCCGACGAGAAGCGCAAGATCGGCCTGTTCTGCAACGTACGCCCCTCGGGCGTCATCCAGGCCATGGATTCCGCCGACATCTATGCGGTGCCGCTGGACTATCACCAGGAAGGCCTGGACGCCGAGGTCCTGGCCCACTTCGGCATCACCGACGCCCCGGCGCCCGACCTGTCGGGCTGGGAAGAGATCGTCCGTCGCCGCACCAATCCGGACGGCGAGGTCACCGTGGCCGTGGTGGGCAAGTACACGGTGCTCAAGGACGCCTACAAATCCCTGATCGAGGCGTTGCACCACGGCGGCGTGGCCAACAACGTCAAGGTCAACATCGACTGGGTCGAGGCCGACACCTTCGAGGGCGCACGCGACGCCTGCGAGGAACGGCTGCAGGGCGCCCACGCGGTGCTTGTGCCCGGCGGCTTCGGCGAGCGCGGCGCGGAAGGCAAGATCCAGGCGGTCCGCTTCGCCCGCGAGCGCAAGATCCCCTATTTCGGCATCTGCTTCGGCATGCAGATGGCCGTGATTGAATCCGCCCGTCATCTGGCCGGGCTGGACAAGGCCACCTCCACCGAGTTCGGCCCGGCCGAGGAGCCCATCGTCGGCCTAATGACCGAGTGGACCCAGGGCAACCAGCGCATCATGCGGGCCCAGGGCGGCGATCTTGGCGGCACCATGCGTCTGGGCGCCTATGACTCCACCCTGATCGAGGGCTCGAGGATCGCGGAGATCTACGGCTCCACCGCCATCAGCGAGCGGCACCGTCACCGCTACGAGGTCAACATCAACTACCGTGACGCCATCGAGCGGGCGGGCATGACCATCTCGGGTCTGTCGCCCGACGGCGTCCTGCCCGAGACCGTGGAGCGCGCCGACCATCCCTGGTTCATCGGCGTGCAGTATCACCCGGAACTGAAGAGCCGCCCCTTCGCCCCGCACCCCCTGTTCGCCAGCTTCATCGCCGCGGCGGTGGTTCAGAGCCGGCTGGTGTGATGACCACGGGCGTGGTGCTGAGCACACCGCGCCTGACCTTGCGGCCGGCGCGGTGGGACGATCTGGACGCCATGCACGCCGTGCTGTCCGACCCGCGCGCCACGCGCTGGTGGTCCACGCCGCCGCATCAGACCCTCGATCAGACGCGAGCCTGGCTGGGCTCCATGATCGACTCACCGCCCGAGTTGGCCGACGACTTCGTGGTCGAGTTCGAGGGCCGGGTCGTGGGCAAGGCGGGCTTTTTCCGCCTGCCCGAGATCGGCTTCATCCTGCACCCTGACGCCCAGGGGCGGGGTCTGGGCCTGGAGGCCGCACAGGCGGTGATCGCCCATGTGTTCGCCACGCGCGACCTCGATCGTCTGACCGCCGAAGCCGATCCGGACAACACCGCGTCCATCGCCCTGCTGACCCGGCTGGGGTTCCGCGAAACCGGCCGGGCGGAGCGGACCCTGCTGGTGGGCGACGTATGGGTCGACAGTGTGTGGTTGGTGCTTGACCGGACCGATTTTTCCGCCGCCTGTAATCCGTAGCCGGGCTTGAAGCATGGGCGCGAGGCGTTGAGCCGTCCCATTGCGCCATGGGCGCTGCCCGTGATGGGTCGCAGCTTGTTTCGCCTGTCCTCAGCCTCTTGCGTTTGGCCGCCCCCTGAGGCATAAGCCCGCGCTCACGGGGCGGCCTGCATGGGCCGCCGCTATTGTTTTCGCGTCCGGTCGCCGGATGCACCGACCAGACTGGATGAGACGGACATGGCCGTTCCGAAGCGCAAAGTATCTCCCTCGCGTCGCAACATGCGACGGGCCCACGACGCCCTGGGCGCCAACGCCTACACCGAGGACAAGGACACGGGCGAGCTGAAGCGCCCGCACCACATCGACCTGAAGACCGGCACCTATCGCGGCCGTCAGGTTCTGACGCCCAAGGAAGACTAGGCTTTTCAAGTCGCTCTTCCCGGCTCACGCAGCGCGAAGCGCGAAGGCCGAGCCGGGATTTACGATTTTACGGCGCGCGAGTTCATCGCGCGCCGTTTTCGTGCGTTGATCTTCCCGGACCCAATCCGGAGACCCTCCATGATCCGCGCCCTCATCTTGCCTTCTATCGCCGTCCTCGCCCTGGCCGCCTGCGGTCAGCCGGACGAGCCCGCTCCTGAAACGCCTCCCGCCGCCGAAGCGCCGGCCCAGACCCCCGATTCCAACGCCCTGAGCGCACAGGGGTGGGGCCCGCTGCGCATCGGCATGACCCGCGCCGAGATCACCCGGGCCCTCGGTCCCGACGCCAATCCTGACGCGGTGGGCGGCCCCGACCCGGAGTCGTGCGATCAGTACCGCCCCGAGCGCGCCCCGGAAGGCGTGCTGCTGATGCTGGAGCAGGGCGTCCTGACCCGCATCTCCCTGATCCGCGAGGCGACCCTGACCACGGATCGCGGTTTCGGCATCGGCGACAGCGCCGCCGACATCAAGGCCGCCTATGGCGACGCGGCCCAGGTCAGCCCCCACAAATATTCCGAAGCTCCGTCTGAATACATCACGGTCTGGAGCGACGGTCCTTCCGATTCGCCCTACCGCGAGGACGCCGACGCGCGCGGTGTCGTTTACGAGATCGGCGCGGACGGAAACGTCAGCATGATCCACGCGGGCGGACCGTCCATCCAGTATGTGGAAGGCTGCGCGTAACAGGCTTTCAGTTGGCTACGGAGGGCGCGCGGGCTAAAGGCTGGCGCGCCCTTTCCAATTCTCGCACCGGGACCTGACCATGACCGACATCGCCGACATCACCGCCCGCCAGATCCTGGACAGCCGGGGCAATCCGACGGTGGAGGTGGACGTGGTGCTGGAGGACGGCGCCTTCGGTCGCGCGGCGGTGCCGTCCGGCGCGTCCACCGGCGCCCACGAGGCGGTGGAGAAGCGCGACGGCGACAAGGGCATGTGGGGCGGCAAGGGCGTCCAGCAGGCCATCGACGCCGTGAACGGCGAAATCTTCGACGCCCTGTCGGGCATGGACGCCGAGGATCAGCGCCGCATCGACATGTCCATGATCGAACTGGACGGCACCCAGAACAAGGGCCGGCTGGGCGCCAACGCCATCCTGGGCGTCAGCCTGGCGGCGGCCAAGGCCAGCGCCGTGTCGGCGGGCCTGCCGCTGTATCGCTATGTGGGCGGCGTCTCGGCCCGCATGCTGCCGACCCCGATGATGAACATCATCAACGGCGGCGCCCATGCCGACAATCCCATCGACATCCAGGAGTTCATGATCCTGCCCACGGGGGCGGAGAACTTCTCGGAAGCCCTGCGCATGGGCGCGGAGATCTTCCACAGCCTGAAGAAGGCCCTGAAGGACGCGGGCCACAACACCAATGTGGGCGACGAGGGTGGCTTCGCGCCGAACCTGAAGTCCGCCGACGAGGCCCTGACCTTCATCACCAAGGCGGGCGAGGCGGCCGGCTATCTGGCGGGTGAGGACTTCCAGCTTGGTCTGGACGTGGCCTCCACCGAGTTCTTCAAGGACGGCAAGTACGTGATGGAGGGCGAGGGCAAGACCATCGATCAGGAGGGCATGGTCGCCTATCTGGCCGACCTGTGCGCCCGCTTCCCCATCGTCTCCATCGAGGATGGCTGCGCCGAGGACGACTTCGACGGCTGGCGCCTGCTGACCGAGCGTCTGGGCGATAAGATCCAGCTGGTGGGCGACGACCTGTTCGTGACCAATCCGGCGCGTCTGGCGGCGGGCATCGGCGAGGGTCTGGCCAACTCCATCCTGATCAAGGTCAACCAGATCGGCACCCTGTCCGAGACCCTGGATGCGGTCGAGATGGCGCATCGGGCGGGCTACACCGCCGTCATGAGCCACCGCTCGGGCGAGACCGAGGACTACACCATCGCCGACCTGTCGGTGGCCACCAACTGCGGACAGATCAAGACCGGCTCGCTGGCCCGTTCGGACCGCACAGCCAAGTACAACCAGTTGCTGCGCATTGAGGAGATGCTGGGCGATCAGGCCCTGTACGCCGGCGACGGCATGATCCTGAGCTGATCACTCGAGCGGCGGGGTCACTCCTTGGACAGGTCCTGCCGCTCGAAGATCGCCAATGCGGCCAGCAGGGGCAGGACGGTCCAGCCGATCAGGCTGATCCAGGCCTTGACCTGCAAGGCGACAGGAATCCTCGCCGCGCCTTCGCCGCCCAGGATCATCTCGCCGAGTCGGTCGAAGGCCTGACCGGGCAGCAGCAATTGCAGGGTCCAGCTGTCAGGCATGACGCCCATTCCCATCAGCATGGGCGCTCCGAGGGCCTGGGCGGCGCCCAGGGCCATGGGAATGAATAGGGCGGCCAGCAGCGACCGCGTCGCCACCGCCGCCAGCAGGGCGATCATGGCGAACTGAACGACTCTCAGCCATCCCAGGCCGAACAGGCCGAAGAAGGCGCCGATCTGCTCGCCGCTCAGGCTGAACGTCACCTCACGCTCGAAGATGGCGGCCCGGATGGGCTCGCCGATCATGCTGAAGATCAGCAGGGCGGCCATGGCGGCGAAGGCCAGGACGATGAGAGCGGCCAGTTTGCCCAGAATCAGGTTTGAGCGCCGGTTGCGCGCCCGGATCAGCCGCCAAGTCTCCCACCGGTAATCACCCGCGAACAGGGTCGCCGCCCCGATCAGGACGAACAGCAGCACCGGGCCGCCCGCCAGGGATGCGGCGTTGCTGACCAGGGCTGCGCCCAGATCCAGAGGCGCGGAGATCATCCCGAGTTCAGTGGTCACCTCGGCCAGTCTGGCTTCATTGCCCTTGGCGGCGAAGCTGACCACGACCCCGAGGATCAGGGCCACGATGGGCACGAACAGCACACTCCAGAACACGGCGGTGCGGTTGCGGGCGAAACGATAGCCCTCGGCGCGAATGGCGTCAGCCAGCATGGGGCGCATCCTCTACGGTCAACTGGTTGAAGACGCTCTCCAGGTCGGCCCCGACCCAGCGCGCCTCCTCGATTTCGGCGCCCTTTTCCGCAAGGGCCCGGATCAGGGCGGGCGCCTCGGACCGCTCAATGGCTGCCAGTACGGCGTCGCCGTCGCGCGTGCCCTTTATGCCCAGCAGGCCCAGCGCCGCATCGGCCGGCCGCAGGGTGAGGCGCAGGCGCTCGCGCCCGGCCACCAGATCGGCGACCGCGCCCTCGGCCGAGAGCCGCCCCTTGTTCAGGATGGCCACCCGGTCGCACAGCTTCTGCACCTCGGCCAGCTGGTGACTGGCGATCACCACCGTCACCCCGTCATCGTCGGCCAGCGAGCGGATCAGGGCACGCATCTCCTGTATGCCCGGAGGGTCCATGCCGCTGGTGGGTTCGTCCAGAATAACCAGTTCGGGCCGGGTCATCAGGGCCGCGGCCACGCCCAGCCTCTGAGCCATGCCGACGGAGAAGCCCCGCACCTTTCGGTCGGCGGCGGCCGTCAGGCCCACCCGCTCCAGCCAGGCGGCGATGGCGGTCCGGTCCACGCCCTGGCCATGGCCCAGCGACACCCATTCCAGGACCTGCCGCGCCGTCATGTAGGGCGGGAAGCGCGGCGTCTCGATCATGGAGCCCATGCGCCGCATGCCGTGAACGTCCCCGACAGGGCCGCCCATGACCTTGGCCTCGCCCGCCGTGGGCCGGATCAGGCCCAGCAGGATGCGGAACAGGGTGGACTTGCCCGCCCCGTTCGGCCCCAGAACGCCGTAGACCCCGCCGCGCGGGATGGTCAGGCTGAAATCGTCCAGGGCCTTCACCGCCCCGTAGGCCTTTGACAGACCGCGTGTCTCGATGACTGGTTCGTTCATAAGGTCGAGCTTGCGGTGTGCGCCACTGCACCGCAAGCCGTAAGACAGCTGTCACGGATTAAGATTAGGCAATAGAGCCGTCCCCCTCTCCGGAGCTCCCATGTCCCGTCTGGTGCTGATCGTGTTCGCCCTGACCTTGTCGGCCTGCGCCACCTTGGCGCCCGAGCGCGTGGCGACGGATGACCGGCCGCTGGTGATCCTGGTGGGCATGGACGGGTTCCGTCCCGATTATCTGGACCGCGGCGTGACGCCGACGCTGGGTCGCCTGCGCGCCGAAGGCGCCTTCGCCGCCATGCGGCCCTCGTTCCCCAGCGTGACCTTCCCCAACCACTACACCCTCGTGACGGGGCTGCATCCCGACCGCCACGGCATCGTCAACAACACCATGGTGGACGTTGAACTGGGTCGGTTCGCCCTGGGCAATGCGGCGGCGGTGACGGACGGGCGCTGGTGGGACGAGGGCGAGCCCATCTGGGTCACGGCCGAGCGCGCGGGTCTCACGACCGGCACCATGTTCTGGCCGGGCTCCGAGGCCGAGATCAGCGGCGTGCGGCCGACCCACTGGACCGTCTTCGACCAGTCCCTGCCCGGCGATGCGCGGGTGGACCGGGTGCTCGGATGGCTGGACCTGCCGGGCGATCAGCGACCCGACTTCGCCACCCTGTATTTCGACATCGTGGACACCGCCGGGCATCATCACGGCCCGGACGGCGCCGGGACCACGGAGGCCGTCGCCTCGGTGGACGCTTCCATCGCCCGGCTGATCGCGGGGCTCGAAGCGCGCGGCCTGGCCGATCGCACCATTCTGGTCATCGTCGCCGACCACGGCATGGCCGCAACCTCGCCGGATCGGGCGGTCTATCTGGA
>NZ_PNLV01000057.1 GCF_013823285.1 Brevundimonas sp. | reverse complement strand
CCCTCGCCTTCCCCGGTCAGCACGGCCAGCACCTGACCCTCCAGATCCTTCAGGTCGTCCACCCGCTCGGCCATGCGCCGGTCGCCCAGGGCGTTCAGCGCCTGCACGAAGCCGTCGATGGCCGTTCGCCAGGCATGGCCCGCGCTGCGTCCGTCGTTGATGCCCCGCTGGGCCGAGGCCAGCAGTTCGGGGTCGTCCAGAAACGCCAGATGGGCGCCGGCGATGGCGCCGCGGGTGGCGTCGCCGCCGGTCAGGGCCTGCAGCCGGTCTCGCACCGTCTCCAGCGCGCCATCCAGCGCGGCGTGCTCGGCGCCCGCGCCCCGCCCGTCGACGGCGACCTCGATCTCGGTGCGGATCAGCCGCGCGGCCTGGCCGATGGCCACGCCCGGCGCCGCCGTCACCCCGCGCAACAAGCCCGTGTGCAAGGCCCGTCGAGGCCGCGTCGTCGGCTCCGGTGTGACCTTCGCGGCGGGCGCCGCCCCCGCCTCGCCCATGCCGCCTTCGATCAGTTCGGCCAGCGCCTGCACCGCCCGCGCCGCGTCCGGCCCGCTGGCCGACAGGGTGATGGCGTCGCCGTGGCGGATGGCCAGGGCCATGATCCCTACCGGACTCTTCGCGCTGGACCGGCGGTTGAAGGCCGCCACCGTCACCTCGGCGTCGAACCCCTTGGCCAGCGCCGCGATGCGCGCCGCCGGGCGGGCGTGGATGCCATGAGCCAGCGGTGTCACCACCTTGCGTTCCGCCTCGACGGCCGCCGCCCGTGCGGTCTCCGCCCCGGCTCCTGACGCCCGCAGGGTCATCAGCGTATCGCCCGGCCTGACCTCCCGGTCCGTGACCCGGCTCGCCACTTCGAAGGCGTCGCCATTGGTGATGATGATGGGGGTGATCAGGCTCTTCGCCCGCCCCGCGATCAGGTCCAGATCGAACTCGATCAGCGGGTCGCCCGCCTTGACCGCCTGACCCTCGGCGACGCGGGCGGTGAAGCCCTCGCCCTTCAGGGCCACGGTCTCCAGACCGATGTGCATCAGCACCTCGACCCCGCTCTCGCCGCGGATGGTCACCGCGTGGCGGGCGGGCGCCAGGATCGTCACCACCCCGTCGCAGGGCGCGCGTAGCACGCCCTCCATGGGGTCCACCGCCACCCCGTCCCCCATCATCCGCTCGGCGAAGACCGGATCCGGCGCCTCGGAGAGCGGCGCGGCCCAGCCGGCCATGGGCGCGACGAGGACGATGTCGGTCATGGGCGGTCCCGGCTGCCGAGGGTGATGCGCTCGATCGCCCAGATCGGGTCGACCGAGTCGCGCGTGAACCGCAGGCACAGGTCATGCCGGCCTTCCTGGGGCTGAATCTCGCCGGTCAGGACGGTGATCCCGTCATTGTCCACGGCGGGCTGCAGAGGCAGGGTACCGATGCGCGGCCCCTCGCAGCCGCCCAGCCGGATTTCAAGCTCGCCGTGCGGCGTGGACACGGGATGCAGCGGCACCGAGTCCCGCGCCGCCCCCACCTGATAATTGAAGGGGTGAGACCCCACATGCGCGGTCACCATGGTCACCCCGTCCAGCGGCGCCGCCTCATAGACCCAGCACGGATTGAGAATATCGGTCACCAGCACGGCGCGCTCGTCCGTGCGCGGCCCGCGCGGCGCGTCATCCTCCAGCGCCAGCACCAGCCCGCCCACGCACTGGCCCAGCTGATGGCTGGTGCGCGTCACCGCGTCCCGGCGCGTCACGGTCCATTCGCGCTCGCGGCCGACGGGCTCGCCGTTCAGCCAGGTGGAGGCCCGGACGACGGCGCCCGGCTGGACGATCACGGCGTCCTCATAGACCGCCGACTCAGAGGTCACCCCGCCGCCGTCGGTCGTGTAGCGGATCTCGCCCGTCCCGAACTCGTTCGACAGGGACACCGACAAGCCCTCGTCGGCCCCGCTCCCGGCCAGGTCCAGCGACAGCATCGGCTCCAGCCAGATGGTCGCGTGGATGACGCCCAGGGCCTCATAACGATCCAGCTGGTCAGGCAGGCGCGCCGCGAAGCTGGCCCAGTCGTTCGCATGGGGCGGCGACCAGCCCAGCTCGGCCACGGCCGCCATGCGCGGGAACAGCTTGTCCCACAGCCGCTCCTCGGTGCGGATGTGCTCGGTCCAGACGTTGCCCTGAACGCCCAGGATATGATCCAGCTGGTCCTCGGTCAGGGCGTCGGGCGCCGGGTCGAAGGCGTAGACGTCGGGGGTGCTGATCACCGCCCCGCGCCCGGGCGACTCGTCCGGGCTGTGGCTCTGGCGATGGTCGAAATACAGGATCGGGGCCGGGGTCAGGACCGTGTCGTGCCCCATCCGCGCCGCCTCGATGGCGCCGTCGATGCCGCGCCAGGACATGACCGTGGCGTTGGGCGCCAGGCCGCCTTCGAGGATTTCGTCCCAGCCGATCAGGCGTCGGCCGTTGGCGTTCAGGTGGCGCTCGATGCGCCGCACGAACCAGCTCTGCAGTTCGTTCTCGTCCGCGACGCCCAGCTCAACCATCCGCGCCTGGATGTGGGCGTTGGCCTCCCACTGATCCTTGACCGCCTCGTCGCCGCCGATGTGGATGTACTCGCTCGGGAACAGGGCCATGACCTCGTCCAGCACCGTCTCCAGGAATTCGAACGTCCCGTCCTCGATGTTGAACAGCCACGGAAACACGCCCCAGTCGGTAAAGACCGCGTCCGGCGGGTTCTCCACTGACCCCAGTTCCGGATAGGCCACGATGGGCGCCAGGGCGTGTCCCGGCATCTCGATCTCGGGCACCACCGTGATGTTCAGCGCGGCGGCGTAGGCCACGATCTCGCGCACCTGGTCCTGGGTGTAGAAGCCGCCGTACTGCAGCGGCTCGCCGTTGTCGTCGAAGCCCGCCGCTCCGGCCTGCTGGCGCCACGCGCCCACCTCGGTCAGTCGGGGATAAGCGTTGATCTCCAGCCGCCAGGCCTGGTCGTCGGTCAGGTGCCAGTGCAGCACGTTCAGCTTGTGCATGGCCATGACGTCGATCAGGTCCCGGACCATCTCGATGCTCTGGAAATGGCGCGCCGAGTCCAGCATCAGTCCGCGCCAGCCGAAGCGCGGCGCGTCCTCGATGGTCGTCGCGGCGATATCCACCGCGCCCTGCCCCGCCTCGGCGGTGGCCAGCTGCCACAGGCTCACCCCGCCATACAGGAGGCCGCCGAAATCGGACGCGACGATGGTCGCCCCGCCCGGCCCGACCGCCAGGCCGTAAGCGTCCTCGGCCCCGCCCTCATTGCGTTCGAAGACGATCCCCGCCCCGGGTTCTGCCGACACGGCCAGGTCGAGCCCTCGCGTGCGTCGGATCAGGTCGATGAAATACGCGGCCGCCCGGGCCGCTTCCTCGTCGCCGGGCGGAACCCGCACCACGGTGGCGGCGTCCAGGCGGAACACGCCCTCGGCGGGCGTCGCCGCGGCCGGCGCCGGAATCAGCGAGGGCGTCTGCGCCCACGCCGGGGCCGCGACCGTCATCAGTCCGGCTACGGACAGGACGACGGCGGATGAAATGGTCTTGAACATGCAGGGCCCCTCGCACTCGGGAAGACTGTCCGGCGAAAGAGGGGGCGGCGCAATGCGGCCGCCCCAGTTCGCTCAGGGGATAAGCTGACGAAGGCGGCGCGGAGCGGCGGGATCCTCCGCCCCGCGCCCCTGCGTCAGAAGTTGACGGCGAGCGTCGCCATCAGCTTTCGACCGGTCCGGTACACGCCGCGCGGCAGCGCCACCGTATCCGCATAGTTGTAGTACTCGCTGTCCAGCAGGTTCTGGCCCGCGAAGGTCATGCTGACCTGATCGTTGAAGGCCCAGCTGACCGTGGCGTCCAGGTTCTCGTGGTCGTCCACGTACATGTTGTTGGCTCGGTCCACGCCCGTGAAATACTCCGAGCGCCAGCTGTAGCCCAGGCGGGCCGAGAACGGTCCGTTCTCGTAGAACGGGCTGATGTTCAGCTGGTGGTTCGAGTTGTACGGCAAGGGCGAGCCGTCGGCCGCCTCGGCGTCCACATAGGTGTAGTTGGCCAGCAGGCCGAAGCCGTAGGCGAAGGTCTGCTGATAGGCTAGGGCCACCCCGCGCACCTGGGCCGAGCCGGCGTTCGCCGGGCGGCTGATCTGATAGGTGGTGACCGCCTGCTGGGCCTGGTTGAAGTGATCCTCGGGCGAGGTCTGCTGCAGGATGTAGTTGTCGATGTCCTTGTAGAAGAACTCGGCGCCCAGAATGGCCTCGGGCTGGAAGTACCACTCCAGCGAGGCGTGCAGGTTCAGGGATTCATACGGGTTCAGGTCCGGATTGCCGCCGCCGCCGGTGAGGATCTGGTCCGACAGCCAGAAGTAGTTGGACATGTCCGCGAAGTTCGGCCGCGCGATCACCTGGGCCGCCGACAGGCGCAGGATCAGGTCGTCCGCCAGATCGATGGCCACGTTCACGCTGGGTAGCCAGTTGTCGTAGTCCTTGGTGGCCACCACCCACTCCCAGTCGGCCTCGGTCGTGCCGCAGCCGGCCGCCGTCTGGTTGATGCAGGTATAGCCGCCGCTCTCGGATTCGGTGCGCACATAGCGCAGGCCGAAGTTGCCGCGCATCCGGCCGGTGTCGAAGTCGGCCTGCACATAGGCGGCGTGGGCCGACTCCTGGATGTTCCAGTTCTGCGAGGTGAACTCGGCGTTGCCGAACACCGTCACCTCCGGAGCGGTCTGCCAGGGCTGCAGATATCCGCCCCCGGCCAGGTAGTCGGCCAGGGCCGCGCCATCCAGCACGAAGCGGGTCCGCATCTGATCGTTGACGTCAAAGCCGTTCAGATAGTTCGACGGAACTTGGCGGGGATTGAACATGGAGGCGTCGCCGACCCAGCCATAGACCGGGATCGAGACCCCCGACATGCGCTGGTCGGTCTCGTGATCCCGATACTTGTACCCGAACCGGACCTGGGTGATCGCACCGGGCAAGGCATAGCCGAAGTCGATCTGGGCGTACTGCTCCTCGTCCGTGGTCGGCTTGGAGACGATGTTGCCGCCCCAGCCCGAGTTCCAGCCGTCGGGGCCCACCGTGGGATCACCCGCGCCCCAGCCGCCATCGAAGGCGAAGGCGGTCGGGTCGTCCATGATGTTGTTCTCGTAGGTGACCACGCCGGGCCGCCCGGGGGCGCCGGAGATATCCACCGTATAGTTCGACCAGTTCAGGAACTCGCCGAACAGCTGGCGCTGGGTGCCGCCCTCGGCGGTGGTGTAGCCAACGACGCCCGAGACGTCCCAGCGGTCTCCGCTCCATTCCAGGTTCAGCCGGTAGCTGTCCGAGGTCATGGCCGCCTCGCGGTACTGCACGTCCAGCACCGACAGGGCGTTGTCAAAGGAAGCCCGCGTGATGATCCCGTTCTCGACCGTGATGTCGGTCAGACGGTCAATGGCGTTCCAGGTGTTGCCCTGGAAGGCGAACATGGACTGGTTGGTGTTGTCATAGCTGGCGTCGATGCGCAGCCAGTCGAAATTGATCTCCAGGTTCGGGGTCGGCCGCCACTGCAGGGCCGCCATATAGCTGTCGCGGTCGCGCTGCTGTTCGAAATAGGACGCCGCCAGGGCGTTCAGGCCGATGGCGTCCGGATTCGCCGCCAGGGTGTCCGCGCAGGCGCCGACGCAGGTCGGAGAACCCGGCTTCCACGACGCCTGGGTCGAAGGCGCATATTCCGCCGCCGTGATCGTGCCGTAGGACTGAACCCCGTCGCGGCGCAGGAAGTCGCTGGCCCGTTGGGCGGCCACCAGAACGCCGAAGGTGCGCTCCGGATTGGTCCAGTTGCCCATGATGGAATACTGGAAATCGCCTTCCTCGGACCGGTCGTTCCACAGATAGGTCACCGCGCCCGAGATGGGGTTGATGCCCGCGTCCAGCGGACGGCGGGTGTTGACGATCACCGTACCGCCGATGGAGCCCTCGTCGATGCGCGGCTCGGGCGTCTTGTAGACCTCAACGCTGCCGACGATCTGGGGCGCCAGAAGCGCATAGTTGAACGTCCGGCCCGGCTGATCGAGGATGAACCAGTCCGCCGAGGCCACCGTCTGGCCGTTCAGCAGGGTGCGGTTCAGGGCCGGGTCGGTGCCCAGGATCGAGACCTTCTCGCCCTGGCCGAACTCCCGGTCGATAGTCACGCCAGGTATGATGGTGATGGCCTCGGCCACGTTGGAGGACGGGAAGCGGCCCACATCCTCGGCTGTCACCACATCGATGATGGAGTTGGAGCTGCGCTTGGTCTCCAGCGACTGCTGAAGCGAGGCGCGGATGCCCGTGACGACGACCTCGTCCACCTCCGTCACGTCCTGTTGGGACTGAGCCCCGGACTGGGCCATGGCCGCGCCGGCGGCCATGATGGCCAGACCGCTGACGGATGCTGCAATGAGCGATTTACGAACTCTGGTCACCCGGCACTCTCCCCTCAAAGATGGGGACCCCCGTCCCCAAGCCGATTGAAGCCCAATATGATACCAATGACCCCGCTTTACTCATTGCAGGAACACGGGTGCGTCAGGCCAACGAGCCGAACACTGACCCATTACGAAAAAATGACAAGCCCAAAATGATGCCAATTCCGAACAAATTTGATATTGGTATCTCATTGGTCCGATGTTACCGTCACCGACGACGCGGGATGATCGGCCCGCCCGGGGGAGGTTTCGTCCATGTTTTCTGAACGGATCGGCGCGCTGGACCAGGGCGATCACGCGCCCCTTTACAAACAGCTTCAGAAGGCCCTGCGGGACGCCATCAACGCCAAGGTGCTGGCGCCCGACGACGCCCTGCCCGCCGAGCGGGACCTGGCGGCCGAGTACAAGATTTCGCGCATCACCGTGCGCAAGGCGCTGGACGGCCTGGTCGGCGAAGGCCTGCTGACCCGCCGCCAGGGCGCCGGCACCTTCGTCGCCGCCCGCGTGGAAAAGAACTTCTCCAAGCTCTCCTCATTCACCGAGGACATGATCTCGCGCGGCCGCACCCCGCACAGCGCCTGGCTGACCAAGTCGCGCGGGGCCGTGACGCCGGAAGAGTCCATGACCCTGGGCCTGTCGCCCGGCACCCCGGTCTATCGCTTCAGCCGCATCCGTTACGCCGACGGCGCGGTCATGGCGCTGGAGTTCTCGACCATTCCCGGCTTCTGCCTGGCCTCGCCCGATGACGTGGACCATTCCCTCTATGCGGCGCTGGAGAAGACCGGCCACCGCCCCGCCCGCGCGCTGCAGCGCCTGCGCGCCGTGCTTCTGGGCGCCGAGCACGCCGAGCTGATGGGCCTTCGCCCCACCGATCCCGCCCTGTTGATCGAGCGGCGCGGCATCCTGGCGGACGGTCGGGCCGTTGAGGTGACGCAATCCTACTATCGTGGCGACGCCTATGACTTCGTCGCCGAACTGAACGCCCTGTCGTGAGAGCCGCCGCCGTGACCGCCCCGTCCGCCGAATTCACCCGCATGTTCGCCGAAGCCGCCGAGGCCTCGTCCGTCGTGGCGCGCCAGCTGGCGGCCAACACCGGGGTCGTGCGCGACCTGGCTGCGACCCTGCGCCGCGAACCGCCCCGCGCGGTCGTCACCTTCGGACGCGGCAGCTCGGACCACGCCGGCACCTATGGCCGCTATCTCATGGGCACGCGGCTGGGGGTCCTGACCTCGGCGGCCGGCCTGTCGGTCAGCTCGGTTTATCAGACCCACCAGACCCTGGACGGGGTGCTGGGCCTGGCCATCTCCCAGTCGGGCAAGAGTCCGGACCTTCTGTCCGCCGTGCGCGCGGCGAAGGATGCGGGGGCCCGAATGGTCGCCCTCGTCAACGACGCCGACTCGCCGTTGGCCGAGCTCGCCGACATCGTCATTCCCCTTCACGCGGGCGCCGAGCGCAGCGTAGCGGCGACCAAATCTTACATCGCCTCCCTGAGCGCCCTGGCCCATCTGACGGCGGAGTGGAGCGACGATGCGGGCCTGCGGACCGGCCTGTCGGCCCTGCCCGCCCAGCTGGCCCAGGCCTGGGCGCTGGACTGGTCGCAAGGCGTCGAGGCCCTGAAGGACGCCCGCAACCTCTATGTGCTGGGACGCGGCGTCGGCTACGGCGTGGCCATGGAGGCAGCGCTGAAATTCAAGGAGACCTGCGGCCTGCACGCCGAAGCGTTCTCGACCGCAGAGGTCCTGCACGGCCCCATGGCCCTGGTCGAACCCGGCTTTCCCGCCCTCGTCTTCGCCCAGAACGATGAAACCCGTGACGGCGTCCGCGCCATGGCCGCCGACATGGCTGCGCGCGGGGCCCACGTCCTGACGGCCGCGTCGGGCGAGCCCGGCGGCCTCCCAGCCCTGGCCGCCGATCCGGGACTGGAGCCGATCCTGATGATCCAGAGTTTCTACCGCATGGCCAACGCCCTGTCGGTGGCCCGGGGCTATGATCCCGATCGCCCGCCCCATCTGAACAAGGTCACTGAAACGGTCTGATGCGCACGGTTCTGATCAATGGCCGGGTGCTGACCGGCGACGTCCTGCGCGAGGACGTGGCGGTGGTTCTGGACGGCGACCGCATCGCCGACGTGGTCCCCGCCGACGCCGCGCCCGACGGCGCGCGCGTGGATCTGGACGGCGGCGTTCTGCTGCCCGGCTTCATCGACACCCAGGTCAACGGCGGAGGCGGGGTGCTGTTCAACGACGAGCCGACGGTGGAGGGCATCGCGGCCATCGCCGCCGCCCATCGCCGCTTCGGCGCCACCGGCTTCCTGCCCACCCTGATCAGCGACGATCTGGACGTCATCGACCGCGCCATGCGCGCGGTGGAGACGGCCATGGAACAGGGCGTGCCCGGCGTTCTGGGCATCCACATCGAGGGCCCGTATCTCAGCGCCCGGCGCCGCGGCATCCACAGCCTCGATCGCCTGCGCGACCTGGATGAGGAGGGCCTGGCCCTGCTCACCTCGCTCAAGCGCGGCCGCACCCTGGTCACCGTGGCGCCCGAGGCGGCGACGCCGGCCATGATCGGCCGCCTAGCCGCCGCCGGGGTGGTGATCGCTATCGGCCACACCAACGCCGGCTATGACGAGGCCCGCCGCGCCCTGGACGCGGGCGCCACCGGCGTCACCCACCTTTTCAACGCCATGAGCCAGCTGGGCAACCGCGAGCCCGGCGTGGTGGGCGCCGCCCTGGACGACCCGAACTGCTGGTGCGGCCTGATCGTGGACGGCCGCCATGTCCATGACGCCACGCTCAGGATCGCCCTGCGCGCGCGGCCGCTGGACCGCTTCATGCTGGTCACCGACGCCATGCCCTCGGTGGGCATGACCGACAAGGTCTTCGACCTGCACGGCCGCCGCATCACGGTTCAGGACGGGGTCTGCATGGACGAGCACGGCACCCTGGCCGGCGCCGATCTGGACATGGCCTCGGCCGTCCGCAACGCCGTGGAGCGCCTCGGCCTCACCCTGCCCCAGGCCGCCTTCATGGCCGCCGGCGCCCCCGCCGCCTTCATGGGCCTGTCCGACCAGCGCGGCCGCATCGAAGCCGGCCTCATGGCCGACCTGGTCCTGCTGGACCGCGACGGCCACACCCTCCGCACCTGGATCGGCGGCCAGAGCTCCGAGTCCTGAAGCTTTCGTCGTCGCCTCTGGCCAAGCTGGAAAAATGCCTGTAAGCGGGCCGGCCCGAGGACGAGAGAACCATGTTCCACTACTGCGTCAAGATGAGCCTGCCCGCCAGCCGCGACCTGAATCTGGTCGCGGGTGAGGGCTTGCGCGTGGAGGCGGTGTAGCGGAACGACCAGATCGTTCACGGTTTCAGCAACCCCTCCCGCGACCGGCCGGAGGGGTTTTTTGTTTCCGAAACGGGGGCTCCCTCTGACCGGTCCGGAAGGATCAGACAGAAAAGGAGACGTCGGCCATGCATGGCTATGACGTGATCGAGAACCCGGGCGCGCCGATCAAGGCGTGGACCCGGGGGGTGCCCATCGAGGATGCGGCGCTGACACAGTTGAAGAACGTGGCCTCGCTGCCGTTCATCCATTCCCACGTCGCGGTCATGCCCGACGTGCACTGGGGCAAGGGCGCGACCGTGGGGTCCGTGATCCCGACCGTGGGGGCCATCATTCCGGCCGCGGTAGGCGTGGACATCGGCTGCGGCATGATGGCGGTGCGGACCTCGATCCGCGCTGAACACCTGCCGGACGACCTTTCGGGCATCCGCTCCGCCATCGAGGCGGCCGTTCCGCACGGCCGCACCGACAACGGCGGGCGCAACGACAAGGGCGCCTGGGCCGGCGAGCCGCCGGCCTCGGCCGTGACCCGCTGGGCGGACCTCAAGGCCGGCTACGACGCCGTGGTCGAGGCCCACCCCAAGGCGGCGCACCCGCGTGGCTTCGGCCACCTGGGCACGCTGGGCACCGGCAACCATTTCATCGAGCTCTGCCTCGATGAGGCGGGCGACGTCTGGGTGATGCTGCACTCCGGCTCGCGTGGCGTAGGCAACCGGTTCGGGACCTATTTCATCGAACGGGCCAGGCACGAGATGCGGCGCTGGCACATCAACCTGCCGGATCAGGACCTGGCCTATTTCCCGGAAGGGACGGACGGCTTCGTCCACTATGTCCGGGCGGTGTCGTGGGCCCAGAAGTACGCGCGCGCCAACCGCGAGGTGATGGACAGCGTGCTCGGCGTGCTGAAGGCCTTCTGGCCGGATCTGGAGACGACGCAGGAGGCGGTGAACTGTCACCACAACTACGTCTCGAAGGAGCGCCACTTCGGCAAGGACGTGTTCCTGACCCGTAAGGGCGCCGTGTCGGCCAGGCTCGATGAGCTGGGCATCATCCCCGGCTCGATGGGGGCGAAGTCCTTCATCGTGCGCGGCAAGGGCAATGCGGACTCGTTCTGCACCTGCTCACACGGCGCCGGTCGGGCCATGAGCCGGACCGAGGCGAAGCGGCGCTTCACGGTGGAGGACCATGTCCGCGCCACCGAAGGCGTCGAGTGCCGCAAGGACGCCGAGGTGATCGATGAAACGCCGATGGCCTACAAGGACATCGACGCGGTCATCGCGGCCCAGACCGACCTGATCGAGGTCGTGCACACCCTGCGTCAGGTGGTGTGCGTCAAGGGATGACGGGAGCCGGTCGTGCGCGAGCATGGCCGGCTTTCGTCGTTCCGGAACCCTGACCGCCTTTTCATGTCAGCGCCCCATTGCCGCCCCAATTCGCTACAAGTGTAACGCTACATTTGTAGAGGAGGCGGCCCCATGATCGAGTCCCTGCCCCGGCGCGAGCGGGAGGTGTTCGAAACCCTCTGTCGGCTTGAGGCCGCCACGGCGGCTGATGTCCGCACCACCCTGTCCGATCCGCTCAGCGACTCCGCCGTGCGCACCCTGCTGTCCCGGCTCGAGGCCAAGGCGCTGGTCCGCCGCGAGCCCGGTCAGGGCGGTTTCGTCTATCGCCCGGCGCCGCGCCCCGACGCCCTGGCCGCCGGCGCCCTCAAGCGCATGGTGGACACCTTCTTCGCCGGGTCCGCCGTCAGCGCCGCCACCGCCCTTCTGGGCATGGGCGACCGCCTGACCTCCGACGAGGCCGAAGCCCTTCGCCGCCTGATCGACAAGGCCAAGGGAGACGGCAAATGACGCTCGCCCTCCTCATCGCCCTTCTCGCCAAGTCCAGCCTGATCGCTGGCGCAGGCCTGCTGCTGGCCCGCTTCGCCACCCGTCGCCCGATCGAGCGCGTCGACATCCTGCGCGGAACCGTCCTGATGCTGCTGGCCCTGCCCGTGCTCATGGCCGTGGGTCCGGCCCTGCGCCTTGCGGTCTTGCCGTCAGCGCCCGCCACCGCCCCGATCGCGCCGCCGGTCTGGAGCGGACAGGTCGAGCCCCTCGACGGGGTGGCCGTATCCGGCGCCCTGGCCATGCCCGACGCCGCCGTCATCCTCGCCTGCCTTTGGACCCTCGGGGCCGTGCTGATCGCCGCCCGCTTCGCCGCCGGGGTATGGACCCTGCACCGCTGGACCAGCGAGGCCGCGCCCGTGCGCTGCCCGCGCTGGCTGACGGCCCTGGCCGCGCATCAGCCCCGGCCTCGCCTGCTGGCCAGCCGTCAGGCGCCCGGCCCGCTCAGCTGGGGCGTTCGACCCGGCGTGGTCCTGATCGACGAGACCAGCCTCAGGGCGCCCCAGGCGGCTCCGGCCATCCTGGCCCACGAGATGGCGCACCTGCGCCGCGCCGACTGGGTCTTCCTGATCCTGTCGCGTCTGGTCCTGGCCCTGTTCTGGTTCAACCCGCTGGTCTGGCGTCTGCACGCCGACCTCGCCGCCCGCGCCGAGGAAGCCGCCGACGCCATCGCCGCCGGCCACATGGACCGCGCCGAATACGCCAGCGCCCTGATCGGCCTGGCCAGCGCCCCCGCCCCCCCGGCCGCCCTGGCCATGGCCGCCCGACCCCACGCCCTGAAAAGAAGGATCGCCTGCCTCATGACCGCCGTCCCCTCACGCCGCCGCCCCCTGGTCGCCCTCGGCGCCGTCGCCCTTCTGGCCGCCGTGGCCGCCCCCGTCGCCGCCCTGGAGCTGCAGGCGCCGCCGTCGCCGCCCCCTGCGCCGGAAGCGCCCCGCCCACCTGTCGCGCCGGAACGCCTCGATCTGGCCCAACTGGTCGCGCCTGCGCCGCCTGCCCCGCCCGCGCCTCCGGCCCCGCCGCCCCCGCCGCCCCCGCCTCCCGCTCCTCCTGCGCCCCCGGTCGAGGGCGGCGTCTACTATCGGCATGGCGCCGACACGGCCGAGATGCGCGCCCATGTGGAGGCGGTCCGCGTCCACGCCGAGGAAGCCCGCCGCCATGCCGACCAGATCCGCGTGGAGGCGGCCGCCAACGCCCACGCCGCCGCCCGGGTCCGGGTGAACGCCGACGCCGCCCGCGCCCATGCCGAACAGGCGCGCGCCCAGGCTCTGGTCCATGCCGCACAGGCCCGGGAGCAGGCCCGTGTCCAGATGGCCGAGGCGCGGGTTCACATGCGTGAAGGCGCCCAGCAGATGCGCCGGGGCGCGGAACAGATGCGTGAGGAAAGCCGCCGTCTGCGCGACCCGGCCTACCGCGCCCGCCAGATCGAGCAGAACCGTGCGCGGGGCCAGACCGTGACCGACGAAGACCTCGCCGCCCTTTCGCCCCGCCTGGCTGAACAAGCCGATGAAATGGACCGTCAGGCCGACCGCCTGGCGAGTCAGGCGTCCTCGGACATCTGATCCCCTCACGCCGCCGCGACGCCTTGTCCGCTCCGCCGGACAGGGCGTTTGCGCGTCCTTTCGCGGTTGCGTAAGAAAGCGGTCTCCCCACGCCAAACCACGGATCGCTCATGTCCAGCCTGCAGTCCTCCGCCCTCGCGCGCGTCAAGCCTTCGGCCACCCTGGCCGTGACCGCCAAGGCGCGCGAGCTCAAGCGGGCAGGCCGCGATGTGATCGGTCTGGGTGCCGGCGAGCCGGACTTCGACACCCCCGACAACATCAAGCAGGCCGCCATCGCCGCCATCCAGCGCGGCGACACCAAATACACCGACGTGGACGGCACGCCCGAGCTCAAGGCCGCCATCGTGGCCAAGTTCGCGCGCGAGAACGGCCTGACCTACGAGACCAGCCAGATCCACGTGGCTCCCGGCGGCAAGGCGGTGCTGTACAACGCCTTGGTCGCCACCCTCTCGCCCGGCGACGAGGTGATCGTGCCTGCGCCCTACTGGGTCAGCTATCCGGACATGGTGCTGCTGGCGGGCGGCGAGCCCGTGGAGATCGTGGGCGAGGCCGCCGACGGCTTCAAGCTGAAGCCCGAGGTGCTGGAGGCCGCCATCACGCCCCGCACGAAGTGGCTGATCCTCAACAGCCCGTCCAACCCCACCGGCGCCGCCTACACCCGCGCCGAACTGGAGTCCCTGGCCGAGGTCCTGCGCCGTCATCCCCACGTCTGGGTCATGACCGACGACATGTACGAGCATCTGGTCTACGGCGGCTTCGAGTACACCACCATCGCCCAGGTGGCGCCGGACCTCTACGAACGCACCCTGACGGTCAACGGCGTGTCCAAGGCCTACGCCATGACCGGCTGGCGCATCGGTTACGCGGGCGGGCCGAAGCCCCTCATCGACCTGATGCGCAAGGTGGCGGGCCAGACCACGTCCAACCCCTCCTCCATCAGCCAGGCCGCCGCCGTGGAGGCCCTGAACGGGCCGCAGGACTTCATGGCCGTGCGCCGCGCCGCGTTCGAAAAGCGGCGCGACCTGGTGGTGTCCATGCTGAACGAGGCCGAAGGTATCACCTGCGCCACGCCCGAGGGCGCCTTCTACGTCTATCCGTCGGCCGAGGGGCTGATGGGCAAGACGACCACGACCGGCGTGATGATCGACAGCGACGAGGTCTTCGCCCGTGAATTGCTGGAAGCCGAGGGCGTGGCGGTGGTGCACGGCGCAGCCTTCGGCCTGTCGCCGTTCTTCCGCATCAGCTACGCCACCTCGGAAGATGTGCTGGAGGACGCCTGCAAGCGCATCCAGCGGTTCTGCGCCGGCCTCGCCTGACAACCGGAACCGCGCCTCTCCCGATGGGTTCATCCCCCATCATTCAAGGGAGAGACGCAATGAAGGTTCGCGACATCATGAGCCGTGACGTGCAGGTCGCCCGTCCCGGCGACTCCATCCAGAACGTGGCCGGCCGCATGGCGGCGGGCGACTTCGGTTTCATGCCGGTGGCCGAGGGCGACCAGCTGGTGGGCGCGGTCACCGACCGGGATCTGGTGGTGCGGGCCCTGGCGGGCGGCGCGGGCGCCGACACCCCCGTCAGCGAGGCAATGACCACCACGGTGGAATGGCGACGTGACGACGAGGATCTCAAGGACGTGCTGAAATGCATGTCCGACAAGCAGATTCGCCGCCTGCCAATCCTCGACGGAGACAACCGCCTGGTCGGCGTGGTGTCCCTCGGCGACCTCTCCACCCGCGTAAAGGAAAAATACGCCGGCGAAGCGCTGGAAGAAATCTCCCGCCCGAACTGACGGACCTCAGATCACCGCGCCCGTCGCCTCGGCGATGGTGCGGCGGGCCTCGGCGATGGCGGCCTCGGTGGTGATCTCGCCGTCCTCGATCTGGTTGGCCAGGCCCATCAGGGTCGGACCCGTCACCGCGCCGTTGCTGGCCTCCTCCTCTACCGAGACGCCGTCTCCGGCGGCGATGGCGGCGTCCCAGAAACCGCGCACGGCGGCCCAGTACTCCGACGTGGCCGCCCAGTAGGCGTCGCCGGCCGCAGGGTCGAACCCGTCCCAGCGGCGGTAGGTGTTGACCACATCCTCCTGCACATAGGCCACCAGTCCCGCCGCATCGCCCTGGGCCTGGCCCAGCTTGACGTTGTCCTGCAGGTGCGCCCAGCCGAAGGGCGTCAGGACGTGGCGATTGCTGCCCACATAGCGGTCGTAGACCGGGTCGCGCACCGCATCGCGCCGCGCCAGCGGTCGGGTGGTCTCGTCAGACGTCCACTGGGCCATGCCGTTGTCGTGGGACCAGCGGCCGACGCCGCCGTAGCGGGGCGAGTCGTCCGTCTGCCACACGGTCTGGGACCAGGCGCCGCGCCGCGCGGCCGCCGCCACAGGGCTGAGGTCCCATCGATCGGGCCCGGCATAGGTCAGCACCGTCTCGGGTTCATAGACCCAGTCCTGACGCCAGTGCTTGATGACGAAGGTCTGGCCCTCGTGATCCATCACCAGGATGTGCTGCAGGCTGATGCGGTCGCCGTCGTCGTAGACAACCCGAACGATCTCGTTGCCGCCCGACAGCTTGGCCTCCAGCGGCTCATAACCGTCCTGGAACGGAACCGTCTCGCGCATGTCGAAACGGACCCGGAAGTCGCCCGCCTGGGACAGGATGGCCTGACGGTCCTGATCAAAGCGGGATTGCTCGGCCTGGGCCTGGGCCTGCGCCGGCTGGGAGAGCGCAGGCTGGGCCATGGCGGCCAGGGGCGCCGCGAGGACGGCGACGAGGGCGACGGCGGTGGAACGCATGGTGGTGCTCCTTTGTGCGGATGATCGCGCTGAGGGTCAGTAACGCAGGGACAGGGACACGGAGACATTCCGTCCCGGCTGGGTGTAGGCGTCCAGCACCGCCGAGGTGGACGACAGGCCCGCGATGTCGCTCCACCAGCTGTAGGTCTCGTCGAACACGTTGAAGACGCCCGCGCGCAGGGTGACGTTGTCGTTGACGTTCCACCAGGCGGTCAGGTCCAGCAGGGTGAAATCGTCGCCGGTGAAACAGGCGTCATGGCAGGACAGGCCGTCGGTTTCGTTCACGTCCTTCTGCGCCGACCAGGTCACGATCGCCTGCCCGCCCCAGCGGCCCGCCGGCTCCGCATAGCCCAGACCCGCCACCAGCTTGATGGGATCGATGGTCGGCAGGGAAGCGCGCGCCCCCGCCTCGGTCTGCTCGCCGTCGGCGTAGGAGAAGGCCCCTGTCAGGCTGAACCCGTTGTCCCAGGCGATGTCGCCCCGCGCCTCGAAACCGTGGACCGTCACACCGCCCAGGTTCACGTACTGATAGATCGCCGGATCCGCCGGGGTGAACGACCCGCCGACCACGATCTGGCTGATGAAATCGTCATAGTCCGAGCGGAAGGCGGCCAGTTGCAGCCGCGCGTCGCCGCCGGCCAGCTGCACATTGCGGAAGCGGACGCCGCCCTCGATGCTGGTGCTGGTCTCCGGCCCCAGGTCCGGGTTGGGGATCGAGACATAGCCGAACAGCGGGTTGGAGAAGGCGTTGTTCACCTGCATGGGCGACGGCGCCTTGAAGCCCTCGGCCACATTGGCGAACAGGCCG
>NZ_PNLV01000056.1 GCF_013823285.1 Brevundimonas sp. | reverse complement strand
CTGGAGGCGAAGGACAGGGCCACGCCCAGAAACATCAGGGTCGAGGCGGCGGCCAGCAGGCCCTTGTCCACCGTCCACCACCACTGGGCGATGGGCGAGGTGTCGTTGCGCGAGAACGGATGGGCGTAGGTGTTCACGGTCATGACGCGGCATCCTCGATCACGGGCGGCACGGCGCCGAGCCCCAGGACGGCGGCGCGGAACACCTCGCCCCGGGCCTCGAAGTCCGGATACTGATCGAAGGAGGCGGCGGCCGGGCTGAGCAGCACCACCGCGTCCTCGTCGTTCGATTCGGCCCAGTCGGCCGCGTCACGGGCGGCGGCGGCGACGGCGGACGGGATGTCTCCACAGAGAGACACGGGCGCCGCGTCGTCGATCTCGGCGGCGAAGGCGGCGGCGGCCTCGCCGATCAGATAGGCGTGGGCGATGCGGGGGAACAGCGGGAACAGGTCGCCGAGGCCGCCGTCCTTGGCCCGCCCGCCCGCGATCCACCAGACGCGCGGATAGCTGGCCAGGGCCTGTTTCGCCGCATCGGTGTTGGTGGCCTTGGAGTCGTTGATGAACACTACGCGGCCGAGGCGCGCCACCGGCTCCATCCGGTGGGCCAGGCCCGGGAAGGTCAGCAGGCCCCGCACGGCTTCGTCGCGCGTCAGGCCCACGGCGCGCACGGCGGCGTAGGCGCAGGCGGCGTTCTGGGCGTTGTGGCGCCCCGGCAGGGAAACCGCCGTGGACAGATCCGCGACGCGCTCGTCCCCGTCCATGAGCCAGCCGCCACGCAGGCCGACCCCGCCCATGTCGTCAATACGGGGCGTCCACTCATCATCGCTGTCCGGGGCGGCCACGGTGACGGGGACGAAGGCCGCCAGACCCCGGGCCACGCCCTGGCTGTACGGATCATCTACGCCGATCACGGCCACGCCGCCCGGCGGCTGCTCCTGAAAGATGCGGCGCTTGGCGGCCACATAGCCGGCCATGCCGCCGTGGCGGTCCAGATGATCCGGGCTGATGTTGGTCAGGATCGCCACGTCCGGCCCGAAGCGGCTGGTCAGGTCCAGCTGGTAGGACGAGACCTCGATCACATAGATGGCGTCCGGCGTCGGCTCGGGCAGGGCCAGGACGCCGATGCCGATATTGCCGCCCACGTGGACCGTGCGGCCCGCCTGTCTGAGAATCCAGCCGATCAGGGCGGTGGTGGTGGACTTGCCGTTGGTGCCGGTGATGGCGATGACCTTCGGCCGCTCCACCTCGGCCAGGGCGGACACGGCGCGGGCGAACAGCTCGATGTCGCCCATGACCCGCACGCCCGCATCCTTGGCCATCTGCACGGTCCAGTGGGGCGAGGGATGGGTCAGGGGGGCGCCGGGCGACAGGATCAGGGCGGCGAAGTCCGACCAGTCGGCGCGGGACAGGTCGTCGACCGCGAAGCCTTCCGCCTCCGCCTGCAGACGGCTGGACAGGCTGTCGTCCCACAGCACGGGCTCGGCGCCGCCGGCCCGGAGCGCCCGGGCGGCGGTCAGGCCGCTGCGCCCCAGCCCGAAGACCGCAACGCGCCGCCCTTCAAAGCCGGGGACGGTGATCATGGCTATCTCAGCTTCAGGGTGGACAGGCCGATGAGGGCCAGCATGGCCGCCACGATCCAGAACCGGACCACCACGGTCGACTCGGCCCAGCCCATCTTTTCAAAGTGATGGTGGATGGGCGCCATCAGGAAGATGCGCTTTCCGGTGGCCTTGAAGTAGGCCACCTGGATCATCACCGACAGGGCCTCGACCACGAACAGGCCGCCGACAATGGCCAGCACCAGCTCGTGCTTGGTGGCCACGGCCATGGCGCCCAGGGCCCCGCCCAGCGCCAGAGACCCGGTGTCGCCCATGAAGATCTTGGCTGGCGGCGCGTTGTACCAGAGAAAGCCCATGCCCCCGCCGATGATGGCGGCGCAGAATATGGCCAGCTCGCCCGCGCCCGGCACATGGTGGACCTGAAGATATTCCGAGAACAGGAAGTTGCCGACCAGATAGCTGATGATGCCGAACACGGCGGCGGCCATCATCACCGGCACCACGGCCAGCCCGTCCAGGCCGTCGGTCAGGTTCACCGCATTGGACGCGCCGATGATGACCACGGCGGCGAACACCACATAGAACCAGCCGATGTTCAGCAACACCTCCTTGAAGAACGGGAAGGCGACGGACGTCTCCAGATTCGGCGAGGTGGGCGATATCTGCATCCAGACCACGGTCAGGACGCCGGCGATGATCGCCACCACCACCTGGGCCGCCAGCTTCTGTTTCGACGTCAGACCGGCCGAGGATTGCTTCGTCACCTTGGCGTAGTCGTCGATGAAGCCCAGCACCCCGAACGCCGCGGTCACCAGAGAGACGATCCAGATGTAGGGGTTGGTCAGGTCCCCCCACAGCAGGACCCCCGCCGCGATGCCCGCCAGGATCATCAGTCCGCCCATGGTGGGGGTGCCCTGCTTGGTCAGGACGTGGCTTTCCGGCCCGTCCGTGCGGATGGGCTGGCCCCTGCCCTGTCGCGCCCGCATCCAGTCGATGAAGCGCTGGCCCATGGCCACCGCCACGATCATGGCCGTGACCAGCGCCAGACCCACGCGCACCGTCTGGTACTGGACCAGATTCAGCAGCGGGTAAGCCTGGGCCACGTCGGCGTAGTAGAGATACAGGAGATAGATCATGAGCCGGCGCCCTCTTCCGCGCCCTGGCGACGCTCCATGTCGGCCAGGGCCGCGGCGATCACCGAAGCCTTCGAGCCGTTCGATCCCTTGACCATGACGATGTCGTTGGGCCGGACCTCCTCGACCAGGGCCTCGGCCAGGGCGGCGGCGGTCTCGCGCCACAGCCCCCTGCGCTCGGGGCGCAAGGCGTCATGCAGATGCCTCATGCGCGGTCCGGCGGTATGGACCAGGTCCAGGCCCGCCGCGTCGATGGTTTCAGCCAGCCCCGCGTGCAGGGCCTCCGACTGGTCGCCCAGCTCCAGCATGTCGGTGAGTGCGACCATGCGCCGCCCGCCCGCCGCCACAGGCCGCACGGCCAGGCTGAGGAAGCCCGCCCGCATGGACAGGGGGTTGGCGTTGTAGCTCTCGTCGATCAGCAGGAACGCGCCGCCGCGAATGCGCACGGTCCTGTTCTGGCCCCGCCCCGCGAGCGGCTGGAATTCGGACAGGGCCTGCAGCGCCGTCTCGACCGGCACGTCCAGGGCGTCCAGCATCAGGGTCACCGCCAGACAATTGTGCCCCCAGTGGAAGCCGGACTGCTTCAGCGAAAACACGTGATGGCGGCCGAAGATCTCCGCCTCGACCCGCGCGCCGTCCGGGTTGGGCGTGAAATCGATCAACCGGGCGTCGGCGTCGGCCGGAGAGCCGAAACAGACCACCCGCGCGCCTTGGCGCAGGGCGGCCTTGCGCAACAGCGGCGCCCAGTCGTTGTCGCCGTTGATGACCGCCACGCCGCCCGGGCCAAGCCCCTCGAACACGGCGGCTTTTTCCTTCGCCACGCCGCTCTCGCCGTCGGTAAAGCCCTCGATGTGGACCGGGCCCACGGTGGTGACGCAGGCCGCGTGGGGCTGCACCATGCGCGACAGGGGCGCGATCTCGCCGGGCGCGTTCATGCCGATCTCGAACACGGCGCGTTCGACGTCCGCAGGCATGCGGGCCAGGGTCAGCGGCACGCCGATATGGTTGTTGAAGCTCTTGACCGAGGCGTGGGCGGGACCGGCCAGATCGAGGCCGGCCTTGATGGCCTGGGTGACGCTGGTCTTGCCGACCGAGCCGGTGACCGCGCCGCGCCGCACCTGGGGCGCGCGGTCGCGGGCGGCGACGCCGAGCGCCTCCAGCGCCTTCAGCGTATCGGGAACGATGATGCAGGGGCCGCCGTCGACCGGCTGCTCGACCAGGGCGCCCGCCGCCCCCGCCTCGAAGGCCGAGGCGACGAACTCATGGCCGTCGCGCGCGCCCTTCAGCGCCACGAAAAGGTCGCCCGGCTCGACTTCCTTGCTGTTGAAGGTGACGCCCCGGGCCTGAAACGCGGCGCCGTCCATGCGGCCGCCTGTGGCGACGGCGATGTCGACGGCCGTCCAGAGCGGGTCTTTCCCCGACGATTGGGGCATCAGGCGTCTTCCTTCAGGGCCTCGGCGATTTCCCGGGTGTCGTCGAAGGGATGGGTGATTCCGCCGACGATCTGACCCTGTTCATGCCCTTTTCCGGCGACCACGACCACATCCCCGTCGCGCATCATGGACAGGGCGTGGCGGATGGCTTCGCGCCGGTCGCCGATCTCGATGGCGTCGGGCGCAGTGATCTTCGCGTCCGCGCGGATGGCGGCGGGATCCTCGGAACGGGGATTGTCGTCGGTCAGGATGGCCACGTCCGCCAGCTTCTGGGCTATGGCGCCCATCAGGGGCCGCTTGGCCCGGTCCCGGTCGCCGCCGCAGCCGAACACCACGATCAGCCGGCCCCTGGCGTGCGGCCGAAGCGACATCAGCACCGTCTCCAGCCCGTCGGGGGTATGGGCGTAATCCACATAGGCGTCGCCGCCGTTGGGACCCGCGGCCACATGCTGCATGCGGCCCTCGGCGCCCTGCAGGTGCTCCAGCGCCGCCAGCACGCGGTCCGGAGCTTCGCCCGCCGCAATGCACAGGCCCGCCGCCACCAGGGCGTTGGACGCCTGGAAGGCCCCGACCAGCGGCAGCATGAGCTCGAAAACGTCGCCTCGCGCATCGACGGTCAGGCGCTGGCCCTCGCTGGTGGCCTCGCGGGCGATCAGACCGAGGTCCCGGCCGCGCTGACCCACGCCCATGATCGACAGGCCCGCCATCAGACCGTGGGAGGCGAAGCCGGAATAGGCCGGTGAATCCGCGTTCAGCACCGCCGTACGGCCGCGCGGCAGCAGGGTGTCGAACAGGCGCAGCTTGGCGGCGCGATAGGTCGCCATGTCGCCGTGATAGTCCAGATGATCCTGGGTCAGGTTGGTGAAGGCCGCGGCCTTGAGCGTCACCCCGTCCAGACGACGCTGCTCCAACCCGTGGGAGGACGCCTCCAGCGCCACGTGGGTGACGCCGCGCCCGGCCAGTTTCGACAGGATCCTCGCCGAGTCCGCCGCGTCCGGGCTGGTCAGGCTGGCGCGGGTCAGGGCGTGGTCGCCGTGCCAGACGCCCAGGGTGCCGACGCTGGCCCCCTCGATGCCCAGCAGGGTCCATATCTGGCGGCAGAAGGCGGCCACCGAGGTCTTGCCGTTTGTGCCTGTCACAGCCACGCACGTCTTCGGCTGAGCTCCGAAAAATCCGCGCGCCGCAAGGGCATAGGAGCGCCGCACGTCGCCGCAGGGCACCAGCACGGGCGCGGCTTCGCCCGGCGTGTCGCTGGGGGCCAGGATGGCGGCGGCGCCGGCCGACAGGGCCTGGGGGATATAGGCGCGGCCGTCGGCGGAGGCGCCGGGAATGGCGGCGAACAAGGTTCCGGGCGCGACCTTGCGGCTGTCGGCGGTCACGCCGGTGATGACGGGGTCATGCCCAACGTCGCGGCGCAGCAGTTCGGAGAGGCGCACACCCGCGAGACTCACTGGCCGGCCTCCGCGGCCGCGCCGGCCTGGGGAACGGGTGCGCCGGTCGCCGTGCGCCAGCGGTCGGCGCCGCGTGACACGTTCACGAAGCCGGCGATGCGGTCGATGACGCGCCCGGCCACCGGCGCGGCCACGAAGCCGCCGGTGCGCGGATAACCCTGGGGCTCGTCCATCAGGATGAAGACCATGTAGCGCGGCGCATCCAGCGGCCCGTCGGTGGGAAAGACGGCGGCGAAGGTGCCGATGGCGACGGCGGGGTCATAGCGGCCGCCCACAACCTTGTTGGCCGAGCCGGTCTTGCCGCCCACGCGAAGTCCCGGCGCGTCGGCGCGGGAGCCAGAGCCGCGCACCACATTGGCCCGCATCAGGGCCAGCATCTCGCGTGAGGTGTCCTCACTGATCACGCGGCGCAACCCGGGATGGGGGCCATCGGCGGGGCGCAGGGTCAGGGGCACATAGCGCCCGCCGTTCAACAGCGAGCCCATGGCTGCGGCCGCCTGGGCCGGAGTGACCATGATGCCGTAGCCGAAAGACAGGGACGCCAGGGTCGTGTCGGACCAGTTCACGGGACGTCGCGGCGCGGCGGACTCGTGCAGTTCCATGGGCGCTGCGTCCAGCAGGCCCATGTCCTGGAAGTAGCGGCGCATGGTGTCGCCGCCCATTTCGATGGCCAGGCGCGAGGTGCCGATGTTGGACGAGTGCAGGAACACCTCCTCCAGCGTCATTACGCGGTTCTGGGCGTGGAAGTCGCGGATGGTGCGGTTGCCGATGCGCAGCGGGTCCGAGGCGTCGAAGGTGGTGGTCATGTCGGCCTGGCCCGTGTCGAGACCGGCGGCGACGGTGAAGGCCTTGAAGACCGACCCCATCTCGTAGTGGGCCGAGGTGACGCGATTCAGTTCGGCGTCGCCGGTCTCGCCCCGGCGGTTCGGGTCGAAGTTGGGATAGCTGGCCATGGCCAGGACTTCGCCGGTCTGGATGTTGGTGACGACGCCCACGGCGCCGCGCGCGCCCATCTCCGCCGCGGCGGTGTAGAGCTCGTTCTCCAGCGCCGCCTGGACCCGCAGGTCGATGGACAGGGGCACTGCCTCGCCCGTCGCTCCGGCGCGGCGAATTTCGCGGTCGAAGGCCAGTTCGGCGCCGGTGACGCCCCGCTCCCCGGCGAAGCCGATGACATGAGACGCCGAGCCGCCCAGCGGATAGACCCGCGCGTTCTCGGCCTCGAAATAGACCCCGCCCAGGGCGAGGCTGTGCAGGGTCGCGCGCTCGGGGGGCGTCAGGCCGTTCATCACGACCACCCGGCGGTCCCCGTAGAGCGCCGCGCGCAGCCGGTCGCGGGACAGACGCGGCAGGGCGGCGCTCATGGCCTCCAGCGCCGCTTCGCGGTCCCACACCTCGGCGGGCTCCACATAAAGGCCGTAGTGGCGGATGTTGGCGGCCAGCAGGTTTCCGTTGCGGTCGGTCAGGTCGCCGCGCGCCAGCACTGGACCCGCGCGCCAGCCGCCCGCGCCAGGATCGCCTGACAGCAGGGCCGCATGTCCCGCGCCGGCGATCAGGCCGATGAACAGGACGCTGAAGACGATCAGCATCAGGGCGATGCGGACGCGGGTGTCTTCCTCAGGCCGCTGGTCCGCCTTGGCGCGCTCGAAGGCGTGCTCGATCCACCAGATCAGGCCAGTCAGCCAGCGCCAGGACGGCGCAGCGGACGGAATATGGCGCGGCTCGACCGAACTCACTGGCTGGCCTCCGCATCGACAGCAGCGGGTGCGGGCGTCCCTTGCACGGGCGCCAGCTCGGGCAGGGAGTCCAGATCGATCCGCTGCTCCACCGAGATGGGCGCCAGTCCCGCCTGACGCGACAGGGCCTCCAGCCGGCCCGGCTCTTCAAGGCGGGCGGTTTCAGCGATCAGCAGACGCATCCTCTGGCGTTCATCGCTGATGTCGCGCTGGAGCGCGGCGATCTCGGCGCTCTGACGGGCGGCCTGGGCCTTGACGAAATAGACGGACACCACGACGGCGGCCAGGATGGCCACGCCGACGATCTCGGTGACGCGGAAGCCGCGGATCTTCCAGTCGAACACGGAGCGCAGGACGGCGGTCATGCAGCCATCCTCCCCCAGGCGGACGCGTCGGTGCGGACCGCGGCGCGCAGCCGGGCCGACCGGGCGCGAGGGTTGGCGGCGCGCTCCGCCTCCCCGGCCTCGCGGGCGCCCTTGAACATCAGGGTGAAGCTGGGCGCCCGGGTCTCGATCTGCAGCGGCGCATGGCGGGAGCCGCCCGGCGCATTGCCGGTGCGTTCGGTCAGGAACGCCTTGACGATGCGGTCCTCCAGCGAATGGAAGGTGACCACCGCCAGTCGCCCGCCGGGGGCCAGCGCCGCCTCTGCGGCCTCCAGACCGGCGGTCAGTTCGCCCAGCTCGTCGTTCACGGCGATGCGCAGGGCCTGAAAGGTTCGGGTGGCCGGATGGATGGCGGCGCCGCGACGACCGCCCAGAGCCTTCTCCACAACCTCCGCCAGATCCAGCGTGCGGGTGAAGGGCCGTTCGACACGGCGGCGCAGAATGGCGGTGGCCACGCGACCCGACTGACGCTCCTCGCCATAGAGCTTGAGGATGTGGGCCAGCGGACCATGATCCCAGCTGTTGACGATATCGGCCGCGCTTTCGCCTTCGGCCGACATGCGCATGTCCAGCGGGCCGTCGCGCATGAAGGAGAAGCCGCGCTCGGCCTGATCCAGCTGCATGGACGAGACGCCGATGTCGAACACGGCGCCGTCCAGACGATCATGGTCCGTCTCGGCGAAGGCTGCGGACAGGCCCGAGAAGGGGGTCTGCTTCAGCTCGAACCGGCCGGGGAAGTCGGCGGCCACCGCCTCGGCGTGAGCGCGCACGGTGGGATCGCGGTCCAGTCCCACCACGGTCGCGCCGCGCGCCAGGATAGCGCGGGTGTAGCCTCCGGCGCCGAAGGTGGCGTCGATCATGACCTCGCCCGGCTTGGGGTCCAGCGCCTCGATCACTTCGTCCAGCAGGACGGGGGCGTGGGGAGAGGCCATCAGCCGCCCTCCCCGCGCGCCGCCAGGCTGGCGCGGCGGCGCGCCTCGCCCATCTCGCGCATGGCCTGCTGGGCCAGCTTGCGCTGCTCGGCCTCATGTTCACGCCAGCGGGCGCGATCCCATATCTGGAACCGGTCGCCCAGACCGACCATCACCACGTCACCGGACAGGCCGCCGCGCTCGACCAGGGCTTCGGTCAGGGTGATGCGCCCGGCGGTGTCATAGGAGAGCTGCTTCAGCCCGCCGTAGAATTGGCTTTCCATGGCTCCGCGGAACGGGTCGCCGAAAGGGATGCTGTCGATGAAGGCGCGATAGGCGGCCACGAAGCCCTCGCCGCCCGCCTCCAGGCAGTCGGCCTCGATGGAGGGAAAGCAGTAAAGGCCGGTGGCGGCGCCGTTTTCAGCGGTGCGGAATTCCTGCGGCGCCTGCAGGCGACGCTTTGCGTCCAGTTGCTTCTCGTGGGTTGAGAGAAACACCCTTGCCCGCCTCGGATCCGTCGATCCGTCCCGACACCCGTCGCCGCATGCGGACCGACACAATGCCGACCCTCCCCAGGTTCGCTACTGGGGTATCATGGGATCAGTTGGGAGACAATGGGATTAGTTGACACTTCTTAACCATGAAGACCCGATCTGGGCGGCCGTTTCTGTTAACTTTCAGAACATTCACAGAACAAATAAGTATTCACAGCCTGTGGATGACTGTGCCCGCCACATGGGCGCCTCACCGGTTAACGGGATGAAAATGCCAGACGGCCTGTAAGCCGGGTTCTGTTCCGTCTCGAAAGACGGCGACGATCATTCCTCTGGACCGGCCATTGCTGACCGGTTCTCGCGACCTACCCGGACGTCCCGGGCGGTGAGCCCTGCGGCCGAAACCGCGCGACGTCCCTATTCGGTCTTGCTCCAGGCGGGGCTTGCCATGCCGTCGCTGTTGCCAGAGACGCGGTGGGCTCTTACCCCACCCTTTCACCCTTACCGGCCTCGCGAGGCCGGAGGTTTGCTTTCTGTGGCGCTATCCCTCGGGTCGCCCCGGGCGGAAGTTATCCGCCGCCTTTTCACCGTGGAGCCCGGACTTTCCTCGACAGGGCGAACCCCGCCGCGACCGCCCGGCCGTCTGGCGTGTTCATTCTAACACGCGGCCAGCGATCTTCAGAAGGCTATTCGTCGTCGACCTGCGGTTCGGCCCGCTCACGATCCCGGCTCATGGCCGAGGCGATGGCGCCGCGCTGTGCGGCTGACGAGCGCTGGTTCAGTTCGGCCGAGTAAAGGGACCTCAGATAGGCCATGTCCCAATCGGTCATGCGCGGCGGCGCCGCTTCATCTTCGAAAAGGTTGAGGATGGTGTCGAAAGCCAGCGTCCTCGCCTCGGGGTCGACCTGGGCGAAGGCCACCATGGCCACATAGTCGGCCAGTTGCTCCAGGCTGACGCCCTCGGCCCTGACGAAATCGACGATGATGAAGGCGCGGGTCAGGTCGTTGCGGATTTCGGTCCGCAACAGGCTGCCCTGAACATTCACCATGGCCGGGCCTTCGCCGGGCATCGACACGGCGGCGACGCCGGTGTCAGCGTCCACGGGCAGGCTCACGTGCCACCAGCGGACCGGGCTCTCGGTCGCCTGGAACCGCTGCAGGCTGGCGCGGCTCTGGGAGGCGCCCGAGTATCCCGGACGAAAGGCCCGGGGCCGCTCCCTCACCAGGGCGTGCGCAAGGCCAGGTCCATCCTCGGTGGCGAGAATGAGAATGTTGGGGCTGCAGCCCGGCTCGCCGATGTCCAGCCCCAAATCCAGGGCGACCTGAGACACACGATCAACCACGTACTGGCCCGACGTGCGCCTGAGATTGACCGCACCCACGCAGACGCTGTCGCTCCATCGCGCGGGTCCGCGCCCGCGCGGCGGATCCGTAACCTCGTCGAGGAAGCTGTTCACGGCCTCCCGCACACGCTGGCCGGTCACGGTGACTTCCTCAACCTCGGTCACGGGGCCTTCGGGAGCGGGTTGCGAGTCCGGATCCTGGGCGGTCTGTCCGAACAGGGCCAGGGCGAAAAACAGGCGAGTGATCATCATGAAGGCCCGCTAGCAGAAGACGGCGTGCGGCGACAGCCGTTCATCTCGGCATGGCCCACATCTCACGTGACGACAGGACAGGGTCGGATTTATGGCAGAACACCGGTCAGACTTTCCACCTGGGCCAGTTGCAGCAGGCCCATCAGGCGGGCGCGAGTTTCGCCGTCGGCGACGCCGTTGACCTTTTCGGGCCGCCAGTGACGCTGGAACGCCTCCACCACAATGCGGGTGTCATCGTCATAGACGCCCGAGGCCGGGGGTTCGTAGCCGAAGCGGTGCAGCCCGGCCTGAAGCACATGCACCCCCAGCCCCTCGTCGCCGGGCCCCAGCGGAGGGCCAAGGGCGGCGATCCGTTCGACCGCCGGCTCGAACCACAACCCGTGCCCCGCCTCAGCCAGGCGCTTCCAGGGAAACAGTTCGCCGGGATCGGTCTTGCGGCGCGGGGCCACGTCGGAATGACCCAGGATGCGATCAGCGGAGATGGTCCAGCGGGACCGGATGCCGGCGACCAGCGCCATTACCGTTTGAATCTGGACCTCGGGAAAGGCGCGATAGCCCCATTCGTGGCCGGGATTGACGATCTCAATGCCGATGGAGACGGCGTTGATGTCCGTCTCGCCTTTCCACCATGAGACGCCCGCGTGCCAGCAGCGACGCTCCTCGGGCGCCAGACGGAACACCCGACCGTCCTCTTCCACCACATAGTGGGCCGAGACGCGCGCATCGGGGTCGCGCAGACGGTCCAGAGCCTCCGGTCCGGTCTGCATGCCGGTGTAGTGCAGAAGGATCATGTCCGGCGGCGCGCGCCGGGCGTCGGTGTTGGGGGTCGGGGCGTCGATGAAGTCGAGGGCGGTCATGGGGCCATATTCGACCGGACCGCGCGCGATGGAAAGCGCGGGTTAGCGCCCCTGACGTTCCCAGCCATGGGCCACCCAGGTATCGCCCACCTTCTCGGCCTCGATCACCCCGTCAGGGCCGGCGGCGGCGGTGCGTGCGCGGGCCGAACGGCGGGCGCGCAGGGCGAACCCCGTCAGGAACATCACGATCCCGGCCACAAGGGCGATCACCGCCACGGCGGCGGCGGTGAAGACCGCCAGCAGGGCGCCGATCGCCACGGCGATCCCGGCAGCGATCATGCCGCCCAGCCACATGACCGAGCCCATCAGGCCAGCCCCGCGCGCGGGACGCGTGGTGAAGCCGATGCGGGTGAAGCGGGTCTGGAACTGGGTCATGAGCTACCTTGGCGACGCCGTCATGAACGATCACTGAAAGAGGCGGTGATCCTGTTCAACGCATGAAATGCAATGTCGGTCCGCGAGGAGACGCCGTCAATGCGACATCCCCTCACAGGTGAGTGTGTCAGCGCAGGGGCTGGTCAGCCATGACCACCGCCCCTTCCGAGCGCATGCGCTCGGCCCGGGCCCGCGCCATGACGGCCTGGACGTCCGGATCGGTCAGGACGCTGTTGAGCCGCACAAGAGTCTCGGCCGCCTCGCTGGATGAGCCGAACGCCTCGCTCAGCGCCTCCCAGGTCGACCGGGGTCTCGGATACCGACGGAAACGCACGGCCTCGTCCTCCGGAATTTCAGCCAGGGCCTTGGCGCGGCGGATGGCTTCGTAAATGCCGCCCAGCTCGTCCACCAGACCGAGCTCATGGGCCTGGGCCCCGGTCCAGACCCGGCCGCGGGCAATTTCCCGCACCCGCGCTGCAGGCAGGTTGCGCCCGATCGAAACCCGGGTCACGAAGTCCTCATAGACCTGATCCATCCAGCCGGCGAAGGCGGCCCGCTCCCCGGCGTTGAAGGGGCGGTCGGTGGCGAAGGCGTCGGCGTAGTCGCCGCCTACGGTCAGGCCGCGCACGTCGACGCCGAACCGCCCGAGCGCATCGCCCAGCACGAATTTGCCGCCGAACACGCCGATGGAGCCGGTCAGGGTCGAGGGCTGGGCCACGATGGCCGAGGCCTCCGACGAGATCCAGTAACCGCCCGATGCCGCGTAGGCGCCCATGGACACCACCACCGGCTTGCCGGCCGCCTTGGCCGCCCGCACGGCGTCCAGAATCTGTTCGGAGCCCTCGGGCGACCCGCCGGGCGAGGAGACGCGGAAGACGATGGCGCGCACCGAACGGTCGTCGATGGCGTCATGGATGGCGCGGGCGATGTCGTCGGAGCTCATCATGGACCCGGCGCCGAACGGGTCGGCGGAGCTGCGCCCGGTCAGAATGGCGCCCTCCCCGCCCACAATGGCGATGGCGTTGCGGCCCGACCCGTTTCGCTCGCCCACGGCGGAGGCGTATTCGGAAAAGCGGATGATCCGGCCGTTGTCGCCGGCGCGGCGGCGCGCCTCGGTCTCGGCTTGCTGAACACCGCCGGTGTTGTCCACCAGACCCAGCGCCTGGGCGCGGGCAGGCGTGTGAGGGCCGGATTCGATGGCCTGGCGAAGGGCTTCCGGCTCCATGTCCCGGTCCTGGGCCGCATTGGCCAGGGCCCGGTCGTAGATCGACCCCATCCAGCTTTCAGCCGCCTCGCGGTGCGCCTCGGTGAAGTCGCTCTGGGTGAAGGGATTCACGGCGTTCTTGTATTCGTAGCGCTGCTCGAAATCGGCGCGCACGCCGTAGCGCTCGAAGGCGCGGCCGAAGAAGATCTCCTCGGAGGCCAGCCCCGTGGCCTGGAAGCTGGCGTTCTCCTGCATCCAGAACTCATCGGCGGAGGCGCCCAGCATGTAGGTCGAGACCACGGCCCCCAGAGGCATCAGCCCCTGGGAATGGGCGATCACCACCTTGCCGGTGCTGCGGAACCGGTGGATCGCCTGACGCAGTTCATCGGCCGAGGCCGGGGTCATGCCGCTTTCGGGCAGACGCACCAGCACCACCTTGATGCGGTCGTCATCCTGGGCCTGGGCCAGGACGTCCACGACGCGCATCACCGACAGGCTGGACCCGCCGAACCCGGCGAAGGGATTGGTTGGCGCCTGATCGGTCAGGCCGCCCCGCAGGTCCACCTCAAGCACCGCCTGGGCGGGCACCACAGGCTTGGACGACCCGGCGGCGGAAGCGATCAGAAGCAGCGGAATTCCAATGAAGAACAACAGAAGGCCGACAAAGACCCCGGCAATGGTGAGTGCGAACTGCTTCATCGGATTCCTGAAAAATCGTCATTTGGCCATACGAGGCCATCCCGGACCATAGGGCTTGACCCGTCACCGTCAAATGAACGTCCCGTAACGCGCGAACTTCATGCTGCACCGCCGCAGTCCTGATTGAAGACGGGCGTCGAAACCCCTATATGCGGGCCACAAACGGGGGACGTGCCCCCGCCCACGGATATAGGAGGCCGGGCTCCCCATGCTGGTCACCCTGATGAAATCCAAGCTGCACCGCGCCACGGTGACCCAGGCGGACCTCGACTACGAGGGCTCCATCGCCATCGACCGCGACCTGCTGGACGCCGCCGACATCTATCCGCACGAGCAGGTGGATGTGCTGAACATCACCACCGGCGCGCGCTTCACCACCTACGCCATTGAGGCGCCGCGCGGCTCCCGCGTGATAGGCGTCAACGGCGCCGCCGCCCGTCTGGTGCAGAAGAAGGACAAGGTGATCATCGTCACCTATGGCCAGTTGCCCGCCGAACAGGCGCGCAACTACACGCCCAATGTGGTGCTGCTGGACGACGGCAACCACATCAAGGACGCGGCTTGATTGGTCTTTAAGTGCGCTAACGCTCGCGTCGCGGACGCTCGCTGCTTAAGCGCACACCTGAATTGAAAAGGCCCGCCGCTCGGCGGGCCTTTTGCTGTGTGGAGCGCGCGGCCTTACCGCACGATGTCGTAGACACCGTTGATGTTGACGCGGATGGTCAGTTCGCCGGGCGCGACGCTGGTGCTTTCGGCGCTGTCCATGGCCATGGCGCCGCGAGCGAACATCGGCGGCTGGGGCGAATAGCCGCCACCTTCGCTCAGGCTGCGGATGCCCGCGAGGCGCACCCCAAGGGCGTTGGCATAGAGATTGGCCTTGGCCTGCAGCGCCTGGACGGCGGCCATGCGGGCCTGGTCCTCGGCCTGCTGCGGGTTGATCAGGCCGAAGCTGATGCCGTCGATCTGGTTGACCCCGGCGTTCACCACGGCGTCGGCGGTGGAGCCGACGCGCTCGAGATCACGGATCTCCACTGTCACCCGGTTGGTGGCCTGATAGCCGCGCAGGCGGGGCGGCTCATTCTGCACATAGTCGTATTGCGGCGACAGGTTCAGGCCGGAGGTCTGGATATAGCGCTCCTCGATCCCGGCCCGGCGCAGGGCCTGCATCACCTGGTTCATGCGGGTGCGGTTCTGCGCCATAGCTTCGGCTGCGGTGGTCGCCTCGGTCTGAACGCCGAAGGTGATCATGGCCTTGTCCGGCGCGGCGCGCACCTCGCCATGGGCCGACAGGTTCAGGGTCGGAGTCTCGGGTTGAACCAGGATGGTGTGGTTGGGAGGCGTCATCGTCACCTCCTGGGCCAGGGCGGGGGCGGCGGTCATCACCGCGCCGGCGGCAAGCACGGCGGCGCCCAGCATCAGGGGCAGGTTGTGGCGGGGCATGGCGACCGCGCGGGCGGAATGGCGAGGCATGGTGTCTCCTTCGGAGCGTCCTGTTGTGCGTCCGGCGTGAGCGTGCGCCCCAGCCGTGGCCGAACCTTGGCCTTTTGCGCCTGAATGAACGCTTGGCGCCATGGTGCAGGTTCCATTCATGGAGTCACGGGGCGCTGTAATGTTGCAGGCTTTCCCATGACCGCCGGGCCTGCTAGCCAGTCCGCTCCGCCACGGCGGGCGCGTAGCTCAATGGTTAGAGCCGACCGCTCATAACGGTCTGGTTGGGGGTTCGAGTCCCTCCGCGCCTACCGGCGGCTGTGTCGGGACCACTTAGAACTGCCTCAAAACCACTCAAGAGCGGCTCAGGTGTCGGTGGGCTCGACTCAGTATCGCCCATGAATGTCTGCTTCGAACCGAAGCGGACATTTATCCGAGGTCGTGGACAAGGCGTGTCAGACCGGCAGATCGGCCAGGGCCGCCAATTCATCGTAGATCGCGTCGCCCGTCCTGCTCTCGGCATTCCGCCAGCTGGTTGCGGTCGTCGGGTTCACCAGAACTCCGTCACTTGTAAGCACCAGCACATTCGGCAAACCCGGCAACTCCTGAACGCCAAAGCGACGGGCAATGCCCAGGTTGTGTCCGTCGCCGCTGCCTGGCATCCCGATGTTCACGAAGACCAGTTCGTATTTGCGTTCGATAAGTTCCGCGAAGCGATCGGTAGCCAGCCAACCAGCGATGGCGCGGCTGTCGCTGCACCAGTTGGCTCCCATCACTAACAGGACCCGATTGCCCGACTGCCTGGCGCGCGCCAACGCAGCGTCCACGTCGGCCGACGCGTTGTCGCTCACGTGATAGGAGCGAGCCTCCGGCATAGGTGCAGTCGCAGGCGTCGGCACAGACGCGCAAGCCGCGACGGCCAGCGCCGCCGAGACCACCAGGGTGACTTGTTTCACTGAGCAATCTCCATGGACGGCGCGATCAGGGGTGATCAGTCATGCGACGCCACCGTGCCGAGACGTCGCTTCGCCACGAATTCGATGATCGGTCAAGCTGGGCGTAGTCTCGAGCGACCTGTCCGCCGTTGATCGCCAGGTCGGGGCGTCGTGGAGTCGCCCCGCCGTCGCATCAAGTGACCCCGAAACGTCTTGCCTGCTCCCTTAATTCTATTATTCTGGAATTATGGAATCCGAAGATGCCCTGACCGCCCTCGCCGCCCTGGGCCAGCCCACGCGGCTGGAGGCGTTCCGTCTGCTGGTGGCGCATGAGCCCGAGGGGCTGGCGGCGGGGGATCTGGCCCAGGCGCTGGCAGTCCCGGCCAACACCCTGTCGGCCCATCTGAACGTATTGTCCCACGCCGGTCTGGTGCGGGGCGAGCGGCGCGGGCGCTCCATCGTCTATCGCGCGGCCTTCGAGCGCGTGACAGGGCTCGTGCTCTATCTGCTCAAGGACTGCTGCGGCGGGCGCGCCGACCTTTGCCGGCCGCTCATGGCCGAACTGAACCCATGCGTATCGGACTGATCATGGACGTCGTCATCTATCACAACCCCGCCTGCGGGACCTCGCGCAACACCCTGGCCCTGATCCGCCATCTGGGGATCGAGCCGCATGTGGTGGAGTATCTGAAGACCCCGCCCGCCCGCGCCCTGATC
>NZ_PNLV01000055.1 GCF_013823285.1 Brevundimonas sp. | reverse complement strand
GAGCCCTGGGGCGACGTGCAGGCCGGGGACGAGGCGCCCTATCTGCCGGCGCATCAGCTGACCCTGAACGCCGGGGTCCGGTTCGACCGGTGGCGCGCCGACGTGCGGCTGAACCGGGTCAGCGAGGCCCGCGCCGTGGCGGGGTCGGGCGCCATCGCCGCCGGGGACCGTATCGACGCGCGGACCCTGGTGGACATGGCCGGGTCGTTCGACCTGACGGACAACGTGGCCCTGTTCGCCAGCGTCCAGAACCTGACCGACGAGGTCTACAACGTGGCCTTCTCGCCCGCCGGCGCGCGGCCGGGCGCGCCGCGCATGGCCATGGGCGGTCTGCGCCTGCGCTTCTGATCGAAGCCGGAGGTCAGGGCGCCATCCGGCCTTCGGCCTCGTGGAACGGGAAGACGATGTCCGGGTCGGGGACGATCGGCTTTTCACGGCCCGGGCGCTCCAGCCGGGACAGGACGTGGCTCATGATGCCGAGCCGGGCGTCCTTCTTGCGGTCGGTGCCCACGATGGTCCAGGGCGAGTGGCCGGTGTGGGTGGCCCACAACATCTGGTCCCGCGCCGTGGAGTAGTCGTCCCAGCGCGCCTGGGCCACGCCGTCCAGGGCCGAGATCTTGAACTTCTTGAGCGGGTCCTCGCGGCGCGCCTCGAGCCGGGCGGCCTGCTCCTCGCGGCTGATGTCCAGCCACAGCTTGATCAGGGCGATGCCGTGGCGGGTCAGCATATCCTCGAATTCGGGCGCGTCCTCGAGGAAGGCGGCGTGCTCGGCCGGGGTGCAGAAGCCCATCACCGGCTCGACGCCGCCGCGATTGTACCAGGAGCGGTTGAACACCACGAACTCGCCCGCCGCCGGGAAGTGGGGGGTGTAACGCTGGAAATACCACTGGGTGGTCTCGCGCTCGGTGGGCTTGGGCAGGGCCACCACGCGGGTGTTCCGCGGGGCCATGTGGGCGGTCATGCGGCGGATCGCGCCGTCCTTGCCGGCGGTGTCGCGCCCCTCCAGCACCACCAGAACCCGGCGGCCCTCGGCCATGAGCCAGGCCTGGGTCTGGACCATCTCGATCTGGAGCCGCTTCAGGCTCGCCTTGTAACCATCGTTTTTTGTCATGACCCACAGTGCGGCCGGCGGCGCGGCGGCGCAAGCGGGGCGCGAGGTGACAGGGTCGGCGATCCGGCTAGACTGTTCCCCACGACAGGAGACCCGCCATGCTCGACCGCCGCCGCCTGATGCTGACCGCCGCCGCCCTCACGGCCGCCGGCGCCGCCGGGCCTGTGCGGGCGACGGCCTCGCCCCGCGACGCGGCGCTGACGGAGGCGCTGGAGCGCTCGGGCGCGCCCGCCCTGGCCGGGGCGGTGATCGGGCGCGAGGGCCTGATCTGGAGCGGGGCGGCGGGGGTGCGCATCGCCGGGGGCGAGGACGCGGTCACCGGTCAGGACCTGTGGCACCTGGGCTCCAACACCAAGGCCATGACGGCCATGCTGTACGGACGGCTGGTGGAGGATGGCCTGGCCCGCTGGGGCGCGACCCTGCCCGAACTGTTCCCGGACCTTGAGGTCGATGCGGCCTGGGCGGAGACCACGCTCGAGGACTTGATGGCCCACCGGGCGGGCCTGCTGGACGCGGCCGTGCTGGACATGCCGACCCGCGTCGCCGGGCTCAGCGACCCGCGCCCGCTGGACGAACAGCGCACCGATCTGGCCCGCCGCGCCCTGGCCGCGCCGCCCACGGGCGAGCCGGGCGTCTTCGCCTATGGCAATCTGAACTATGTGCTGGCGGGGGCGGCCATCGAGCGTCTGGCCGGAACGACCTGGGAAGACGCCATGCGGGCGCGGCTGTTCCGGCCGCTGGGGATCACCAGCGCGGGCTTCGGTCCGCCCGTGGGCGATCAGCCGCGCGGCCACATGAACCTGGGCGGCCCCGTGCCGGTGGAGCCGGACCAGCCGGGATCGGACAATCCGCCATTCATGGGCCCGGCGGGCACGGCCCACATGACGCTGGCGGACTATGGCCGGTTCCTGGCGCTGTTCCTGACCGACGGCGGCGGATTCGTGACGCCGGAGACCCTCGCCCGGCTGACCACGCCGCCGGAGGGCGCGGACTACGCCCTGGGCTGGGCCGTGGCGGCGAACAGCCCGCTGACCGGCGGCCCGATGCTGGCCCATGAAGGCTCCAACACCCTGTGGCACGTCACGACGATCGTGGCCCCCGCGCGGGGGCTGGCCGCCGTCGCGGCCTCCAACGATCACGGCCGGGGCGGACCGGCCACGCAGGGCCTGGCCATGCGGCTGATCCGGCCGGAAGACTGAACCCGGCGGACGCGAACCGTTTTGGCGCCGTCACGCCCTTGGTCTAGACAGGGTCGATGGATCGCGACCTGGCCGACTTCTGGAATCTGCTGTGGGAGTTGGCGCTGGGCGTGGCGGCGGGGTTTTTCCTGCTGAACGCCTTCGCTCCGCCCCAGGACCTGCCGTGGAAGCCGCTGGATCTTGAAGCGCCCATCGGCCGGGCGACGGCGGCCAAGGTGTCGGACTTCGAGCTGGCCCGCACCGCCGCGGCCGAGGAGGTCACCGCCGTCACCGACGCCTGCATGGCGATGCTGCGCGAGGCGGGGGTGCAGGTCGAGCGCGCCGCCGATCGGGACGACGGCGGCTTCTGCATCGTGCGCGGGGCGGTGCGCATCACCGGCGGGGACGTGACGCCGCTGGCCCCGGGCGGGCTGGTCATGCAGTGCCCGCTGGCCATGCGCTATGTGATCTGGGACCGGCAGGTGCTGCGGCCCGCGGCGCAGGAGACCTTCGGGTCGGATGTGGCCCGGGTGGACAACTACGGCTCATACTCCTGCCGCCGCATCTATGGATCGGAACAGGTCAATGACCGGCCCAGCGAGCACGCGCGGGCCAATGCGCTGGACGTGGCGGGGGTGACCCTGGAGGACGGGCGTCGGGTCAGTCTGGCGGCGGACTGGGACGGCGAGGGTCCGGCCGGGCGCGAGGGGTCGGTGTTCCTGCGTCGCCTCAGCCGCGGCGCCTGCCAGGTGTTCTCCACGGTGCTGGGGCCGGACTACAACGCCGCCCATGAGGACCACCTGCATTTCGACGGCGCACCGCGCGGCCTTTGCAGCTGAAATCCCGGAGTCGTTTCCCGGTTGACCCCTGTGTACAGACGGGTGAGAAAGTTGGCGTGATCCGAGATTGCGCCCGGTCAATCCGGCGCGGTCGTCCGCTCACCCGAGCGGGTTCTCAACGATCGGATCGCCGTACGCTCCGTCGGGGCGTATGACTGGAAGAAGCGCCATTACGGAGTGCGCAACATGGCGACCGGCACGGTCAAGTGGTTCAACCCCACGAAGGGCTTCGGCTTCATTCAACCTGAAAACGGGGGCAACGACGTGTTCGTTCACGTCACCGCCGTGCAGAAGGCGGGGTTGCAGGGTCTCGATGAGAACGCCCGCATCGAGTACGAACTGGAGGAGCAGCGCGGCAAGACCGCCGCGGTGAACCTCAAGCTTCTCTAATCCTTCCGGCCGGAAGGCCCCGGATTTGCAGACAGGACGGGCGCGGGATCCACAGGTTCCGCGCCCGTTTGCCGTTCGAGGGCGGCGGGCGGGCGGCCGCGCGCCGACCACTGGGCCAAAAGCACGGCGGACAGCACCAGGGCGCCGCCGGCCATCTGGATCGCCGTCATGGTCTCGCCGAAGATGACCCAGCCCAGCAGGGCGGCCACCACCGGCTGGATCAGGATGACCACGGCGGTCATGGCCGCCGAGACCCGGCCGAGCGCCCAGGCCACCCCGCCCTGACCCGCCACATGCATGACGCCCAGACCCACGCAGGCGGCCCAGCCGGCGAGGGTGGCGGGAATGATGGACTCGCCCAGCATCAGAGAGGCGGCCAGCATCAGGGGAATGGGGATGGCGGTGCTCCACAGCATGACCCGCACCGCGCCTGCGGTGGAGCGGGCCGCCTTCACCGCCAGGAAATAGCCCGCGTACCAGAGCGCCACCGACAGGGAGAGCAGGTCGCCCAGCAAAGGGTCGGTCCCCTGCCCGCCGTCCGCCCCCGCCGCCATGGCGAAGGCGCCGGTCATGGCGAAGACGAGCGCCAGAACGAACACCGCGCGGGGCCGCTGCTTCAGCACGAGCCAGGCGAACAGGGTGACGACGACGGGGGTGAGGTTGCACAGCACGGTGGCGTTGGCCACCGAGGTCATGACGATGCCGTAGTGCCAGAACGACAGGTCCAGAAAGAAGAACAGCCCCGCCAGCGCCATCCATCTGGACGGCCGCCCCACGCCCTCGCCGCCCGGCCGGTGGGTCAGCAGCAGCAACAGCGGCAGGGCGAAGATGAAGCGCCAAAGCCCGGCCGCCGCGGGTCCGGTCTCGGTCAGGCGCACCAGAATGGGCGCCAGGCTCAGCACCACGGCGGACGCCACCAGCACGGCGAGCGGAAGAAGGGCCGAGAGGCGCGGGGACATCATGGCCGATCAGGCTCTCGCATTGGACGGGACCGATTGCCGGTCTAGCGCCGCGCGGCGGGATTGGGGAGCCGCAATCAGTCCAGGGTCAGGGCCTCGGCCAGCATGCGGGCTTCGGCGGCGCGGCTGGAGCCGGCGCGCCAGGCCACCACGATCTCGCGGCGCGGGGCGGCGCCCGCACCGGAGACGGAGATGGGCCGGGTGACGACGCCCGAGCCCTGGGTCAGACCCGCCGTGACGGCCATGCGCGGCAAGAAGCTGACGCCCAGCCCGGCGTCGATCATCTGCACCAGGGTGTGCAGGGAACTGGCGGCGAAGACGTCGTCGCCGCGCGGGGTCTCGATATCGATGGCGGCCAGGGCCTGGTCGCGCAGGCAGTGGCCGTCCTCCAGCAGGATCAGGTCCGAGGCCTCCAGATCGCCGGCCCCGAGGGTCTCGGCCAGGGCCAGGGGATGGCCGGCGGGGGCGGCGGCGAGGATCTCGTCATAGCCGATGCGCGCGTGGTCGATGCCCGCCGCCTCATAGGGCAGGGCGATCACGGCCGCGTCCAGCTGGCCGGCCTTCAGCTGGGCCACCAGACGGGGGGTGAGATCCTCGCGCAGGAACAGGCGCAGGGCCGGGTGCCGGTCCTTGAGGCGCGGCAGGGTGGCGGGCAGCAGGAACGGGGCGATGGTGGGGATCACCCCAAGGCGGAATCGGCCGCACAGGGGCTTGCCGGCGTTGCGGGCGGCCTCCACCAGATCCTCGGTGCGGGCCAGCACGTCCTCGGCCCGCTTGACGGCCTCGGCGCCCACGGCGGTGAGCTGGACCGCGCCGCGGGTGCGCTCGACGACGGGCGAGCCCAGCACCTTCTCCAGCTCCTGAACCCCGGCGGACAGGGCGGGCTGGCTGACGTGGGCCGCCTCGGCCGCGCGGCTGAACGAGCCATGCTCGGCGAGCAGTTTCAGATACTGGAGCTGGCGCAGGGTGGGGAGCATGAGGCGGCATAGGCGCTTTCTATGAGAAGATCAAAACCCATCGTGCCCATTTATGGTGCGGCGAGATTCGCCCTATGCCGATCATAAGCAAATCTTATGGGGATGCGTCGTCATGACAGTTTGACTTTGTGCGCCGCACAGGCCATTTCGCACTTGCGGTCGTCACCTCCCCCCGACGATCAATCGAAACAAAAGCAACGGAGAAACGCGATGCTCGGCGTCGGTGCAAAACTGCCTGAATTCAAACTGGTCGGCGTGAAGCCCGGCTTCAACAATCACGAAGAGAACGGCGTGTCGGCCTTCGAGCCGATCACCCAGGACAGCTTCGAGGGCAAGTGGAAGGTGATCTTCTTCTATCCCAAGGACTTCACCTTCGTGTGCCCCACCGAGATCGCGGAATTCGCCAAGCTGGCGCGTGATTTCGAGGACCGCGACACGGTGGTGCTGGGCGGCTCGACCGACAACGAGTTCGTCAAGCTGGCCTGGCGCCGCGACCACGCCGATCTGGACAAACTGCCGATCTGGTCCTTCGCGGACAACGGCGGCAAGTTCGCCCGCGACCTGGGCGTGCTGAACGAGGACGAGGGCGTGGCCCTGCGCGCCACCTTCGTGGTGGACCCGCACAACGTCGTGCAACACGTCTATGTCACCAACCTGAACGTGGGCCGCGCCCCGGCCGACACCCTGCGCGTGGTGGACGCCCTGCAGACCGACGAGCTGTGCGCCTGCAACCGTCCGGTGGGCGGTGAGACGCTCGCGGCGTAAAAGACGGCGAAACGAGCTGAGGAAGGCGGCGGCGCGTGTGTCGCCGCCTTTTTCGCGGCTCGCTCTTATTTTTAGGGCGCTATCGCTCGACGCGCGGCGTCTCGCTGCTTGAGCGCGTTGGTGCAGTCCCCAGTAATCGTCGGGGCTCAAGCAGCGAGGGACCGCGTCCCGAGCGATAGCCCCAGAATGATGCGGCTCAAGCAGCGAGCGCCCGCGGCGCGAGCGGTAGCCGCTTTCCGAAGGAAACCAGAACAATGTCCATCGACGCCCTGCGCGACCTGATGCCGTCCTACGCCAAGGACATCTCGCTGAACCTCAGCTCCCTGGCCAACGAGACCCTGCTGAACGACCAGCAGAAGTGGGGCGCGTTCCTGGCCTGCGCCCACGCCGTGGGGTCGGCGCCGGTGATCAAGGCGACCGAGGCGCTGGTGGCCGACAAGCTGAGCCCGGAAGCCGCCGACGCGGCCCGCGCCGCCGCCGCCATCATGGGCATGAACAACATCTACTACCGCTCGCTGCACCTGATGAAGAACAGCGAGTACCAGACCCTGCCGGCGCGCCTGCGCATGAACATCATCGCCAATCCGGGCGTGGAAAAGCTGGACTTCGAGCTGTGGTCGGCGGCGGTGTCGGCCATCAACGGCTGCGGCGCCTGTCTGGACGCCCACGAGGGCGAGCTGAAGAAGCACGGCGTGGCCAACACCGCCATTCAGGCCGGCCTGCGCATCGCCTCGGTGATGAACGCGGCCGGGCGGGTCGCGACCGCCGAAGCCGCGCGGGCCTGATCCGGTCCCTGGGGGAGGCGGTGAGCCCCTCTCCGCCGCCGGCCGTCAGGCCGCGCCGAAGCTAAGCGGCGCGCCCCAGAACTGGCTGACCAGGGCTGATTGGGGCCCGGGGGCGCCGGTGGTCAGGAAGGTGCGACGGCCCGACGTTCCGATGTCATAGTCCGGGTGACGGGCGAAGTAGCGCTCCAGAGAGTCGGCCACGGCGGTGGGCTGGTGGATCAGCTCCACCCCTTCGGGCAGGGCGCGTTTGAAGACGTCGGCGACGATTTCATAGTGGGTGCAGCCCAGCACCGCCTTGTCCGGATGGCGGCCGACGCGGCGGCGCAGGGCGTCCACGTGATCGCGCACCACCACCTCCAGCTCCTCGGCCGGGGCGCCCAGCTCGATCAGGCCGGCCAGGCCGGGACAGGACTCGGTGAAGACGGCGATGTCCTCCCGGCGCTTGTCGATCTCGATCTCATAGACCCGGCTCATGGCCGTGGCGGCGGTGCAGAACACCCCGGTGACGGCGATGGCCTCGATCTTCTCGTCGCGGGGCTCGGCCTCATAGCTCCAGGGCAGGCCGGTGGCCGCCTCGATGGTGGGCACGATGATGCCCAGCACATTGACCGGACGGCCGAGACGCGCGCGTTCGCCGGGAATCCAGGTCTGCTGCAGGCGGCGCAGGGCGATGGCCGAGGCGGTGTTGCAGGCCAGGACGACTACGGACGCGCCCGCCTCGAACAGGCGCCGGCATCCCTCGCGCGTCAGATCGACGATCTCCTCGCCGCCCCGCCCGCCGTAGGGGGCGTGGGCCTGATCGGCCAGATAGATGAAGTCGGCGCCCGGAAACCGGTTCACCAGTTCGCGGTGAACGGTCAGTCCGCCCACGCCGGAATCGAATACGCCAATGGCCATGGCCGGGCTTTAGCCGGATTTCCCCGGGCCGAACAGGCTTGCGGCGGGCGTGGGCGGGCTTCATTAGATGATGTTCAGGTGACGGTCAGGCGCAGGCTGATAATGTGCCGGTCACGCAAGGCCTCGAAGAGCGCGCGCTTTCGCGCCGAGGGCCGGAAACAACGGGAGTTCTCATGAACAGACGGCAGATGATCCTCACCAGCGCGGGCGTGCTCGCGGTCGCGGCCTGCGCCACCTCGCCCTACGCGGCCGGCGGCCCGGAAATCCGCACGGGCAACGTGCTGGCCGACCCGTGGCCGGGTCCGTACCAGGGCGTGCCGCCCTGGGACCAGGTGACCCCGGACCTGCTGCGCGACGCCCTGAACAAGGGCATCGAACAGATGCGCGCCGAGGTCGAGGCGGTGGTCAGCAACCCCGAACCCGCCACCTTCGACAACACCATCCTGCCCCTGGAGCGGGGCGGCCAGCACATCCAGCGCGCCTCCTCCATCTTCGGCGTGATGATCGGCAACATCGGCTCGGCCGACTATCAGGCCCTGAACCGCGAGATGTCGCCGATCCTGTCGGCCGCCAGCGACGAGATCACCTTCAACGAAGTGCTGTTCCAGCGCATCCGCACAGTCCACCAGAACGCCGCGTCGGCCGGTCTGACGGCTGAACAGGCCCGTGTGGTCGAGCGCCGTCACGACGCCCTGGTGCGCAACGGCGCCGCCCTGGACGCCGCGGGCAAGGCTGAGCTGGGCCGCATCAATCAGGCCCTGTCCACCGCCTTCACCGACTTCCAGCAGAAGGTGGTCGCCGACGAGCAGCTCTTCACCCACATCGCCGCAGAATCGGGCGTGGCCGGCCTGCCGGACTCCAACAAATCCGCCGCGGCCGAGGCTGCGCGCAGCCGCGATCTGCCCGGATGGGTCATCGTCAACACGCGCTCGGCGGTGGATCCCTTCCTGTCCTTCGGCGACGACCGCGCCATGCGCGAGCAGATCTGGCGCAAGTTCGTCAACCGGGGCGACAACGGCGACGCCAACGACACCAATGCGACCATCGCCGAAATCCTGCGCCTGCGCGCCGAGCGCGCGCGCCTGCTGGGATTCGAGACCCACGCCCACTGGCGCATGCAGGACACCATGGCCAAAACGCCCGAGGCGGCCATGGAGCTGATGAACCGGGTGTGGCCGCCCGCCGTGGCCCGCGTCGGCGAGGAAGTGGCCGAGATGACCCGCATGGCCGGCCACGAGATCGAGCCCTGGGACTACCTGTACTACCTCGAGAAGGTCCGCAAGGAACGCTACGACCTGGACCAGAACGACCTGAAGCCGTACTTCGAACTGAACGCCATGAAGCGCGGCATGTTCTACATGGCCGAGCGGCTGTACGGCATGGTCTTCACCGCCCTGCCCGCCGGCACGGTGCCGGTCTTCCATCCGGACGTGGAGGTGTTCGAGGTCACCGATCGGGACTCGGGCCGCCACATCGGCCTGTTCTATTCGGATGACTTCGCCCGTTCGGGCAAGCGGTCCGGCGCCTGGATGACCACCTACCGCAGCCACTCGACCATCGACGGCGAGCGCAATGTGCTGGCGTCCAACAACAACAACTTCATCAAGGCGCCGGCGGGCGAGCCGCTGCTGATCTCGCTGGACGACACCGAGACCCTGTTCCACGAGTTCGGCCACGGCATCCACTATCTGCTGTCCACGGTGAACTACCCCAGCCTGGGCGGCACGCCCCGCGACTTCGTGGAGTATCCCTCGCAGGTGCATGAGAAGTGGGTGCTGACCCGGCCGATCCTGGACCAGTTCGCGCGCCACCACGAAACCGGCGAGGCCATGCCTCAGTCCCTGCTGGACCGGATCGAGGAGTCCTCGACCTTCGCCCAGGGCTATCACACGGTCAGCTATCTCTCGTCGGCCCTGGTGGACATGGATCTGCACAACCGGGCCGAGCCGGTCACCGACCCGGACGCCTTCGAACGCGAGGCGCTGGCGCGCATCGGCATGCCGCGTCAGATCGTGATGCGGCACCGCCTGCCCCACTTCAATCACCTGTTCACGTCCGACGCCTATTCGGCCGGGTACTACTCGTACCTGTGGTCCGAGGTGATGGACGCCGACACCTGGGCCATGTTCACGGAGACGGGCGACCCGTTCGATCCGGCCACCGCGCGCCGGTTCAAGGAGATCATCCTGGCGCCGGGCAACACCACGGACCGGGGCGAGGCCTATCGCCAGTTCCGGGGCCGCGATCCGGACGTGACCGCCCTGCTGCGCACGCGGGGCTTCCCCACCAACTAGGCGCACAGCGTTCACGAAATCAGGCCCGCCGGAGCGATCCGGCGGGCCTTTCTTCTTCGTGCACGTCCTTCTGTCGGGCGGCAGACAGACAGCTTGGCAGGAACCACCTATGAGGGAGTTTCAATGCGCAGGGGGTCTGTGCAAGGGGCGTCAGTGAGCATCTACACATTCATGTTTATGGACGCGGCCGGCGTTTCAGCCATGCTGGACTTCAACGACTGCGCCGACGATCAGGCCGCGCGCCGTCACGCCCTCGAATTGCTGGCCGCGGCCCCGCATCGCGGGGGCGTCGAGTTCTGGGCCGAGGGGGGCCCGCCGATGCAGATCACGGCCGATGATCTCAAAGTCCCGGGCTAGGCGGCCCGATATGCTGACGAACCCGAAACTTACGGCCAACCGGCTGCTGGGGGCCCTGGACGAGGCCGACCGCATGGCCATCTCGCCTTTCCTGACCCGCGAAGCCATGGTCAGCGGGCACCTGTTCTACGATCCCGGCGACACCATCCAGCAGCTGTATTTCGTCGAGAGCGGCGTGATCTCGCTCATGACCCTGCTGCGCGAGGGCGATGCGGTGGAATGCGGCATGGTTGGGCGCGAGGGGCTGCTCGGCGCCGGACCGGCGCTGGCCGGTCTGCCGGTCTACACCCGCGCCATCTGTCAGGTGTCCGGCTCGACCCTGAAGATCGGCGTCGATGACTTCCTCGGCCTCGTGAATACGCGGCCAGCCTTCCGGCGCGCCCTGATCCAGTATCTGGAAGGTCTGGCCAATCAGGCCCAGCAGTCGGTGGCCTGCCGCGCCTGGCACCGGGCCGAGGCGCGGTTCTGCCGCTGGCTGGTGGCGGCCTGCGATCAGGCGGGGCGGGACGAGATCGACCTGACCCAGGAGTTCCTGGCCCAGATGCTGGCGGTCCAGCGCACCACCGTCAGCCAGATCGCCGGCGAGATGCAGGCCCTGGGCCTGATCCAGCAGAAACGCGGCCGCATCGCCATCCTCGACCGGCCGGGCGTCGAGGCGCGGGCCTGCGAATGCCTGGACGCCAGCCGCGCCCGCTGGAACGACGTCTGGCCGCTGCCGCGAAGCTAACTCAGCCGCTGTTCCGCAGGCCCGCGGCCACGCCGTTGATGGTCAGCAGGATGCCTTCACGCACGCGGGGGTCGTCGTCGCCGGCGCGGCGGCGGCGGATCAGTTCGATCTGCACGTGGTTCAGCGGCTCCACATAGGGCATGCGCAGGCTGATCAGGCGATCCAGCTCGGGCTGGCCGCCCAGCAGGTCGTCATGGCCGGTGATGGCCAGCACCGCGTCGCGGGTGCGGTCATGCTCGGACTGGATGGCCCCGAAGACGCGCATGGCCAGGGCCTTGTCCGGCACCAGCGAGGCGTAGCGGCGGGCGATGGACATGTCGGCCTTGGCCAGCACCATCTCCAGATTCTGGACCAGGGTTTTGAAGAACGGCCAGTCCGCCGCCATGGCGCGCAGCTCCTCCCTGTCCGCCGCCTTCACCGCCGAGCCGAAGCCGAACCAGCCCGGCAGCATGACCCGCGACTGGGCCCAGCTGAACACCCAGGGGATGGCGCGCAGGTCCTCGATGGCGGTGGAGGTGGAGCGGGAGGCCGGCCGCGAACCGATCTTGAGGTCGGCGATCTCGGCGATGGGGGTGGCGGCGCGGAAATAGTCCACGAAGCCGGGGGTGTCATAGACCACGGCCCGGTAGGCGGCCATGGAGGCGCGCGACAGGGTCTGCATGGTTTCGCCGTGGCGCCCGGTCAGGCTGTCGTCGGCGGGCGGACGCAGGGAGTTCAGCAGCACGCCGCAGGTGAGGGCGTCCAGATTGCGGGCCGCCACCTCGGGCTCGCCGTACTTGTTGGCGATGACCTCGCCCTGTTCGGTGATGCGGATGCGGCCGGCCACGGTGCCCTGGGGCTGGGCCACCACGCCCGCGAAGGACGAGCCCCCGCCCCGGCCGACGGTGCCGCCCCGGCCGTGGAACAGCTGCAATTTCAGGCCCGCCGCCCGGGTCACGTCCAGCAGGGCGCGCGAGGCCTCGTGCAGCTCCCATGTGGAGGTCAGGTAGGACCCGTCCTTGTTGGAGTCCGAATAGCCGATCATCACTTCCTGGACGCCGCGCGCCCGGGCCACCGCGAGGGCGGACGGCTCGGCCAGAAGGCGCTCCAGCGTCGGCCGGGAGGCGCGCAGATCCTCGATGGTCTCGAACAGCGGCGCGGCCTGGATGGGGCATGCCTCGGGCGCCTCGGGGTGGTACAGGCCCACCTCCTTGAGCAGCAGATAGACTTCCAGCATGTCCGAGGCCGAGGTGGTCTTGGACACGATGTGGGTGCGGACCGCTTCGGGGCCGTAGAGCCGCAGGGCCTCGCCCGCCGCGGCCAGGATGGCCCGCTCCTTGAGGGTTTCCTCGTCATAGTCCGCATACGGAGAGAACAGCGGGCGGGCGGATTCCAGCTCGGCGGCCAGCAGGGCCAGCCGGCCTTCCTCGTCCAGGGCCAGATAGTCGTCGCAGACCCCGGCCACCTTGAGCAGGTCGGCCACCACGCGCTCGTGCACGTCGGAGTTTTGGCGCAGATCCACCGTGGCCATGTGGAAGCCGAACACGTCCACGGTGGTGATCAGGCGATTGAGGGAGTCGTCGGCGAACACCGCGCCGTGGTTCTCGGTCAGGGAGGCGTGCAGCACCTGAAGATCGGCGCGGAACCCGGCGGGGCCCTCATAGGGCGGGGCCTCGAAGCGGGCCGGACGGGGCGCGGGGACGCGGGTCAGCAGGGGGAAGGTGGCCGACAGCCGGGCGTAGATGTGGCTGAGCGCCTTGCGATAGGGCTCGTCGGCGCGGTGGTCGGAGGTGTCGCCGGACCCCTCGGCAAGGGCCTTCATCTCCGGGCTGATACGGGCCAGGGCGCCGGACAGGCTGAGCTCCGCGCCCAGGGCGTGCACCTGATCCATGTAGTGGGACAGGACGGCGCGGGACTGGGTGCGGAAGGCGGCGCTGAGCACCCCGGCGTTGACGTTGGGATTGCCGTCGCGGTCGCCGCCGACCCAACTGCCGATCTTCAGGAAGGGCTTGAGGTCCGGCGCCTCCAGCAGGTCGCGCCAGGCGTGCAGCCGCTCGGGCGCCACGTTGAGGAACACCCGCTCCAGGAAGGAGACTACGGTGTTGATCTCGTCCTGCACCACGAGGCGGCTCTGGCGCACCAGGCGGGTGGCCCACAGGATGACGATCTGGCGGCGCAGGCCCGCGTCGCGCTGCTCGATGTCGCAGGCGGCCCCGCCCTTGTCGCAGGCGTCCAGCAGATCGCTGACCCCGGCGATGCGGTCGATGACGCTCTTGCGGCGCACCTCGGACGGGTGGGCGGTCAGGACCGGCGAGATCAGGGCCCGGGACAGCAACTCGCGGATCTCGCCCACGCCCACGTCCTGATCGGCCAGGCGCTTCAGGGCCCCGGCGGGGGTGTCGGGGCGGGCGGCGGCCTCGGCCTGGTCGAGGGCGCGGCGCTTGCCGGCCCGGTCCTCGGCGATGTTGGCCAGCAGGGAGAAGGCGGCGAAGCCGTGGGCCAGACCCACCGCCTGATCCAGATCGATGTCCTTGAGCAGGGCCTCCAGCGCCTCGGCGTCGCCGTCGTCGTCCCGGTGATAGGCGACGGAAGCCTGACGCACCGCCTCGATCCGGTCGTAAAGCGCCTGCCCGCCCTCGCCCTTGATGACCTCGCCGAGCATCGCGCCCAGAAGGCGGATTTCGTCACGCAAGGTCTCGTCGGCGGCGTTGGGCGTCATGTCATATCCTGAAAGCTCGGGGAGGCGCACAGTCTGACCCCAAACAGGCCGCGATGGCGATAGAACCAGACAGATTTTTGCCCGACTGAAACGGTTTGTGCGCAGATTCCGGGCGCCTGATTCACGGCATCGGCAGGATCGCGACGCGATCCCGCCTCAACCGATCAGGCCCTATTGATCCCGATTCGACAAACGGGGGGAAATCGCGCATAAGCCGCCGCTTCCGGCGCAAGTGAACCTTCGCGTCTCCACCATCACGACCCCCGCTTGGGACGAGGATGGCGAGAACCCTCTGCCGACGTGATCGTCGCCAGAGGTCGTTTCTCTATGGGGCCAGGTTCATCGCCAAACGAGGTTTGTGAATGTTCGAGGCTCTGAACGAGCGACTGACAGGCGTCTTTGACCGGATCACCGGTCGCGGCGCCCTGTCCGAAAAGGACATCGCCGAGGCCATGCGCGAGGTGCGCGTGGCCCTGCTCGAGGCCGACGTGGCCCTGCCCGTGGTCAAGGACTTCATCGCCTTCGCCTCGGAGCGGGCCCAGGGCGAGGACGTGATCCGCTCGGTCAAGCCAGCCGACCAGGTCATCAAGATCGTCCACGACGGCCTGATCGAGATGCTGGGCGGCGAAGAGCCGGTTCCGCTGAACCTGAACGCCGCGCCGCCCGCCGTCATCCTGATGAGCGGCCTGCAGGGCTCGGGCAAGACCACGACGTCGGCCAAGCTGGCGCTGAAGCTGACCAAGACCGAGCGCAAGAAGGTCATGATGGCCTCGCTGGACACCCGGCGTCCGGCGGCCATGGAGCAGCTGGAGACCCTCGGCAAGCAGATCGATGTGGCCACCCTGCCCATCGTCAAGGGCGAGAGCGCGGTCCAGATCACCCGGCGCGCGCTGCAGGCCGCCAAGCTGCAGGGCTTTGACGTCCTGATCCTGGACACGGCGGGCCGCACCACCCTGGACGAGGCCATGATGGCCGAGGCGGCCGAGGTCGCGGCGATCTCGAAACCCGTCGAGACCATTCTGGTGGCCGACAGCCTGACCGGTCAGGACGCGGTGCGCACCGCGCGCGCCTTCCACGAACGCCTGCCCCTGACCGGCCTGATCCTGACCCGGGCGGACGGCGACGGCCGCGGCGGCGCTATGCTGTCCATGCGCGCGGTCACCGGCCTGCCGATCAAATATCTGGGCGCCGGCGAGAAGGTCGATGCGCTGGAGGTGTTCGACGCCCGCCGCGTGGCCGGACGCATCCTGGGCCAGGGCGACATCGTCGCTCTGGTGGAGAAGGCCTCCGAGGAGCTGGACCAGGTCAAGGCCGAGAAGATGGCCAGAAAGCTGGCCAAGGGTCAGTTCGATCTGGACGATCTGGCGGGCCAGCTGGCGCAGATGAAGCGCATGGGCGGGCTGCAGGGCATCATGGGCATGCTGCCGGGCGCCGCCAAGATGAAGGCCCAGATGGCCAATGCGAACATCGACGACAAGGTGATCTCTCGTCAGGAAGCCATCATCAGCTCCATGACCAAGGCCGAGCGCAAGAAGCCGGATGTGCTGAACGCCAGCCGCAAGCGCCGCATCGCCGCGGGCGCCGGGGTCGAGGTGCAGGAGATCAACCGCCTGCTGAAACAGCACCGCCAGATGGCCGACGCGGTCAAGGCGCTGTCCAGGGGCGGCGGCAAGAACCTGCAGAAGATGGCCGCCATGATGGGCATGGGCGGCGGCCAGGACATGGCGCGGCTGCAGGCCATGGGCGGCGGCAAGCTGCCGCCTCCCGATCCCGAGAAACTGAAATCGATGCTGCCGGGCCTGGGTGCGCCCGGCGGCCCCGACCTTCCCCCCGGCGGGCTTCCCGGCCTTCCCGGATTCCCTCCGAAGAAATAACGACTTCTAACGAAAGAGACTGAAAATGCTGAAGATTCGTCTGAGCCGCGGCGGCGCCAAGAAGCGCCCCTACTACCACATCGTGGTGGCTGACTCCCATTCGCCGCGCGACGGCAAATTCATCGAGCGCGTGGGCAGCTACAACCCCATGCTGCCCAAGGACCACGCCGAGCCCCGCGTGAAGCTGAAGGCCGACCGCATCTCGGAGTGGCTCAAGAAGGGCGCCCAGCCCACCGACCGCGTGGCCCGCTTCCTGAGCCAGGATGAGGCTCTGGCCGGTCAGGTCACCTGGACCCAGGGCAACAACCCGAACCGCGCCCAGCCGGGCAAGAAGGCCCAGGAGCGCGCCGCCGAGCGCGCCCAGCGCGAAACCGACCGCGCCGAGGCCGAAGCCGCCGCCAAGGAAGAGGCCAAGGCCGCTGCTGAAGCCGCCGCCGCCGCGCCCAAGGAAGAAGAAGCTCCGGCCGCCGAAGAGCCCGCCGCCGAGGCCCCTGCTGCTGAGGAAGCCGCTCCGGCCGAAGCCGCGGCTGAAGAGGCTCCGGCCGCCGAGGAGGCCCCCGCCGCCGAAGAGGCGACCGAGGAAAAGACCGAGGCCTAATCGGCCGTCCTCCCCGGCGCAGGCCGGGGTCCGGAGAAGTCAGGAGCAGCGTTTCCCACCGAGGCGCTGCTCCTTTCCGTTTCCGGCGGGCGCCTTACGATCTGGATCCCGGCCTTCGCCGGGGTGAGCGGAGTTCTGGATGATGTCCGACGCAAAACTCATCCTCGTGGGCCAGGTGGCCGGGGGCTTCGGGGTGCGGGGCGAGGTGCGGGTGACCGCCTTCACCGCCGACCCCCTGGCGCTCAAGGCCTATGGTCCGCTGCTGCGCGCCGACGGCTCGGTCGGCCTGAGCCTGACCACGGCCCGCGCCGCCAAGGGCGCGGTGATCGGCCGGGCGAAGGAGATCGAGACCAAGGAACAGGCCGACGCCCTGCGCGGCCTGAAGCTGTTCGTCCCCCGCGAGCGTTTTCCCGCGCCGGACGAGGACGAGGTCTATGTCACCGACCTGATCGGGCTGGAGGCGCGGGGTCCGGACGGCCGCGTGCTGGGGCGGATCAAGGCGATGCAGAATTTCGGGGCCTCGGACATGCTGGAGATTACCCCGGCCGAGGGCGGCCAGACCTGGTACCTGCCCTTCACCCTTGAGGCGACGCCCGAACTGCACATCGCCGACGGCTGGATCCTGGCGGTGCGCCCGGCCGAGGTGGGCGAGCGCGAGCCGGACTGATCAGGCCGCGTCCGCGAGGAAGCCCAGGATGGCGTCGCGCGCCGCCGGTTCGTCCAGCATGGGGGCGTGACCGACGCCGGGGACCTCCACGAAGTCCATGTGCGGGGCGGCTTCGCGCATGCGACCGGCGATGTCAGGGCTGAGCAGGTCCGACGTGGCGCCGCGCACCAGCAGGAGCTTGCGGCCCCCGGCCAGATTGCGGAAGGCGGGCCACAGGTCGGGGACCAGGGCGTCCTTGCCCGCCGCACGCATGGGCGCGGCGATGTCAGGATCGTAGTCCAGCACCGGAATGCCGTCGGCGCCTTCACGGAAGACGCGGCGGGCGAAGGCCATCCAGTCGTCGGGACCATAGTGCGGCAGGGCCGCGCCGTTGGTGCGCCGGGCGTAGTCGGCGGCGTCGTCCCAGCTGCGGATCTCCACCTTCTGACCCGCGTAGGCCGCGATGCGGGCCAAGCCCTCCGGCGCCACCTCGGGGCCGATGTCGTTGAGGATGGCGGCGGCCACCCTGTCC
>NZ_PNLV01000054.1 GCF_013823285.1 Brevundimonas sp. | reverse complement strand
TTCGTCGGTCAGGAGCTGCTCGTCGTCCGGATTGGTCATGAAGCCCATCTCCAGCAGCAGGGCCGGGACGTCGGGCGCCAGCAGGACCTCGAAATTGGCGTCGCGGTGGCTGCGGTTCAGCATCGGATGGCCCGAGGCCTCCAGATGGGTCAGCAGGACGCGCGCCGCCTGGGCCGAACGGTTCTGGGTGGCGCGCTGGGTCATGTCCAGCAGGATGCGGTCGACCGTCGGGTCCCGGCCCGGCAGCTGGAGATCGGCATGCCAGCCGTCGCGGCTGGTGGCCTGACGCACGGCGCGCACGGCGCCCTGTTCGGACAGGGTGTAGACGCTGGCGCCGCGCGTGGTGCGGTCGGCGCCCGCATCGGCGTGCAGCGAGATGAACAGGTCGGCTCCGGCCTCGCGGGCCATGGCGACCCGGCGCGAACGGGTGACATAGACGTCGGAGGTGCGGGTCAGCATGACCCGATAGCCGCCGATGCGCTCGATCTCGGTCTTGAGATCCTGGGCCGCCTGCAGCGTCACGGCGCTTTCATTGACGCGCCCGCCCAGGGTTCCGGGATCGTGCCCGCCGTGGCCGGCGTCGATGACGATCAGGGGCCGCTCGCGCCTCTGAGGGGCGGAAACCGTCCGCGGCGGATTGCGCTCGGGCCGGGGGGCCGCGGCCGCGTCGGTGGCCTTCAGGTCGATGACATAGCGATAGTGGGGGATCCCGTCGCCGGGGGGCAGCAGGAAGCGGCGCTCCACCTCGGCGCCGCCGGCCAGCTCCAGCCGCAGCTCCGCGCCGCGGCCGGATCCCTGCATTTCATAGGCGCGCACGAGGCCCAGGCCGCGCCCGCTGACGCCCTGCCCGGCCGAGACACCGGACAGGCTGAGCACCACACGCCCGGCCTCGCCCGACTCACGGACGGAACCGCGGGCGGTCCGCTCCATGTCCACCACGATGCGGGTCCGCTCGGCGTCGCCGCCGAAGCGCACACGCAGCACATCGCCCTGGGCGCCCAGGGCCAGACCGGCCCCCGCCGCCAGAACGGCCACCGCGAAAACGATCAGGGCGGCAAGGATCAACAGGCCGCGACGAACACGGCCTTCTTGTCCAGAAAAGCTCTCGACCATTCGCGACATGCGCGATGCACCCACCAATTAAAGTGTTCTTTCCACCACCATGCCATGCCGTGGTGAGCAACGGGTTAAGGCGGACGGCGCTTTCCATTCGCCCCGCGCATCACTATGCTATGCACGGATCGCTCGCCGCGAAGGCGCGTGAACGGTCCAATTCCGCCTTATCCGACGGGTTTTCCGGACCATCCGGCCGACTCGCTCACCTGAGGCCGATCGCGCCGCGTGCGCACCGGTCTTGGAGCAACGATAACAATCATGGGCCTGACGCCTTCCGTCTCCCCGCAGCCTGACGACGCAGCCGGCGCCACTCGCGCCCGCGTCCGCTCGGCCTTTGGATCGACGCGGGCCATGCCCCTCACACCATATCGGCGAGCCGCTCGCGCCTTCCTGACGGAAGGCCGGGGACCGGCGCGCCCTGGAGATACACTTAATGTCGAAGACAATGCTGATCGATGCGGCGCACGCGGAAGAAACGCGCGTCGCCATCGTGGACGGCCGCCAGGTCGAGGAATTTGATTTTGAATCCAAGGCGCGGCGCCAGCTGCGCGGCAATATCTATCTGGCCAAGGTCACCCGCGTAGAGCCCAGCCTGCAGGCGGCCTTCGTGGAATACGGCGGCAATCGCCACGGCTTCCTGGCCTTCAACGAAATCCATCCGGACTATTACCAGATCCCGGTCGCCGACCGCGAAGCCATCATGGCCGAGACGGACGACGACGGCGACGAGCATCTGGAGCGCGAAAGCGCCGACGACGAGTCCGAGGGCGGCCCCGCCGAGGAAGAGCGCCTGAAGCGTCGCCTGATGCGGCGCTACAAGATCCAGGACGTGATCAAGCGCCGCCAGATCCTGCTGGTGCAGGTGGTCAAGGACGAGCGCGGGGCCAAGGGCGCGGCCCTGACGACATGGCTGTCGCTGGCGGGACGCTACTGCGTGCTGATGCCCAACACCGGCAAGGGCGGCGGCATCAGCCGCAAGATCACCCAGGCCACGGACCGCAAGCGCCTGAAGGCGGCGGCGGCGGCCCTGGAAGTGCCCAAGGGCATGGGCCTGATCATCCGCACGGCCGGCGCCAAGCGCACCAAGGCCGAGATCAAGCGGGACTACGAATATCTGCTGCGCCTGTGGGAGACGATCCGCGAGACGACGCTGAACTCCAACGCGCCCTCGCTGATCTATGAGGAAGAGAACCTGGTCCGCCGCGCGGTGCGCGACATGTTCGACAAGGATTTCGACGGCATCCAGGTCGAGGGCGAGGAAGGCTGGCGCGAGGCGCGGGACTTCATGCGCGTGCTGATGCCCTCCCAAGCCAAGAAGGTGCACCTGTACAAGGGCTCCAGGCCGCTGTTCGCGGCCCAGGGCATCGAGGACATCCTGCACCAGATCCACCAGCCCGTGGTGCCGCTGAAGTCCGGCGGCTATCTGGTGATCAACCAGACCGAGGCCCTGGTGGCCATAGACGTCAACTCCGGGCGCGCCACCAAGGAGCGCAACGTCGAGCAAACGGCCTACAAGACCAATCTTGAGGCGGCTGTGGAGGCCGCCCGCCAGCTGCGTCTGCGCGATCTGGCCGGGCTCGTGGTCATCGACTTCATCGACATGGATGAAGCCAAGAACAACCGGTCGGTCGAGAAGGTCCTCAAGGACGCGCTGTCGACGGACCGGGCCCGCGTCCAGATGGGCAAGATCTCGATCTTCGGCCTGATGGAGATCAGCCGCCAGCGTCGCCGCATCGGCGTGCTGGAAGGCGCCACGGAGGTGTGCCCGCACTGTCAGGGCGCCGGGCGCATCCGGTCGGTGGAGTCCGCCGCCCTGATGGCCCTGCGTCTGGTGGACATCGAGGCGGGCAAGGGCGGCGCCGGGGCGATCAACCTGCGTCTGTGCACGGCCGTGGCCCTGTACGTCCTGAACCACAAGCGCGCCCATCTGAGCCGCCTCGAGGAACAGCGCGGCCTGTTCGTCAACGTGATCGTGGACGACAGCCTGGCCCAGAGCGAACATGTCATCGAGCGCACCGAAACCAACGAGGACTTCGAGCCGCCGTATCAGGACAAGGCCCTGCCCTCGTCCGCCGACGACGTCGATGACCTGGCCGTCGAGGACGACGAGGACGAAGACGAGTACGAGGACGACGACTCCGAAGAGACCGAGGCCCCGGATCAGGTCGGCGGCGAACGGACCGAAACCCGCGACGAGAACGATGGAAACGGCGAAGGCCGCGGCCGTCGCCGTCGCCGGCGCCGGCGTGGCGGACGCGGCGGCGAGGACGATGAGTCCGGCGCCGCTCCGGCCCGCGAGGACGACGCCTTCGAGGCCGCCGGCAATGATGACGAAGGCGGCCGCCGCCGCCGCCGTGGACGCCGTGGCGGCCGCCGCGCCCGTGAAGAAGGCGATCGCGACGCCTACACCTGGGTGCGCGGCCGCACCCCGTCGGTGCAGGATCCCTACGTGTGGTTCAACCCGCTGGACCTGATGGAGGGCGGACATCCCGAACGCAGCGAACAGACCGAACGGCCGGAGCGCGGCGACGAAAGGACCGAAAAGCCCGCGCGGCCGCGCCGCAGCCGGGAGGAAGCCGCCAGGGCGCGCGCAGCGTCGGAAGGCATGACGCCCGAGGAGGCCAAGCCCTACGTGGAGCCGGACACCGTTCCCGCCCCGGTCGCAGACGCCGTCGAAGCGCCCAAGCGCCGGCGCGTTCGCCGCAAGCCCGCCGCCGACGTGGCGGGCGAGGCGCTGGAAGTCACGATCGCCGAACCGGCCGTCGAGGAGGCGCTGGCGGACTCTCCCCAAGCCGCGCCCGAACCGGCGCCGGAGCCAGTCCGGCCGCAGGTGCAGGCCGCGCCTGAGCCGGAACCTGTCGTGGCCCCGGAGCCTGAAGCCAAGGCCGACATCGCCGCGATCATCGAGGCGGACGACGCCCAGATTCAGGCGCCGCCCGCCAAACCCAAACGAGGGTGGTGGCGCCGCTGAGGCGGGGACGCTAGATTGATGCGGGGGCGCGGGGGCTGAAGTCGAGGAGTTCGAACATGGCCTTGCCTCGTCGTCTCGTTTCAGGCGTCGCCGCAGCAGCGGTCCTGGCGACAGGGCTGTTCGCGGCGGATCACGCTTCCGCCCAGTCCATCATCCGTGACACCGAGGTCGAGTCCATCATCCGTGAATGGTCCGACCCGGTGCTGGACGCCATGGGGCTGGAGCCGGATGACGTCACCATCCTGCTGATCAACGACCCGACCCTGAACGCCTTCGCCACGCGCGGGCAGATCATGGGGTTTCACACGGGGCTGATCCTGGAGACCGACAATCCCGGCCAGCTTCTGGGCGTGATCGCCCACGAGGCCGGTCACATCAAGAACCGCCATACCCTGCGTGACGGAGCTTCCGACGCGGGCATGCAACCCTTCCTGGTGTCCATGGCCCTGGGCGCCCTGGCCATCGCGGCGGGCGCGCCGGACGCGGGCGCAGCCCTGTTGGGCAGCTCGGGCTATTTCGGCACCATCGGCGCGCTGCAGTACATGCAGAGCCAGGAAGGCGAGGCTGACCTCACCGGCGCCCAGGCCCTGGACCGCGCGGGCCTGTCGGCGCGGGGCCTGGTGGAGTTCTTCGAGGAATTCCGGGCGCAGGAAGTGTTTTCCGACGCCCGCCGCTATCCCTATTTCCGCAGCCACCCGCTGTCGTCGCGCCGCATCGAGAACCTGCGTCGCCCGGTGGAGAACCTGCCCAACTACAACGCCGCAGAGCCGGAACACTGGGCGGGCCAGCACGCCCTGATGCTGGCCAAGATCGACGCCTTCCTGAATCCGCCCACCCAGACCTTCCGCACCTATCGGGAAAGCGATACGTCCCTGCCCGCCCGCTACGCCCGGGCCATCGCCTGGTATCGCCAGGGGGAGACCCAGCGGGCCGTGGACGCCGTGGACGCCCTGATCGAGGAGGACCCGGAGAATCCCTATTACTGGGAGCTCAAGGGACAGATTCTGTTCGAGGCCGGCTCTCCCGCCGCCGCCGTGCCGGCCCATACGCGCGCAGTGGAGCTGATGCCGGAGGATGCGCCCCTGTTGCGGATCAATCTGGCGCACGCCCTGATCGAGACCCATGACGAGACGGTCCTGGACCGCGCGATCACCGAGCTGCGCCGCGCCACGATCGATGAGCCGAACAATCCCATGGCCTGGCGGCTCATGTCCCAGGCCTATTCGACGCTGGGCATGGAGGGTGAGGCGCGCCTGGCCTCGGCCGAGTTCCACTTCTCCGTCGGCCAGCAGCGGCAGGCGACCCAGTTCGCCCTGCGTGCCCGCGACATGCTCGACCCCGGATCGGTCGAGTGGCGCAGGGCCGTGGACATCGTTCTGGCCTCAGGCGCCAGGCCCGAGGATCTGGACGACCTGGATCGTCGCCAAAGTGAGCGACCCCGGTCCCTTTACGAAGAGGTGACGGCGCGACGCCTGTCACACACGCCCGCGCACCAGCACTGAGCCCCCAGGAGATTTCATGACTGACGACGCCGACCGCCCGGCCACGCCTTCTTCCGACCGCGCCGGCTGGATCCGCGATCCGCGTCTCGGGCTGGCCGCCCTGGGCGTATCCGTGGTCGCGCTGGGGGTCTCGGCCCTGCCCTGGCTGACCGGCGGAGACTTCGACGGCCGGGTGCGCGCCTATCTGCTCAGTCATCCCGAGGTGCTGGAGGAAATGCTTCAGGCGCGGCAGGTCCAGCAGCAGGCGGCTGGAACCGAGGCGATCAACGCGGCCATATCCTCTGATCCCTCCCTGATCGCCCACGATCCGCGCGATCCCGCCGTGGGGCCCGCGCCCGGGCAGGCGGCGGTGACGGTGATCGAGTTCTTCGATTATCGCTGTCCGGGCTGCAAGTCGGTGGCGCCGGGCCTGCTGGCGCTGGTTCAGGCCAATCCCGACGTGCGCTTCGTCTTCAAGGAATGGCCCATTCTGGATCGGCCAGGAGACGAGACCTCAAACTACGCCGCCCGCGCGGCTCTGGCCGCCCACGAGCAGGGTCGGTATCTGGAGGTCCATCAGGCCCTGATGGCCGAGCCGGCGCTGGATGTAGCGGCGGTGGACGAAGTGCTGCAGGAAGCGGGCGTGGATATGAACGCCGCGCGCGCCTTCATCACCTCGCAGGCGGCCGAGGGGCACGTGGGCGACATTCACGAGGCCGCGCGCCAGATGAACCTTCAGGGCACCCCGACTTTCATCGTCAACGGCCGCGCCACCGACGGGATCGATCCGCGTGTGGTGGCCGGGGCCATCGCGGCGGCGCGCGGCGGCTGAAGCCAGACGCGGCGGTCCGGAAAAAAAGCAAAAGGCCCGTGAAGCGATTCACGGGCCTTTCGTCTGGTCATATGCTGGGGGTCAGTGAGCGACGCCGCGCCAGATGCGGCGGTAGCTGGCGTAGGTCAGGCCCCCGAACAGCAGCAGGTAGATCATCACCGCCAGACCGGTGCGCTTGCGCTCCACCGCCCTGGGATCAGACGCCCACGCGATGAAGGCGGCCACGTCGCGCGACATCTGGTCGACGGTCGCCTCGGTCCCGTCGTCAAAGGTCACCTGGCCGGCCCGCAGCGGGTTCGGCATGGCGATGAAGCCGCCGTAGGGCACATGCTCCGGATCGCCGTCCCAGAAGGGCGTCATGTCACCGGCCATATAGGGGTTGTAGTACTGGCCCGAGGCCATGCGCAGACCGGCGGGGGGCTCTTCGTAGCCGGACAGCAGCGAGTAGATGTAGTTGGCGCCGTCGTGTCGGGCCTTGGCCATGACGGACAGGTCAGGCGGGAAGGCGCCGCCGTTGGCCGCAGCGGCGGCCGTGGCGTTCGGATACGGGTTCGGGAAACTGTCGGCAGGCGTGCCCGGACGCAGCACCGCCTCGCCGGTTTCGGAATCGATGTCGGCGATCTCGAACTCGGCGGCCAGGGCGCGCACGAAACGATTGTTGTTGGGATTGCTCTCGTGCGGATCCCAGAACGGCCCGCCCTCTTCCGCCAGGTTGCGGAAGGACAGCAGATCCATGCCGTGACAGGCGGCGCAGACCTCACGGTAGACCTTGTAGCCCCGCTGCAACTGACCCTGATCGAAGGTGCCGAAGGGCCCTTCGAAGCTGAAGTTGCCGGAGCGCGGATGCTTGGCCTCACCCGCTGCGAGCGCGGGCGCGGCGGCGGTCAGGCCCAGGGCCGCGACGGCGGCGACGAGGGCGGCCTTCACGGCCATGCGGGGGGCTTTGGCGACAGGACGCATCATCGCGCTCAACCCTTCTTCTCGGGGTGGGCCTCATCGTGCGAAGGCACGGCAGGCGAAAGGACGGGTTCGGAGATGGAGCTCGGGACCGGCAGCGGCTTCTCCTTCAGCGCCACGAACGGCATGACCAAGAAGAAGGCGAAGTAGTAGAGGGTCGCGAAACGCCCCAGCCACAGGAAGCTGTTCAGGTCGCCGTCATAGACGGTGAAGGTGGAGAAGTTGCCGATCACATGGGCGTCCGGCAGCTCGGCGCCGCACCAGCCCAGGATGAAGCCGTTCACCACGAACAGGACGAACAGCACCTTCATGATCGGACGGTAGCGCATGGAGCGGATGCGGGACCGGTCCAGCCACGGCAGCACGAACAGGATGCCGATGGAGCCGAACATGGCCACCACGCCGCCGAACTTGTCGGGGATGGCTCGCAGGATGGCGTAGAACGGCAGCAGGTACCATTCCGGCACGATATGGGCGGGCGTCACCAGCGGGTTGGCCGGGATGAAGTTGTCGGCGTGGCCCAGGGCGTTCGGATTGAAGAACACGAAGTAGGAGAACAGCAGCAGGAACAGGATGACCGCGAAGCCGTCCTTGACCGTGTAGTACGGGTGGAAAGGCAGGGTGTCCTTGGCCTGGCGCTCCTTGGGGATCAGAATCCCCACCGGGTTGTTCTGACCGGCGTGGTGCAGGGCCCACAGGTGCAGCACCACGCAGCCGGCGATCAGGAACGGCAGCAAATAGTGCAGCGAGAAGAAGCGGTTCAGGGTCGCGTTGTCGATGGCCGGACCGCCCTGCAGCCAGGTCAGGATCGGACCGCCCACCACCGGGATGGAGCCGATCAGATTGGTGATCACCACCGCGCCGTGGAACGACATCTGGCCCCAGGGCAGGACGTAGCCGAGGAAAGCGGTGCCGATCAGCAGGAAGAAGATCAGGCAGCCGACGATCCAGATCATCTCGCGCGGGGCCTTGTACGAGCCGTAGTACAGGCCGCGCAGCATGTGGATGTAGGCCGCGATGAAGAACATCGAGGCGCCGTTGGCGTGGACATAGCGGATCAGCCAGCCCCCGTTCACGTCGCGCATGATGCGTTCGACCGATTCAAAGGCCATCTCGGTGTTGGGCACATAGTGCATGGCCAGCAGGATGCCGGTCACGATCTGGATGCCCAGGCACAGCATCAGGATGCCGCCGAAGGTCCACCAGTAGTTGAGATTCCTGGGGGTCGGCAGGCTCATGTAGTCCGCGCCGAAACGAATGATCGGCAGACGGCTGTCCATCCACCGCTCGAAAGCGGTCTTGGGGACGTAGGTGGATTCGTGGTCGCTCATGATTTCTCTTACGTCCGCGCTCAGCCGATCCGGATCCGGGTGTCGTTCAGATACTCATAGGTCGGGACCACCAGATTGGCGGGCGCCGGGCCCCGGCGGATACGGCCCGAGGTGTCGTAGTGCGACCCGTGGCAAGGGCAGAACCAGCCGCCGAAATCGCCGGTGCCGAAGGTGGGCACGCAGCCCAAGTGCGTACAGGACCCCACCAGCACCAGATACTGCTCATGACCTTCGATCACGCGCTCGGCGTCGGTCTGGGGATCCGGCAGGCCGGCGTTGTCCTCGGCGCGGGCGCGCGCGATCTCGGCCGGGGTGCGGTAGCGCACGAACACCGGCTTGCCCTGCCACTTGATCACGACCTGCTGGCCTTCCTGGACCTTGGTGAGGTCGAACTCGATGGACGCCAGGGCCAGGGTGTCAGCCGCCGGGTTCATGGAATTGATCAGGGGCCAGACGGCCGCGACGCCGGCGCCGGCCGCAGCGGCCCCCGCGGCGATGTGAATGAAATCACGACGGTTCGGGTCTTGCCCGCCGCCTTCAGGATGTCCGCCCGATTCGGCCAACGTCTCACCTCTGCAGAACCCATCGCCGGTCCGGAACGGAACGACGCTGTGGTGCGTAAACCCTGCGGGGTCGTCCAGTCCATGCCTCGGCCCCGATTTGCGGCGGTTCGCCGCAAGTCACTGACGCTTCTATGCGAAGCGTTCGCAATTAAGGCCGCGACAAGGCCCCGCCCCGCGCGTATGAGGGCCTTAGAATGCGTCTCGCCCTTTTTCAACCTGACATTCCCCAGAACGTGGGCGCCTGCATCCGATTGTCGGCCTGTTTCGGGGTGCCGCTGGACGTGATCCGGCCCACGGGCTTCGCCCTGGACGACCGCGCCATGAAGCGCGCGGCCCTGGATTACGGCCCCCTGTCGCACATGACGGTGCATGACGACTGGCAAGCCTATGGCCGCGCCGGACAGCCGGGGCGGCTGATTCTGTTCACGACGAAGGCGGCCCGGGTCATGACCGACTTCGCTTTTCATCCGGAGGATCGCCTGCTGTTCGGGCGGGAGACCGCCGGCGCGCCCGATTTCGTGCATGAGGCGGCGGATGCGCGGCTGTTCATTCCGATTCGCCCCGAGGCCCGCTCCCTGAATCTGGCCACTTCGGCGGCGATCGCCCTGTTCGAGGCGCTGAGACAGACGGGCGGATTGCCGACAGGCTGAAGCGCGCCAGCCTACAGGCCGAAGCGTTGCTCGAAGCGGCCCAGCGCGGCGGCGGGAAGTTTGACCACAAGATGGACGCGGCCGTCGGCGTCGGTGTCGCGGAAAGTGACGCGGCCGTGCTCGTAGAGCCAGGCCAGGGCCTCGCCCTGCCCGGGATCAAGGGTCAGGCGGGTTTCCGGCTCGTCGTCCACCAGGGCGGCGATGGCCTCGCGCAGGGTCTCGATCCCCTCCCCCGTCCAGGCGGAGACGGCGACGGCCTTGCCCTCCTGAAGCTGGCGTGCGGCCTGACCCAGCACGGCCTCGCGGTCCTCGTCGGACAGCAGGTCGATCTTGTTCCAGACCTCCAGCACTCGACGGGTGCGCCCCTCGGGCACGGGGATCTGCTCCAGAACCTGCTCCACGTCGCGGCGCTGGGCCTCTGTGTCGGTGCTGGCGATGTCGCGCACGTGCAGGATCAGGTCGGCCTCGCCCACCTCCTCCAGCGTGGCGCGGAACGCCGCCACCAGTTCGTGGGGCAGATCGGAGATGAAGCCCACCGTATCGGCGATGATGGCCGGGCGTCCCTGCGGCAGGCGGATGGTGCGCTGGGTCGTGTCCAGGGTGGCGAACAGCAGGTCCTTGGCCAGGACCTCCGAGCCGGTCAGGCGGTTGAACAGGGTCGACTTGCCGGCATTGGTGTAGCCCACCAGGGCCACGGACGGGAACGGCACGCGCTTTCTGGCTTTGCGGTGCAGGGCGCGGGTGCGGCGCACGTCCTCCAACTCGGCCTTCAGCTTGTCGATGCGGTCGGCGATCATGCGCCGGTCCAGCTCGATCTGGGTTTCGCCGGGGCCGCCGGTGGAGCCGGTGCCGCCCCGCTGTCGCTCCAGGTGGGTCCAGGTGCGGACCAGCCGCGAGCGTTCGTAGTCCAGACGGGCCAGTTCGACCTGCAGTCGTCCCTCGGCGGTGCGGGCGCGGCGGCCGAAGATCTCGAGGATAAGGCCGGAGCGGTCGATGACCTTGACCTCCCACGCCTTCTCAAGATTGCGCTGCTGGACCGGGGTCAGGGCGTCGTCGATGACCACCACATCGGCCTCGGCGGCGCGGATCAGGGCGGCGATCTCGTCCACCTTGCCCATGCCGAACAGGGTGGCGGGCACGGTGCGGCGCAGGCGCGCCACCTCGGCGGCGCGCACGTCAAGATCCAGGGCGGCGGACAGGCCTACGGCCTCCTCCAGCCGCTCCTCGGCAAGGCGCGAGGACGTCCCGCGCCCGTCGGGGTGAATGACGACGGCGCGCTGGACCTCCGGGGCGTGGTCAATGAATTTGGAGGTCAATCAGTCCTCATCCGCCTCGGGCTCGTACAGCTGCACGGGCGCGGAAGGCATGATGGTGGAAATGGCGTGCTTGTAGACCAGCTGGGACTGGCCGTCGCGACGCAGAAGCACACAGAAGTTGTCGAACCAGGTGACAATGCCCTGCAGCTTCACGCCGTTCACCAGGAAGATGGTCAGCGGGGTCTTGGTCTTGCGGACGCTGTTGAGGAAGGTGTCCTGAAGGTTCTGTCTCTTGTCTTGCGACATGGCCAGGTTTGTCCTGTTCTTTGTTGTTGATCGACCGACGCCGGGGAGGACGTCGGAGACGACGGATACGCCGTGGACTGACCCTAGCCCGCACTCGGGCGCGACGGCAACGATCTAGATAGCCTCGTCGCGGGTCTTGTCCAGATAGAGATCGCGCAGCCGCTTCGCCAGTGGGCCGGGCTTGCCGTCGCCGATCTTCGCCCCGTCGATGCCCACCACCGGCAGGACGAAGGCGGAGGCGGAGGTGACGAAGGCCTCGCGGGCCTGTTTGGCGTCCTCGACGCTGAAGGGGCGCTCGTCGACGGTCAGGCCCTCCTCCCTGACGATCTCCATCAGAGTCTGGCGGGTGATGCCACGCAGGATGTTGGCCTGGATGTCGCGGGTCCTGAGGGCGCCGTCCTTGTCCACGATCCAGGCGTTGTTGGAGGTGCCTTCGGTGATCAGACCCATCTCGTCCACCAGCCAGGCGTCGCCGGCCCCGGCGTCCAGCGCCGCCTGTTTCGCCAGCACGTTGGGCAGCAGTCCCACCGTCTTGATGTCGCACCGGCCCCAGCGGTTGTCCGGCTGGGTCAGGACGGTGATGCCCTTGGCGGCTTTCGCGTCCAGCGCCTCGAAATTCATGGACCTGGCGGTCACGACCACGCTGGGGGGCGTGCCCGGCGGCGGGAACGGGTGGTCACGGCGCGCCGTGCCGCGGGTGACCTGCAGATAGACGATTCCGTCGCGGACCCGGTTTCGTCGCACCGTCTCGCGCAGCACCCGGGTCAGGGCATCGCGGCTCATGGGCGGCTCGATGCGCAGTTCCCCGAGGCTGCGGAACAGGCGCGTCATGTGGCCGTCGAAATCGGCCAGCCGCCCATCGGCCACGGACCAGACCTCGTAGACCCCGTCGGCGAACTGGAAACCCCGGTCCTCCACATGGACCACCGCCTGGCCGTGGGGCCGGTAGACTCCGTTGACGTAAGCGACCCTCGACATCAGTCCCCGTTGCCTTCCTCATCCTCGACGCCGCCGCGCACGGGCGCCACGCCCAGCGACTTCAGCTTCCTGTGCAGCGCCGACCGCTCCATGCCGATGAAGGTGGCGGTGCGCGAGATGTTGCCCCCGAAGCGCATGATCTGGGCGGTCAGATATTCCCGCTCGAACACCTCCCGCGCCTCGCGCAGAGGCAGGGCGATGACCCGCTCGGCGCCCAGGGCGCCGGCCGCACCGGTGTTGGCTACTTCCTGCGGCAGCATGTCGGCCGTGATGGGCTCCGAGGCGTCCCCGGTGGCCAGGATCAGCAGCCGCTCCACATTGTTGCGCAACTGGCGGACGTTGCCGGGCCAGTCGTGGACCTGCAGCACGGCCAGGGCGTCGTCGCTGAGGCTGCGACGGGACAGGCCCTGGGACTCGCACAGGGTGTCGACGAAATAGTTGACCAGCTCGCCGATGTCCTCGCGCCGCTCGGACAGGGGCGGCACGCGGATAGGCACCACGTTGAGGCGGTGGAACAGGTCCTCGCGGAAGCGCCCCTCGGCGATCTCGTGACGCAGGTCGCGCGAGGTGGAGGTGATGACGCGCACATCCACCTGGACATCGGTGTCCCCGCCCACCCGGCGGAAGCGCTGCTCGACCAGAACGCGCAGGATGCGGCTCTGGCTCTCGCGGGGCATGTCGCCCACCTCGTCCAGATAGAGGGTGCCGTTGTGGGCCCGCTCGAACACGCCGATCTTGGAGGGGCGGCCGCCGGCCCCTTCCTCACCGAACAGCTCGACGTCCAGCCGTTCGGGCGTCATGCCCGCAGCGGAGATGGCGACGAACTCGGCGCGGGCGCGGGGGCTGCCGTCGTGAATCTGACGGGCCACAAGCTCCTTGCCCGATCCGGGAGGGCCGGCCACAAGGACGCGGCTGTTGGCCGGGGCCACCTTGGAGATGGTGGAGCGCAACTGCTGGGCCGAGTTGGACGACCCGATCAGGCCCTTGGGCACGAAGGCCCGGGCGCGCAGGCGACGGTTCTCGCGCTTGAGGGTCGAGGCTTCCAGCGCCCGCTCGACGACCAGCACAAGGCGGTCGGACTTGAACGGCTTCTCCAGGAAGTCATAGGCGCCCCGCTTGAGCGCGCTGACGGCGGTCTCGATGTTGCCGTGGCCCGAAATCATGACCACCGGCAGGTCGGCGTCCAGTTCCATGACCAGATCGAGCAGTTCCAGCCCATCCATGCCGCCGCCCTGCATCCAGATGTCCAGAACCAGCAGCGAGGGCTTCCTGGCCTTGATAGCGGCCAGGGCTTCTTCTGAGTTGGACGCAGTCCGCACCGCGTGACCCTCGTCCTCGAGGAGGCCGGAAACCAGATCACGGATGTCGGCCTCGTCATCGACGACCAGAACGTCGGCGCCGCCAGGTGTGACTCGCATGTCGCCTCTCTATTGTTGCGACGCCGCAGGGGCGTCCAATGGGGTTGAGTTCTGAAGGGGGAAGATCATGCAGAAACGCGCGCCCTTCAGGTCCTGCGCGTCCGCCAGCTTCAGTTCGCCGCCGTGGTCCTCACAGATGCGTTTGACGATGGCCAGGCCTAGGCCGGTGCCCTTCTCGCGGGTGGTGACATAGGGCTCGGTCAGGCGGTCGCGATCCTTTTCCGGCAAGCCGACGCCGTCATCCTCGATGATGAAGGTGGCGCGGCCGTCCTCGACCTCCAGCACGGCCGAGACGCCGCCGTCGGCCTTGCGGCCCTGGGTGCGGGCGGCCGCCACGGCCTCCCCGGCGTTCTTGAGCAGATTGGCCAGGGCCTGGCCGACCATGCGGCCGTCGCAGCTGATGACGGCGTCAGGCGGGTCGGCCATGTGAACAGCCACCTCGGGATCCGCGACGCGCTGGGCGAACACGGCCTGACGCAGGAGTTCGGCGGCGTCCTCCGGCGCGAAGCGGGGGGCAGGCATGCGGGCGAAGGAGGAGAACTCGTCCACCATACGGCCGATGTCACCCACCTGCCGGATGATGGTCTCGGTGCAGCGGTCGAAAGTCTCCACATCGTCAGCGACCTGGGACCGGTATTTGCGGCGCAGGCGTTCGGCCGACAGCTGGATGGGAGTCAGGGGGTTCTTGATCTCGTGGGCGATGCGGCGGGCGACATCCTTCCAGGCGGCGTTGCGCTGTGCCGTGACAAGTCGGGTGATGTCGTCGAAGGTCAGCACCATCTCACCGCCCAGTCCGCCCTCGACCCGCACCCGCAGGCGCAGGGTCTCGCCGTCGCGAGTGACGTCGATCTCCTCGTCCACGCGGGCTTCGCCCCGGGCGACCAGATCGCCTAGCTCGGGCGCGACCTTCGCGAGGGCCTTGCCCAGAACTTTCGGCTCCTGGATCGACAGAAGCTGGGTGGCGCTTTCGTTGATGGCGGAGATGCGGCCCTTCCTGTCCAGACCGATGACCCCCGCGCTGACGCCGGACAGCACGGTTTCGATGAACAGGCTGCGGGCCTGGGCGTCCTCGCTGGCGGCGCGCAAGGCCTCCTGCTGCGCCTGAAGGTCGCCGGTCATGCGGTTGAAGGCGCGCGACAGAACCGCGATCTCCTCAGGGTCGGCGCTGGAATCCACCCGCGCCGTCAGATCGCCCTCGGCCACCCGGTCCGCCGCCTGGACAAGCCGGGCCACCGGCCTGGCAATGGCGTTGGCAGCCGACAGGCCCAGCCACACCGCGCCCACCAGCACCAGCAACGCCGTCTCCACATAGCTCAGGGCGAAGGCGGCCTGGATGCGGGCCCGGCTCTCCTCTGCCTCGCGGTAGGCCTCGATGGAGTCCTGGCTGGTGTTCATCTGGGCGATCAGGCCGGGCGCCAGGGGCCGCACCACATAGAGATAGGCGTCACCGTACTCCGGCAGCGGATACAGGATGCGTATGACATCGGGATTCTGGGTCGCCTCCACCGCCGCGTCCTCGCCCGCCGCCGCCACCGCGATGGCGGAACTGGGCGGGGCCAGATAGGGCGGCGCGCTCGCCGTTTCGCCGCGGGCCAGCACCTCGCCCTCACCGTTCAGGATGTAGATAGCCGGATAACCGAAGAATTCAGCCATCTGGGTCAGGGCGTTGGAGAACTGTATGCGGTTGTCGAACACCTGCCGCACCGGTCCGCCCAGTTCGTTCGACATGGTCGCCAGGTCACGCTCCATGTCGGTCTGCACGTCCAGCACATAGGCCCGGCCGATGGAGGCGCCGTTCTCGACGGCGGCGCGCACATTGTTGCTGAACCACTGGTCCACGCCCCGGTTGACCAATACGCCGAAGGCCACCGCGATCAGGATGGCCGGCGCCACGGCCACGAGCGAGAACAGGGTGACGAAGCGCAGGTGCAGACGCGCTCCGGCGTCACGCACCCGCTCGCGCGCCAGATCAAGCACCCGCAGGCCCACAACCAGAGCCAGGAATGCGATCAGAACCAGATTGGCCAGCAGGATGACCAGGACCGCCTGGCTGGCCGCCGCCTGGGCCCCGCCCCGGCCGGAGTCCACGCCCGGCGCAGCCGCCACCAGCCACACGCCCGCCCCCGTCACGAGAGCCGCCACCGCGTACGCCACCCAGAACAGGGCGCGGCCGCGGTTCTGAAGCGTCCAGCCCCACAGGGCGTGCAGCCGTCCGGAGGCCGGTTCGGCCTGGCGCAGATCAAGGGCGCTGTCTGAGGGCGCGCGGTCAGTCATTCTCCCAGACTAGGCCGTGCTGTGACCTGGACTCAACACAAATGTTGCTGAATTACGCCACCAGCCGGACGGCGGGCCGCAACCACAAGTCCCCCAGGGCCGCCTCAACCGCTTCAGGCGTCTCCAGGCGACACAGGCGGGCCTTGGCCTGACGACGCTCTAGCGGACAGCCGGGCCACGGCGCCTGCTCCACGTACCAGCCCAGATGCTTGCGGAACATCTTCAGACCCAGGCCCTCGCCATAGAAGGCCAGGGTCTGGCGGAAATGGTCGAGCACGATGGCCAGACGCAGCGCCGCGTCCGGCTCGGCTGCGGCCGGATCGCCGTTCAGGGCCGCGTCCAGATGAGCGGCCAGCCACGGACGGCCATAGACCCCGCGCCCCAGCATCAGGGCGTCGGCCCCGGACGCCGCCAGCGCCGAACGAGCATCCTCGGGCGTGAGAATGTCGCCATTGACGATGACCGGGATGGAGACCGCGGCCTTCACCTCGCCCACGGCGGTCCAGTCGGCCTGGCCGGTGTAGAACTGCTTGCGGGTGCGGCCGTGGACAGTGACGGCCTGAACCCCGAGCGCCTCGGCCCGGCGGGCCAGCTCGGGTGCGTTGCGGCTGGCGTCGTCCCAGCCCAGACGCATCTTGACCGTGACGGGGCGCGACGTGGCCTTCACCACCGCCTGGATGATGGCGCAAGCCAGATCCAGATCGCGCATCAGGGCCGAGCCCGAGGCGACGCCCGTGACCTCCTTGGCCGGGCAGCCATAGTTCAGGTCGATGATGTCCGCGCCCGCGCGCTCGGCCATGGCGGCGCCTTCAGCCATGCGGCCCGGGTCGCGGCCCACCAGCTGGATGACCGTCAGGGGCAGGCCCTCCCCCACCGCGGCGCGGCGCACCACGTCGGGCCGGGCGCGGGCCAACTCAGCCGCGGCGACCATCTCGGTAGCCACATAGGGCGCGCCCAGCGCCGAGGCCACGCGACGGAACGGCAGGTCCGTGATGCCGGTCATGGGCGCGGTCAGCACCCGGCCGGGCACGGTGACGTCGCCGATCTGAAGCTTGCCGTTCATGGCAGTTGATCTAGAGGCTCAGGCCCGCGCGGTCCATCAGGGCGCGAAAATCCGCCGGAAGCGCCGCCTCGATCGTGAGCGTTTCACCCTCGGGATGGGGGAAGGTCAGCCGGGCGGCATGCAGCATCAGGCGCGGCGCCGCGCCGCCGGAGAAGGTCAGGGCGCCGCCATAGCGCGCATCGCCCACCAGCGGCCGCCCGATGTGCGCCATGTGAACCCGCAGCTGATGCATGCGGCCGGTCAGGGGCTCCAGTTCGATCAGGGCGCCCTGATCGTTGGCGGACAGGGTGCGGTAGCGGGTGCGCGACGGCTGGGCGCCGGGCGTGCCCTCCTCCACCACGCGCATGTGGCTTTCGCGGCCGACCTCCTGACGCAGCAGGTGGGCGTCGATCTCCCCGCCGCGCGGCTCGGGCGCGGCCTCCACAAGCGCCAGATAGGTCTTGCGGAAGCGCTTGGCCTGCAGCGCCTTGCCCAGAAAGGCGGTTGCGGGCTTGGTCTTGCCCGCCAGAATGACGCCGGAGGTGTCGCGGTCCAGCCGGTGCACCAGATCCGGCCGCTTGCCGTTGGACCGGGCGAAGGCCCACAGCAGGTCGTCCAGCGTATGGGCCTGAATGCGTCCGCCCTGACTGGACAGCCCCGAGGGCTTGTCGAAGGCGATCACATGCGCGTCCTCGTGGATGACCCACGAGCGGACGGCGGCGATGTCCTGATCAGACAGGGTGACGGGCGGCTGGAAACTCACGCCCGGGCTTTAGGCCATTCCCGACCGCCCGTCAGCCCTCAGCGCAGAACGCCTTTCTTGCCCATGGTCCAGGCGTACCAGGCCAGGAAGGCGGCGATCACGACGATCACCCACGGCATGTAGCTCATCATCGTCATGTCCGGGGGCAGCGGCGGCGGATTGATGAACTGGCCGTAGATCAGGCTGACGACCGCGCCCAGCAGCGACAGGCCGAAGGCCGGAACCGCCAGCCGGTTGCGCAGCAGAAGCAGGATCGAGCCGATCACCGCGCCCCAGA
>NZ_PNLV01000053.1 GCF_013823285.1 Brevundimonas sp. | reverse complement strand
GACATAGGCGCCATGGGGCCGCCCGACGTGCCGACCAGCGCCGACGATCCCGGTCGTCCTCGACAGCCGCCTCCGCCGCCCGGCGCCCTGTCCGGACCGAGCCATGCCGCCGATGCGGTCTGGGGCGCCGGGCAAATGACAGGGCCTCGCGAAATCCTGCGCCGCGAGAATGGCGACGTGCGCGCGACCGCCGTCATCATCGACCGGCTGGAGGCCGGTTTCGGCGACGGCGAAGAGAGTTGGCTTTGGGATGTGAGCGGCTGGACCGGCGGCGACATCAACCGCTTCTGGTGGAAGTCCGAGGGGGGAAGCGCCTTCGATGGGGAGGTCGAGGGCGAGATCCAGGCCCTCTACAGCCGTGCGATCTCGCCGTTTTGGGACGTGCAGGCAGGCTTGCGCCAGGACTTCCGTCGTGACGGGGAAGACCCGACCCATCTGGTGTTGGGCGTGCAGGGGCTCGCCCCTTACTGGTGGGAAGTGGACGCCGCAGCCTTCCTGTCCACCGAAGGCGACCTGACCGCACGGGTCGAGGCCGAATACGACCAGCGCATCACCCAGCGCCTGATCCTGCAACCGCGCGTCGAGGTCGAAGCCTCGGCGACCGACATCCCCGAACTGAGGCTGGGATCGGGCCTGACCCATGTCGAGGCGGGCCTTCGCCTGCGCTATGAGATCGCCAGGGAATTCGCCCCCTATGTCGGTGTGGAGTGGAGCCGCGAACTTGGCGGCACCGCCGACCTGACCCGCGCGCTCGGCGGCGAACCCGAACACACCCGTTTCGTCATCGGCCTGAAGGCCTGGTTCTAGGAGAGTTGTCCATGCGCAAGATTATGCCCGCCGTCGCCATGACCCTGGCCTTGGTCGCGCCCACCTTCGCCCAGGCCACAGCCGTCTGCTGCTGCTGCGCCATGGAAGGCCAGGACGCGCACGCAGGCCATGACGCCGAGGCCCCCTCCGCCGATCACGCCCCACACGAGGTCGTCACCAGCCCGGCCGACGGCGACATGACGGATGGCTCGCCCGACTGGTTCACGGCGACTTTCCCCCACGCGATGACTCTAAAGGCCGTCACCGTGACCGCCGAGGGGCAGGCCGCCGTTGCCGTCCCTGTCGCCTCCGCCGCGGCAACCACCCGCGTGTCCGCTGACCTGCCGCCCCTGACTCCCGGCAACTATGTCCTGAACTGGACCGCCGAAGGCGCGGACGGTCATGAGATGACGGGCGTCGTTCGTTTCATGGTCCACTGATGATGGGCCGGCTGAACCGACGCCTGCTGCTGGGAGCCGCTGTCGCTCTCGCCTCAACCGGCCCGGCGATGGCGCAGGACCGTCGCATGACCGCCTACAAGACCCCGTGGTGCGGATGCTGCGACGGTTGGGTGACCCACATGCGCGGCGCGGGCTGGACCGTCGAATTGGTCGAGCTTGAGGATCTCGCCCCGATCCGCGCCCGCCATGGGGTGCCGGACCGCTATGCCGGATGCCACACCGCCGTGGCCGGGGCCTATGCCATCGAGGGCCATGTTCCGGCTGCCGATGTCGCCCGTCTGCTGCGTGAACAACCGCAGGCCGTGGCGCTCGCCGCACCCGGCATGCCCGCCGGATCGCCAGGCATGGAGGCGGCGGGACGCGAGCCCTACGTCACCCTCCTCATCGATCGCAGGGGCCAGGCCACGGTGTTCGGACGGCACAACGGGGCCTGATCTCAGCCACCTCCCCCTGGAAGGCGGCGATGATCGGCAGGGTCCTTGTGTCTCTTGACGCACGGGCCCGGGCCAGACACCTCAGCCCTGCGCGCGTCTGTTCGAAATCGACGATGGCCCTGTCCAGCGAGGCCAATCGCTCGGCGGCCCGTGGGCGTCGTGACATCGGACAGGAAATGGCGCGCCCGAAGAGATTCGAACTCCTGACCCCCAGATTCGTAGTCTGGTGCTCTATCCAGCTGAGCTACGGGCGCGCATGGCGGTGGAACCGCGAAGGGCCGGACACCTAGCCGCGTCGGGGCGACGATGCAAGCCGCATTTGCGCGGAATCGGCAGGAAACCGCGCGCGCGGTTTTCAGCCGGGGCGTTCCGCCTTAGGGGATGGATATGACCCTGTCTCCTTCTCTTCGTCGCCGTGCGGCGCGCCTGCTGGCGCCGGTCCTGTCCACGGCCCTGATCCTGGCGGGCTGCGCCGCGCCGATGCGCATTTCGGCCGAGCCTGCGCCGGTCGCGGCGCAGGTCCCTTCGCAAGGCGCGCGCGGGCCCATCGTCAGCGCCGCCAATCCGCTGGCGGCGGAGGCGGGCATGGCGGTGCTGCGGCGGGGCGGGTCGGCGGTGGACGCCGCCGTGGCCGTCCAGGCGGTGCTGGGGCTGGTGGAGCCGCAGAGTTCGGGTCTGGGGGGCGGGGCCTTCCTGATGCACTACGACGCCGCCACCGGGGCGGTGACGGCCTTCGACGGGCGCGAGACGGCGCCGTCGGCGGCGACGCCGGAACTGTTCTTTGAGGACGGCGAGCCGCTGGGCTTCCGAGAGGCGGTGCTGAGCGGGCGGTCCACCGGGGCGCCGGGCGCGGTGGCCATGCTGGCCATGGCCCACGAGCGGCATGGGCGGCTGGACTGGTCCGGGCTGTTCGGCGATGCGGCGCGGCTGGCCGAGGACGGCTTCACCGTCAGCCCCCGGCTGGCAGGCATGATCGCCTCCTCGGCGCCCCAGGCCTCGACCGCCTGGGCGCGGGCCTATTTCAGCGGCGCGGACGGGGAACGGCTGGAGGCGGGCGACACCCTGCGCAACCCCGCCTACGCCGCCACGGTGCGCGCCCTCGCCGAGGACGGGCCGGACGCCCTGTACAGCGGGCCCATCGCCGCCGAGATCATCGAGACGGTGCGGGCGGGCGAGCGGCCCGGCGCCCTGAGCCTCGAGGATCTGGCGGCTTACACCCCCGTGGCGCGCGAGGCGGTGTGCCGGGAATGGCGGGTGTATGTGGTGTGCGTGCCGCCGCCGCCGTCCAGCGGGCTGGCGGTGCTGCAGCTGCTGGCCATGGCCGAGCATGTCCCGGCCGTGGACGGAGGCCCCGCCGACGCGGAGGCCTGGACCGCCTTCGCCCGGCTTCAGAGCCTGATGTACGCCGACCGCGACCGCTATGTGGGCGACGCGGACTTCGTGGAGGTTCCCGTCGCCGGCCTGCTGGACCCCGCCTATGTGGCCCGGCGCGCGGCCCTGACGGCGACCCTTGACGGGGCTGCCGAGCCGGGCCTGCCGCCGGGCTTCCAGCCCCGCGCCGCCGACGCCACCGCCGAGCCGTCCGGCACCTCCCACTTCGTGGTGGTGGACGCCGACGGGAACGCGGTCAGCATGACCACCACGGTGGAGAGCCTCTTCGGCTCGGGCCGCATGGCGGCGGGGTTCTTCCTCAACAATCAACTGACCGACTTCTCCTTCTCGCCCGCCGATGCGGCGGGGCGTCCCGTGGCCAATGCGGTGGCCCCGGGCAAGCGTCCGCGCTCGTCCATGAGCCCGGTGATCATCCTCGACCGCGAGGGCCGTTTCGTGGGCGCGGTGGGCTCGCCCGGCGGGACCTCCATCCTGGCCTATGTGGCCAAGGCCCTGATCGGGACCCTGGCCTGGGACCTGTCCATGCAGGAGGCCATCGACCTGCCCAATCTGGTGGCGCGGGGCGACGGCTTCGGCGCGGACACGGAGCTGTTCAGCCCCGAACTGCGGGCCGAGCTGGCGGCGGCGGGCATCGCGCTGCGCCCCAACGCCTCGGAGAACTCGGGCCTGCACGGGGTGCTGTGGCGGGACGGCCGCTGGGACGCCGGGGCCGACCCCCGCCGCGAGGGCGTGGTGCTGAGCCGCTAGGCCGACTCTGATTTCGGACTCCGGACCCTGAAAAACAGGGTGCGAATTGTCCGAATTGTCTGAAATCGCGCGCCGGGTGAGACGGCGGACCCGAAAAAACAGTGCAAGGGGAGTGCAACGCCGTCGCCCGGATTTCGGACTCCGGGCCCGAAAAAAACAGGGTGCGAATTGTCCGAATGGTCTGAAATCCCCTCCCTGATCGTGACCGCCGAAAGCAGGCCGCGTCCGCGCGCGGGGACCAGTCTAGGGGATGGGGAAGGGCCGGGGACGAAATACCGGGTACGGCAGGCGCAAACCCTTGCGGCGCGGGGGTCTGGCGTCCGGAAATGCGGGATTTCGGAGGCGCAGACCCAGCTCATGTCCTCATGATTATTGCCAGACCCCGACGACGACCCAGCAGTAGGCCTCGCTGCAATCCAACGGCTGCGCATAGATCCAGTAGGTCTGACCCGCCTGCGGATAGAAGAGCAGCGTGCTGGCCCCCGTGTGGGGCTGTTCATAGGCGACCTGGCGGTTCTGGAAATCGACCACGCGGAGCTGCAGGCGACTGCAATCGGTGTCGCAGGCCGCAGTCACCCGCACGGCGGCGCCCGTAGCGGGTACAGTGGACCGCCGGAAATGCTGACCCGCCGTAACGCGACTGAGGTCAAAGCTCAGGTTGGAGCTGTAAGACACGCCATCCGCCACGGCGTCCAGCCGGTCCAGCGCGCCGCGAACGTAGGCGCTTTGCGACTGGGCCTGCGCCATACCGGCCATGCTCGCGAGCATCAGGGCAATGAGCCCCATCAATCCCCGTTGCCGCATCCTACGCCCCGAACCTTAATCTGAAGGATGTCTAGCGAGTCCCCCAAGTCTGGTGAAGTTGCGACGGGCTGACGGCATCTGACAAGTCCGCCGATCGTCGATTTTCGACTTCGGTTTTCGGTCGAAAGGCATACCATCGGTCGATCAAGCCGCCCCACCGGGGCGATCCCCCTGATCACGGGGAATGTTTAGGGATATTGAACGCCATGGCGATCGCCATCCGATTACCAGCAGGGCTGAAGCCGTGGACCGCCCTCGTGTGCGCCCTTGGCGCGCTCGCCCTGGCCGATACGGCCGCCAGGGCGCAGAACCGAACAGGCGAGGTGTTCCGCGACCCGTTCACATCCGGGCCTGGCCAGGGTCCGGAGATGGTGGTTCTGCCCGCGGGGCGTTTCACAATGGGCTCGCCGGAATCGGAGCACAGGGGACTTGGTGATGAAGGCCCCCAGCGCATGGTTCAGATCGGATATCGCCTGGCCGTCGGCCGCTACGAAGTGAGCGTGGATGAGTTCAGCGCCTTCGCGGAAGAGACCGGCTGGAGTCCGGACGAGGTCTGCCTGAGGTGGTTCAGCGGTCAAGTGCGCGCAATGCCCGGAACGAACTGGCTGGCCCCCGGGTTCGAGCAGTCAGGCGATCATCCGGTGACATGCGTCTCATGGCATGATGCGCAGGCCTATGTGGACTGGCTGAACCACAGGACGGGCCTCACGGACCGTGCGGACCGCTACCGCCTGCTGAGCGAGGCGGAATGGGAATACGCCGCAAGGGCCGGTGCGGACACCGATTACAGCTTTGGCGATGATGACAGCCAGCTGGATGACCACGCCTGGTACAGCCGCGACCGCTTCCGCCCCTACGGCAACACGCATCCCGTCGGCCGCAAGCGCCCCAACGCCTTCGGCCTTCATGACATGCATGGCAATGTGTGGGAGCTGGTCGAGGATTGCTATTCCGCCAGCTATGAAGACGCGCCCGCCGACGGCTCGGCCCGCACGAGCGATGACTGTCCCGACCGTGTCGTCCGGGGCGGCGCCTGGAACAGTGGTCCGGACTCCCTGCGTTCCGCCCAGCGCTCCTATGGCTGGCCGAACAGCAGGGAGAACTGGACGGGCCTTCGTGTTGCGCGGACGCTTCCCGACTAGGGAGGCGGGTGTCCTGACAGGGGCCACCCGCTGACCGGGAGTCGAGGGCGGGGAGCGGATTTCCTGCCAGCGCCGCCCGCCCGCAGTTTCCGCGATTCCTGCAGGCGGACCCGCGGCATCGGGGATTTTATGACGACACGCCCCTAGCCCTTCGGGATCACCAGCCGGAAGGCGGTCCCCTCCGGCCCGGAGGAGGCCAGGGTCAGCTCGCCGCCGTGGTTGGCGGCCAGTTCGCGGGCGATGGCCAGGCCCAGGCCGGTGCCGCCCGCCGAGCCCGCCACGAAGGGCTGGAACAGCCGCTCCACCACGCGGGGGGGAATGCCGGGGCCGTCGTCGGCGATGGTGAGGATCACCGTGTCGTCCGCCGTCACCGCCTCCACCGTCACCTTGCCCCGGGCGTCCTCGCCGCGCGCGCTCTGGATGGCGTGGCGGGCGTTGCGCATCAGATTGACCAGGATGCGGTGCAGCTGGTCCGGGTCCGCGTGAATGGTTGCGCCGGCGGGAATGCGGCGCACCAGCCGCACCCCGCGCGGCTCCAGCCCCGCGTCCTCCGCCGCCGCCGCCACGGCGGTCTTGAGGACCAGATCCTGACGCTCCGGCTCGGGCTCGGCGGTCTTGCCGTAGTCCAGCACGTGGGTGGCCAGCGCAGCGGCGCGGTCCAGCGCCCGCTCCAGCCGGGGCAAGGCCTTGGCCACCTGCGGGTCGGGGCTGCCGGCCAGGCGGTCCGAGGCCATCTGGGCCGAGGTCAGCATGTTGCGCAGGTCGTGATTGATGCGCGCCACCGCCTCGCCCAGGGCGGCCAGACGGGCGCGGGAGCGCAAGGCCTGACGCACCTCCTCCTGCATTCGGGCCAGTTCGTCCTCGACCCGGCCGATCTCGTCCCGGCGGCCCTGCGGCGGTTCGGAGGCGGCCTCGGGATCGGCGCGGAAGCGTTCGATGGAGATGGTCACCCGCCGCATGGGGCTGAGCACCAGGAAGGCCAGGGCGGCGTAGAGCAGGCCCCCGGCCGCGCCGGCCACCACCAGAGACAGCAGCAGGCTGTTGACCAGATAGGCGCGCAGATCGTCCTTCAGGGGCTCTGCGGGCGCCACCACCTCGATGAAGTCGCCGGAGCGATAGCGCGGCCGCGCCATGACCCGCACCGAACGTTCCGGATGGCCCGCCAGGGTGCGCCACGGATCGGTCAGGCGCGCCCCGGGGTCGGACTGGCGCAGATCGATCAGTTCGGGCGTGCGGGGCAGGGCCGGGGCCTGGAGCAGCAGGCGGCGCACCCCTTCCTCCTGCACCGCCACGGCCTGGACCCCGCTGATCTGCAGCAGCTGGCGGGCGGTGTCGTCCTCCACCAGCGAATAGGGCAGGGCCTCGACGCCCACGGACGCCAGTTCGGCGGCGCGGATGCGGTCCAGCAGCCAGCGCTCGTGGAACGAGGCCGCGCTGGGCGCCAGGATCAGCACCACCACCGCCAGGGTGAACACCCCGGTCAGCAGCAGCAGGCGCGCCGACAGGCCGTCGGGCCCGCGCAGTCCGGGCAGGCGCGAGCGCATCACGCCGCGGTCTCCGGGTCGCGCGCGCCCAGCCGCCGCATGATCAGCGGCAGCACCAGGGCCAGGAAGGCGACTCCCATCAGGGGCCATAGGAACTCGTTGAACAGGGCGCGAAGGTCAGGATCCTCATTGACGGACAGAATGTCGTTCAGTCCGGCTCCGATCCAGCAATAGATGAAATGGGCGGGCAGCAGGCCGAGGAAGGTGGCCAGGGCGTAGGGTCTGAGAGGGGCCGAAACGATGCCGGCGGCCACATTGATCAGGTGGAACGGCACCGTCACGATCAGCCGCGACACCAGCACATAGCGGAAGGTGTCGCGATCCACGCCCTTGCAGATGCGCTGTATCAGGCCGGGCCGGGCCGCCGCCCGCGCCCGCAGGGCCTCTCCCAGCGCCGAACGGCCCGCCCCGTAGACGATCAGCGCGCCCAGGGTCGCGCCCAGGGTTGTGGCCACGCCGCCCACCCAGGTGCCATACAGATAGCCCGCGGCCACGGTGACGAAGACCACGCCCGGAATGACGCTGGCGGTCAGCAGGGCGAACAGCAGGGTCAGGCCCAGCAGGGTCAGCAGATAATGGTCCGCCACAAAGGCGTGCAGCGCCTCGCCGTGATCCTTGAGGGTGTCCAGCGACAGATACCGGTTCCAGCCCATGGCCAGGATCAGGGCCGCGAGGGCGACCACCCCCAGAAGGGGCGCCAGCCGGACGATCCAGTGCCTGACCGTGCGTTCGCCCATGGGCTGTCTTATTCTCCTGTGGACGCACGGAAGGCCCGTTCGCCGTTGACTCCCGGGCCGCCCCGACTTATACGCCCGCCCTTCCTGCAGCGGACATCCTTGCTCGCCGCACAACCCTGATTGCCGGAGCCTTATCGTGAAGCGGACCTATCAGCCGTCCCGACTCGTGCGCAAGCGCCGTCACGGCTTCCGTTCGCGGATGGCCACCAAGAACGGTCAGAAGATCGTTGCGCGCCGCCGCGCCAAGGGCCGCAAGCGCCTGACGGCGTAAGCGCCCAATGCGCCTTCGGGCGCAGGACGGAACCATGTTCAAAATCGAACGCCTGACTTCGCGGCCCCAGTTTCTGGCGGCCGCGAAGGGCGTTTCAAAGGCCTCCGGCGCCGTGGTGGTCCAGGCCCTGGACCGGGGCGACGGCGAACCGGTGGTCCGCGTGGGCTTCACCGCCACCCGCAAGGTCGGCGGGGCCGTGATCCGCAACCGCGCCAAGCGCCGCCTGCGCGAGGCCGCGCGGGCGCTTTTGCCCCTCCACGCCCATCCCGGATACGACTATGTGCTGGTGGCCCGTCAGGGCACGCCCGACCGGCCCTGGGACCGATTGCTTGACGATGTGAAAAGCGCGCTGATAAGGCTCGCGCCCAGTTCCGGCCCGGCGCCCGCGCCCCCGGACGCTCCGTCGATCTCCGACGCTTCTTCAACGCCGCCCCGCGACCCTTCTGGCCAGGACCGCTGACCCATGCAGAATGAGAGCACCCGCAACACGATCCTGTTCATCGTGTGCACCGTGGCGATCCTGCTTCTTTATCAGGTCTTCGTGCTGCAGCCGTCCACCGAGCGCCAGCGCGCGGCGCAGCCGGCGGCCACCGAGGCGGCGGCCGACGGGCCCGCCACGGCCTTCCGGCCCGAGACGGCGGTGTTCACCGACCGCCGCACGGCCCTGGCCACCGGCCCGCGCGTGCCGATCAGCACCCCCACCATGGCCGGCTCCCTGTCGCTGCAGGGCGCGCGCATCGACGATCTGTTCCTGACCAACTACCGCGAGACCCTGGACGGGGACGATCCGGTGGAGCTGTTCCGCCCGCAGGGGACCGAGCACGCCTATTTCGCCCAGTTCGGCTGGCTGGGCCAGAACGTGCCGGGCGTGCCCGGCCCCAACACCGAGTGGACCCTGACCGAGGGCTCGACCCTGGCGCCCGGCGCGCCGGTCACCCTGACCTACGACAACGGCCAGGGCCTGCGCTTCACCCGCCGCATCGAGGTGGACGAGCAGTACGTCTTCACCCTGACCGACACCGTGGCCAATCTTGGGGCGCAGGCCATCACCCTGGCGCCCTACGGTTCGGTGCAGCGGCACGGGGTGCCGGACGACCTGGGCCGCCAGTTCATCCTGCACGAGGGCGCCATCGGGGTTCTGGGCGACCGGCTGCGGCTGGAGAAATACCGCGACTGGGAGGACGAGCCGCGCATCGCCTATGAATCCACCGGCGGCTGGCTGGGCATCACCGACAAATACTGGCTGGCGGCCCTGCTGCCCGACCAGACCGAGGCCATCGACGCCGAGCTGCGGGTGCGCCGGGTCGGCGAGATCAACATTCACGAGGCCAACATCCTGGGCGCCGCCCGGGTCATCAATCCGGGCCGCCAGATCACCGAGACCCAGCGCCTGTTCGCCGGCGCCAAGCGGGCCGAGATCCTGCGCGGCTATGAGAACAGCCTGGGCATCCCGCGTTTCGACCAGGCCATCGACTGGGGCATGTTCTGGTTCCTGACCCGGCCGATCTTCATGACCGTGGAGTTCTTCTATGGCCTGGTGGGCAATTTCGGCGTCGCCATCCTGCTGCTGACCGTGGTCATCAAGCTGCTGCTCTTCCCCCTGGCCAACAAGAGCTACGAGAGCCTCTCCAAGATGAAGATGCTCGCGCCCAAGATGGAGGAGATCAAGAAGACGCACGGATCGGACCCGCAGAAGCAGCAGCAGGAAATGATGGCGCTGTACCAGCGCGAGAAGATCAATCCGCTGGCCGGCTGTCTGCCGATCCTGCTGCAGATCCCGGTGTTCTACGCCCTGTACAAGGTGCTGTTCGTGACCATCGAGATGCGGCACGCGCCCTTCTTCGGCTGGATCCAGGACCTCTCCGCCCGCGACCCCACGAACGTCTGGAACCTGTTCGGCCTGATCCCGTGGGATCCCGCCTCGGTCCCGCTCATCGGCGGCCTGATCGGCGTGTCCAACACCGGCATGGGCGGGTTCACCCTGTCCCTCAGCGTGCTGGCCATCGTCTACGGCCTGACCATGTGGCTGCAGATGTCCATGAATCCGCCGCCGCCGGACCCGGTTCAGCGCAAGATCTTCGCCTTCATGCCGTTCGTGTTCACCTTCATCATGGCCCCGTTCGCGGCCGGCCTGCTGATCTACTGGGCGTGGAACAACATCCTGTCGATCCTGCAGCAGTACGTGATCATGCACCGCTTCAAGGCCGAGAACCCGATCGACACCTTCATCGACCGGTACATCCGGAAGAAGGCGTCGTGATCCCGGCTTTCGCCGGGATGAGCGGAGCGACGCCATGACGGACATGTTCACCGATGAGGAGGTCGAGGCGGCGCGGGTGCTGTTCGCCCGCCCGGCCACCTTCATCATGGGCTGCGCCAAGATCGAGCAGCTGCCCGAGCCGGACCTGCCCGAGGTGGCCTTCGCCGGTCGCTCGAACGTGGGCAAGTCCAGCCTGATCAACGGGCTGGTGGGCATGCACAAGCTGGCCCGCGCCTCCAATGAGCCGGGGCGGACGCGCGAGGTGAACTTCTTCGATCTGGACGGCAAGATGCGTCTGGTGGACCTGCCCGGCTATGGCTGGGCCAAGGCGTCCAGGGGCGAGGTGAAGCGGTTCCAGAACCTGGGCCGGGACTATCTGCGCGGCCGGGTGACGCTTAAGCGGGTCTATCTGCTGATCGACAGCCGCCACGGGCTGAAGAAGGTGGACGACGAGGCGCTGGACGCGCTGGACGAGGCCGCGGTCAGCTATCAGATCGTCCTGACCAAGGCCGACAAGCTGAAGAAGGGCGAGGCCGAGGCCATGGGGGAGAAGACCCTGAAGGCCGTCTCCAAGCGCCCCGCCGCCTATCCCTTCGTGGCCGTGACCTCGGCGGAGAAGGGCCACGGCATCCCCGAACTGCGCGCCGAGATCATGCGCACGACCGGGGTGGTGCTCTAAGCGAAGGTGCTAGCCGCCGCGCCACCGACGCAGGACGGAACGCCATCCGAGCGTCAGGCTGATGGCGAGGGCAGACAGGAGCGCGAGAGACAGCATCCAGCCGGACGCGCCCTGATCAGCAGCGATCATGACCAACGCCAGCAACAGGCCGCTGACGATCCAGCCCAGGGCATCCGCGTGTCGGCCTGACCGAACTTCAAGGATTGCGGCGCCTCCGAACAGGAGCGCCACCAGTATCGCCAATCCGATCATTCTCCGCCCCCAGTCATCATTTGTGAGTGGCGCAGGCCGGGGGTCGAGGCAAGCCGGCCTTGGCCCGCCGTGAGGCCACCCCATATGGGCGTGATGCCCAGACTTTCCGTACTCGATCTGTCGCCGGTGCCCGAAGGGTCCGACGTCTCACAGTCCCTCGCCAATACCCTGGATCTGGCCCGCCACGCCGAGCGGCTGGGCTATCATCGCTACTGGCTGGCCGAGCACCACAACATGCCGGGCATCGCCAGCGCGGCCACCGCCGTGGTCATCGGCCATGTGGCGGCGGGGACCAGCACCATTCGTGTCGGCGCCGGGGGCATCATGCTGCCCAACCATGCCCCCTATGTGATCGCCGAGCAGTTCGGCACCCTGGCGGCGCTGCACCCGGGCCGCATCGACCTGGGCCTGGGCCGTGCGCCTGGCACGGATCAGGCCACGTCGCGGGCCCTGCGCCGGACGCTGGAGGGCGGGGTCGACGACTTCCCCCGCGACGTGATGGAGCTGATGAGCTGGTTCGAACCGGCGGAGGAGGGCCAGCGCATCCGCGCCACGCCGGGCGAGGGCCAGGAGGTCCAGGTCTGGATGCTGGGCTCGTCCACCTACGGGGCGCAGCTGGCCGCCCATCTGGGCCTGCCCTACGCCTTCGCCAGCCATTTCGCCCCGGCGGAACTGGAGCGGGCGCTGGCCATCTATCGCTCGAGCTTCCAGCCGTCCAAGCGCCTGTCCGAGCCCTGGGTGATGCTGGGCTACAACGCCTTCGCCGCCGACACCGACGAGGAGGCAAAGGACCTGTTCACCTCGGTGCAGCAGGCCTTCGTCAATCTGCGCACCGGCAAGGCGGGCAAGCTTCCGCCGCCGCGCCCGGGCTATGCCGAGGCGCTGGACGCGGGCGCGCGGTCCATGATCGATCAGGCCCTGTCGTGCTCGGCGGTGGGCTCGCCCGAGACGGTGAAGGCGCAGTTGAACGCCTTCATCGAGCGCCACAAGCCGGACGAGCTGATGGTCACAAGCCAGATCTTCGACCACGCCGCGCGGGTGAAATCCTACGGGATTCTGGCGGAGGCGGGGGGCGGCTGAACCGGCGCGGGCGTCGGTCCGGGATCGGGTTTCGGCTCGGCCCCGGGTCGCGGCGTCTCGAACACGTAGAAGCCGCGCTCCAGCAGTTGCCGGGCCACTTCGGCGTCCAGCGTCCCAGGTGCTGGTTCTGTGCGGTTCCCATCCATGCCTCTGTGAACAGGCCGTGTTCGTGATCGGTTCCGGATGCCGGGGAACTTTGGCGGGGCCGCCCGGTTGTCAGCCGTCACTCCAATGGAAGGGAAAAGGCCATGACCGAGAAGACCCTCGATAACCTGTTCTACGACACCCTCAAGGACATCTATTATGCCGAGCGAAAGATCGCCAAGGCCCTGCCGAAAATGGCCCGCGGCGCGCAATCTCCTGCGCTGAAGGCCGCCTTCGAGAAGCATCTCGAGGAGACCGAGGGCCAGATCGAGCGTCTGCAGCAAGTGTTCGACATCATCGGCAAGCGCGCCATGGGCAAGACCTGCGAAGCCATCGAGGGCCTCATCGCCGAGGGCGAGGAGATCCTCGAGGATTACAAGGACACGCCCGCTCTGGACGCCGGTCTGATCTCGGCCGCCCAGGCGGTGGAGCACTACGAGATCGCCCGCTACGGCACCCTCAAGCGCTGGGCCGAACTGCTGGAGCTGCCCGACGCCGTGCGTCTGCTCGACGAGACCCTGAAGGAGGAGTCGAAGACCGACTCGGACCTGAGCAAGCTGGCCGACGAGTCCCCGAACCCGCAGGCCCTGGCGGCGGAATGAGCCCGTCCCTCTCCCGGTGGGAGAGGGCTGCGCGCACGGGTGCGTGAGCGTCCGTGCCTCGCGCGCAGGGTGGGGGCCGGGGGCGTCGTCTGGCCTGCCGGCCCCGTCGTCGGATCGGCTTCGCCGCTCCTTCCTCCACCCCCGCGCACGAAGTCGCGGCGCGCCTTCGTGCGCGGGGCCCCCTTCTCCCAACGGGAGAAGGATAGGGTGACAGGGCCGCCCATGTCCGCTATCGCGCCGGGGCGATGAACCAGGTTCCCATCACCGAAGACGAGCGGCAGTCCGAAGACCGCAGCTGGGCCACCGCCAGGACCCTGGCCGAGGCGCTGCCCTACATCCAGGTCTATGACCGCCAGACGGTGGTCATCAAATACGGCGGCCACGCCATGGGCGACGAGGCCGTGGCCAAGCAGTTCGCCGCCGATGTGGTGCTGCTGAAGCTGATGGGCGTGAACCCCGTGGTGGTCCACGGCGGCGGCCCGCAGATCAGCGCCATGCTGGACCGGGCCGGGGTCAAGTCCGAGTTCGTGGACGGCCTGCGCGTGACTGACGCGGCCACCATGCAGATTGCCGAAATGGTCCTGTCGGGGGCGGTCAACAAGGAGATCGCCAACTGGATCACCGAAGCCGGGAAACAGGCCGACGTGCGCGGGGTGGGCCTGTCGGGCAAGGACGCCGGCCTGCTGACGGTGGAGAAGACCCGCCGCACCCGCCGGGACCCCGACAGCATGATCGAGCATGAGGTGGACCTCGGCTTCGTGGGTGAACCCACCCATGTGGACCCCAAGCTGATCCGCGGCCTGATCGCCTCGGAGTCCGAGGACTGGGTGCCGGTGATCGCCCCCATCGGGGTGGCGGAAGACGGCAAGACCTACAACGTCAACGCCGACACGGTGGCGGGCGCGGTGGCCGGCTCGCTTCAGGCCAAACGCATGCTGCTCCTGACCGATGTGAAGGGCGTGCTGGACCAGAACGGCCAGGTGATCCGCCAGATGACGGTGGCCCAGGCGGAACAGCTGATCGCCGACGGCGTCGCCACCGGCGGCATGATCCCCAAGCTGGAGACCGCCATGGCGGCGGTGAAGGCCGGGGTCGAGGCGGTGGTCATCCTCGACGGGCGGCGCAGCCACGCCATGCTGGTGGAGCTGTTCACCGAGCACGGCGCCGGAACTCTGGTGAAGGCGTGAGCCCGTCCCTCGATCACGTCGAGCACTGGGTGTTCGACATGGACAACACCCTTTATCCGGCCGAATGCGGCCTGATGGGGCGGGTGCAGGACCGCATCAACGCCTTCTTCGTGCGCACCGTGGGCATGGGCCCGGCCGAGGCGCGCCAGCTGCAGCTGAAATATCTGCGCGACCACGGCACGTCGCTCAGCGGCCTGATGCTGAACCACCGGGTGGACCCCCGCGCCTTTCTGGACGAGGTGCACCGGGTCGAGCTGGACTGCCTGACGCCGGACCCGGTGCTGCGGGATGGCCTGTCGCGCCTGCCCGGGCGGCGGCTGATCTTCACCAACGGCGCGGCCGCCCATGCAGAACGGGTGCTGGACGCCCTGAACATCGCCGACCTGTTCGATGACGTGTTCCACATCGAGGCCTCGGACCTGATCCCCAAGCCGGACCCACGCGCCTTCACCCGCATGATCGAGCGGCACGGGGTCGATCCCCGCCGCGCCGCCTTCTTCGAGGACACCGAGAAGAACCTGAAGCCCGCCGCCGACATCGGCATGACCACGGTGCTGGTGGGGGCCCACGCCCCGGCCTCCACCGCCGCCTTCGTGGATCACCGGACCGAAACCCTGCCGCCGTTCCTGAACCGCCTTGCCCTGAAAGACGCCGCATGACCCATCCGCTGGAATCCGTGATCGAAGCCGCCTGGGAGGCCCGGGCCGATCTGTCGCCGTCGAGCACGGGCGAGGCGCGCGACGCGGTGATGGAGGCGCTGGACCTGCTGGACTCCGGTCAGGCCCGGGTGGCCTCGCGCGGCGCGGACGGCGTCTGGACCACGCACCAGTGGCTGAAGAAGGCGGTGCTGCTGTCCTTCCGCCTGAACGACAACACGGTCATGTCCACGGCGGGCAAGGGCTTCGGCTCGCCCCACGCCGGGCACGGGCCCTGGTGGGACAAGGTGCCCAACAAGTTCGGCAGCTGGCACGCCGAACAGTTCCGCGCCGCGGGCTTCCGCGCCGTGCCGGGCAGCTTCGTGCGTCAGGGCGCCTTCATCGGCCGCAATGTGGTGCTGATGCCCTCCTTCGTGAACATCGGCGCCTATGTGGACGAGGGCGCCATGGTGGACGCCTGGGCCACGGTCGGTTCGTGCGCCCAGATCGGCAGGAACGTCCACCTGTCCGGCGGGGCTGGCATCGGCGGGGTGCTGGAGCCGCTGCAGGCCAACCCCACCATCATCGAGGACGGCTGTTTCATCGGCGCCCGCGCCGAGGTGGCCGAGGGCGTCATCGTGCGCAAGGGTGCGGTGCTGGCCATGGGCGTCTATCTGTCGGCCTCCACCAAGATCGTGGACCGGGCCACCGGCGAGGTGTTCCGGGGCGAGGTGCCGGCTTACAGCGTGGTGGTGCCCGGCGCCCTGCCGGACCCGAACGGCGGGCCGTCCCTGTACTGCGCCGTCATCGTCAAGCGCGTGGACGCCCAGACCCGCGCCAAGACCGGCGTCAACGAACTGCTGCGGGACTGATGAGCGAGCCTGACGACAAGACCGGCGACGCCCCCGACTGGGGCCCCATGCGCTCGTTCGGGCGCATCCGCTCGCGCACGCTCAAGCCGCGTCAGGCGGCCCTGTTCGACACCCTGCTGCCGACCATCGCCCTGCCCGATCCCGAGGCGGGCCCGATCGATCCGCAGGCGCTGATGCCCGGGGCGACCGAGGTCTGGATCGAGATCGGCTTCGGCGGCGGCGAGCATCTGGCGCAGCAGGCGCGGCGGCATCCCCACGCCCTGATGATCGGCTGTGAGCCCTTCCTGAACGGCGTGGGCTCGGCCCTGCGTCATGTGGAGGAGATGGGGCTGAAGAACGTGCGCCTGCACGCCGGCGACGCGCGGGCGGTGATGGAGGCCCTGCCGGACGCCAGTCTGGACCGGGTCATGATCCTGTTCCCGGACCCCTGGCCCAAGGCGCGGCACAACAAGCGCCGCCTGATCCAGGACGAGACGGCGGCCGAGATCGCGCGGGTGCTGAAGCCGGGCGGCCGCCTGCGCTTCGTCACCGACTGGAAGGACTACGCCGCCTGGGCCCACGAGCGGTTCCTGCGGACCGAGGGGCTTGAGTGGACGGCCGAGGGCGCTGACGACTGGCGCACCGCCCCCGCCGACCATGTCACCACCCGCTATGAGCAAAAGCAGCTGGGCGACACACCGCCCCTGTTCCTCGAGTTCGTGCGGACCTGATCAGGGCCGGTCGGGGATGATCGGCGGGGGCGAGTCCCCGTCGTCGGGATGGCCGGTGGTGCGGTACTTGACCGCTTCGGGCGCGATCACCCCGGCCGAGACGATGAACTGGATGGCCTCGTTCAGGGTCCAGTCCAGCCAGACCAGCCGGTCCACCGGCACGATCTCCACATAGCCCGAGGTGGGGTTCGGCGTGGTGGGCACATAGACCGCCGCCAGCTCCTCGCCGGTGTCGGAGGCGCGGAAGCGCTGGGTGACCAGCCCCACCGTGCGCATCTCCGGCGAGGGGAACTCGATCAGCACCACCTTCTGGGCGCCCTCGGTGGGGGACTGGAAGCTGGAGATCAGCTGACGCGCCGAGCCATAGACCACGCTGCCCACCGGGATGCGGGTGATGAAGTCCTCCACCATCTGGCCCACGACCCGCCCGATGACGCCCTTGGCCATCAGCCCGATCACGATCAGGGCCCCCAGCGCCACCACGATGTTCAGGACGGTGGAGGTCACCGGATGCAGCAGGAAGCCTTCCAGCCCCGGCACGATCAGCAGCAGGGTGGCGGTGAACGGTCCGGTCATCAGCCCGCCCACGAAGGCGGCCACCTGCAGCACCAGCCACAGCACCCACAGGGTCAGGGCCAGCGGGGCCACGGCGATGGCGCCCACCACCAGAGCCTGCGACGCGCGGGCGGCCAGGCTCTTGACCCGGATGCGGGTCAGGCGGAGTTCTTCGTCGGTGAAGGCCCAGCGTTTCATCAGAAATCCACCGCCAGGCCTTTTTTCTCCCAGTCGCCATAGCGCGTGGGCTCGGCCCCGCGCGGTCCGCCCTGTTCGGGCGGCAGGTCCAGCGGCGGCGCGGCGGCGCGGCGGGCGGCGGCCTCCTGAAGCGCGCGGCGCGCGGCGGGGCTGAGGGGCTTGTCCTGGGCCGCCTCCGGCAGGTCCGGGTTCAGCGGGACAGGGATTTGATCGGCGGGCTGATCGGTCACGGGCGGGCGCTCTTGAGGCGGGGACGGTCCCGCTCCACATAGTATGCAACAGGGGCGGCCACAAAGCCCGCCCGATCATTCGCACGGAAAACCATGAACCACGTCAAGACCTTCATGCTGCTGGCCGCCATGACCGCCCTGTTCGTGGGGGTCGGCTATCTGATCGGCGGCGCCACGGGCATGCTGATCGCCCTGGTGTTCGCGGTGGCGCTCAACTTCGTCAGCTACTGGAACGCCGACAAGATCGTGCTGAAGATGTACCGGGCCCAGCCGGTGGACGAGAGCCATCCGGACCCGGTGGTGCGAAGTTATGTGGCGGACACCAAGGCCATGGCGACGGCGGCCGGCCTGCCCCTGCCCAACATCGTCATCATCCCCAACGACCAGCCCAACGCCTTCGCCACGGGCCGCAATCCGGACAACGCGGCGGTGGCCGCCACCACCGGCCTGCTGCGCATGCTGAACCGGGCGGAGATCCGCGGCGTCATGGCCCACGAACTGGCCCATGTGAAGAACCGCGACACCCTGGTCATGACCGTGACGGCGACCATCGCCGGCGCCATTGCGGCGCTGGCCAATTTCGCCCTGTTCTTCGGCGGGCGGGACCGGCCCGGCGGCATCATCGGGACCCTGGCCATCATGC
>NZ_PNLV01000052.1 GCF_013823285.1 Brevundimonas sp. | reverse complement strand
GGCGCCGTACGCTTCCAGCGCCCACACCTCCATCTCGCCGAAACGCTGGCCGCCGAACTGGGCCTTGCCGCCCAGCGGTTGCTGGGTGACCAGGCTGTAGGGGCCGATGGAGCGGGCGTGGATCTTGTCGTCCACCAGGTGGTGCAGCTTCAGCATATAGATGTAGCCGACCGTGACCGGACGCTTGAACCGCTCGCCGGTCTGGCCGTCGTACAGCCAGGACTGGCCGGACTTGTCCAGGCCGGCCTCTTCCAGCAGGCGCTCGATGTCCGAGATGTGCGCGCCGTCGAACACCGGAGTGGCGAACGGAACGCCCTTGGACAGGTTGTGGGCCAGCTCGATCAGCTCGTCCTCGTCCTGCGGCAGGGGGGTGTCCGCGCCGTAGATGTCGGTCAGGCGCTCGATCAGGGCCTTCTTCTGCCCGCCGTTCTGGGTCCAGTCCTCAAGCAGACCCTTGATCTGGCGGCCCAGACCGGCCGAAGCCCAGCCCAGGTGCGTTTCAAAGATCTGGCCGATGTTCATGCGCGAGGGCACGCCCAGCGGATTCAGCACGACGTCGACCGGCGTGCCGTCCTCGAGGAAGGGCATGTCCTCCATGGGCAGGATCTTGGAGATGACCCCCTTGTTGCCGTGGCGGCCGGCCATCTTGTCGCCGGGCTGCAGCTTGCGCTTCACGGCCACGAAGACCTTGACCATCTTCATGACGCCCGGAGGCAGTTCGTCGCCGCGCTGCAGCTTCTCGACCTTGTCCTCGAAGCGACGGTCGAGCGCCTTGCGGCTGTCCTCGAACGACTTCTTCATGGCCTCGAGCTCGCCCTGGGCCTTCTCGTCGTCCATGGCGATCTGCCACCACAGGCCGCGCGACAACTCGCCGAGCTTGGCCTCGGTGATCTCGCCGCGGCCCAGGCCCTTGGGCCCGGACACGGCGGTCTTGCCCAGCACCAGCTCCCTGAGGCGCGAATAGACGTTGCGCTCGAGGATCTTGAGCTCGTCGTCGCGGTCCTTGCCCAGGCGTTCGATTTCCGAACGCTCGATGGCCATGGCCCGCTCGTCCTTGTCCACGCCGTGGCGGTTGAAGACCCGGACGTCGATGATGATGCCGCTGGCGCCCGGCGGCAGACGCAGGGAGGTGTCGCGCACGTCCGACGCCTTTTCACCGAAGATGGCGCGCAGCAGCTTCTCTTCCGGCGTCATGGGGCTTTCGCCCTTGGGTGTGACCTTGCCCACCAGGATGTCGCCGGCGTGCACCTCGGCGCCGATGGCGACGATGCCGGCCTCGTCGAGGTTGCGCAGGGCTTCCTCACCGACGTTGGGGATGTCGCGGGTGATTTCCTCGGGCCCGAGCTTGGTGTCGCGGGCCATGACCTCGAACTCCTCCAGGTGGATGGAGGTGAAGACGTCGTCGCGCACGATGCGCTCGGAGATCAGGATCGAGTCCTCGAAGTTGTAGCCGTTCCACGGCATGAACGCGACGAGCGCGTTGCGGCCCAGGGCCAGCTCGCCGAGATCGGTGGAGGGACCGTCGGCGATGACGTCGCCCACCTTCACCTCATCGCCCACGCGCACGATCGGGCGCTGGTTGATGCAGGTGGACTGGTTGGAGCGCTGGAACTTGGACAGGCGGTAGATGTCCACGCCCGAACGGGCGGCTTCCAGATCCGAAGTGGCGCGCACCACGATGCGGGTGCCGTCGATCTGTTCGACCACGCCGTCGCGGCGGGCCACGACCACGGCGCCGGAATCGCGGGCCACCACGTCTTCCATGCCGGTGCCCACGAGCGGGGCGTCGGCCTGGACCAGCGGCACGGCCTGACGCTGCATGTTCGCGCCCATCAGGGCCCGGTTGGCGTCATCGTTCTCCAGGAACGGGATCAGGGCCGCGGCGACCGAAACGACCTGCTTCGGCGACACGTCCATCATGTCGACCGCTTCCTTGGGCAGAAGCTGGGATTCACCGTTGATCCGGCCGGGGACCAGATCCTCGACGATCTCGCCGTCCTTCAGCTCGATGTTGGCCTGGGCGATGGTGTATTTCGCCTCTTCCATCGCCGAGATGTAGACCACCTCCTCGGTGGTCTTGCCGTCCTTGATGCGGCGGTACGGGCTCTCGATGAAGCCGTACTTGTTGACCCGCGCGTGGGTAGCCAGCGAGTTGATCAGGCCGATGTTCGGGCCTTCCGGCGTTTCGATCGGGCAGATGCGGCCGTAGTGGGTCGGGTGAACGTCACGGACTTCAAAGCCCGCGCGCTCGCGCGTCAGACCGCCCGGGCCAAGCGCCGACAGGCGGCGCTTGTGGGTGATTTCGGACAGCGGGTTGGTCTGGTCCATGAACTGGGACAGCTGCGACGAACCGAAGAACTCGCGCACGGCCGCGGCGGCCGGCTTGGCGTTGATCAGGTCGTGCGGCATGACCGTGTCGATGTCGACCGAGGACATGCGCTCCTTGATGGCGCGCTCCATGCGCAGCAGGCCGACGCGGTACTGGTTCTCCAGCAGCTCGCCCACCGAACGGACCCGGCGGTTGCCCAGGTTGTCGATGTCGTCGATCTCGCCGCGGCCGTCCTTCAGACCCACCAGAATCTGCAGGACCTTCAGCACGTCGTCCTTGCGCAGGACGCGGATGTCGTCGCCGACCTCCGGGGTCTCCAGACGCATGTTCATCTTCACGCGGCCGACCGAGGACAGGTCGTAGCGTTCGGAATCGAAGAACAGGCTGTTGAACATGGCGTCGGCCGCTTCCGGCGTCGGCGGCTCGCCCGGACGCATGACGCGGTAGACGTCGAACAGGGCGTCCTCGCGGGCGTCGTTCTTGTCCACCCGCAGGGTGTTGCGCATGTAGGCGCCGACCGTGACGTGGTCGATGTCCAGCACGTCGATGGTGGAGAAGCCGTTCTCCTCCAGCAGCTCGATGGCCGCCTGGTCCAGCTCGTCGCCGGCCTCGACGTAGATCTCGCCGGTTTCCATGTTGACCGCATCGGCGGCCAGGTAGCGGCCCAGCAGGGCGTCAGGCGCCAGCAGCAGGGCCTTCAGGCCGCCGTCGGCCAGCTTCTTGGCCTGACGGGCGCTGACCTTGGTTCCGGCCGGGGCGGCGACTTCGCCGGTGTCGGCGTCGACCAGGTCGAATTCGGGCTTAACCCCGCGCCAGCGCTCGGGCTTGTAGGGGGTGACCCAACCTTCGCCGCGCTTCTCGTAGGGGACGGTCTCGTAGAAGGTCCGCAGGATCTCCTCGCCGTCCATGCCCAGGGCCATCAGGAAGGTGGTGGCGGGCAGCTTGCGGCGACGGTCGATGCGCACATAGACGAGGTCCTTGGCGTCGAACTCGAAGTCCAGCCAGGAGCCGCGGTAGGGGATCACGCGGGCGGCGAACAGCAGCTTGCCCGAGGCGTGCGTCTTGCCCTTGTCGTGGTCGAAGAAGACGCCCGGCGAACGGTGCATCTGGGAGACGATCACCCGCTCGGTGCCGTTGACGACGAAGGTGCCCTTGCCGGTCATGAGCGGGATGTCGCCCATGTAGACGTCCTGCTCCTTGATGTCCTTGACCGAGCGCGCGCCGGTCTCCTCGTCGGTCTCGAACACGATCAGGCGCAGCTTGACCTTCAGCGGCGCGGCGTAGGTCATGTCGCGCTGGATGCATTCCTCGACGTCGTACTTGGGCTCCTCGAACTCGTAGGAGACGTATTCCAGCACGGCGCGTTCGTTGAAGTCCTTGATCGGGAAGACCGACTTGAAGACCGCCTCGATGCCCTCGTCCTTGCGCTGGCCGGGACGGACCTCACGCTGCAGGAACTGCTCGTAGGACGCGCGCTGAACCTCGATCAGGTTCGGCATCTGCACCGCCTCGGGGATGCGCCCGAAGGACTTGCGGATGCGCTTCTTGCCGGTGAAGGTCTGGGCGGAGGCGATCTGGCCGTTGATGGTCAGGCCGGCGGTGGACTTTGCCATTCGTTTTCCCAATCGCGCGGGCGTGGACCCGCGTCACAATGCAGCGGCCACGGCGACGCCTTTACGGCGACCCGTGACCCGGTTTCTCGGCGCTCACCCTCGGCCCCTCGGGACCAGAACGCCTGAAATTTCAGTGGCTCCCTTGGGGAGGAGCACGCCTTCGCAGTGGTCGGAGGGCGACGGACCACGCCTCGGCGCTTTCGCGCAGCTTCTGTTCGGAATCAGCGGAGCGGGCACATATACTCGCTTTTCGGACGAAATAAAGGCCCTTGGGGACAGATATCCGCGGATGCCGGAATCGGCTAGCGTCGCCGCATGAAACGCATCCTGACCTCCCTCGCCGCCCCCGCCCTTGCCGCCCTTCTCCTGACCGCCTGCGCCACGGCGCCACAGCCGGTGCCTGTCGATCCCGGCCCGCCGTCGCAGGAGCGCTGGGAGGCGGGTCAGGCGGCCTATCTGGCGTGGAGCGGGGCCCGGCGTGGCTGGAGCACGACGGACAGCGGGCTGCAGTATCGGCGCGAAGGGCGCGCCAGCCCCGACGGCGCCATGCCGGGGCCGACCGACACCGTGCGGGTCCACTATGAGGGGACCTTCATCGACGGGCGAGTCTTCGACAGCTCCTACGAGCGGGGCGAGCCGATCGAATTCCCGCTCAATCGCGTCATTTCCGGCTGGACCGAGGGTCTGCAGCTGATGCGCGCGGGCGAGACGTTCCATTTCGTCATTCCCGCCGACCTGGCCTATGGCGGCCGCGGCGCCGGCGGCGGCGAGATCCCGCCGAACTCGGCCCTGCTGTTCAAGGTCGAACTGCTGGACGTCACGCCGGCGCGATAGGGGCAGGCGGCGGCGAGCGCGTCGCGGCGCCCTCGGCGATCAGCCAGTCCTGAAAGGCGTCCATGGCCGGGTCGGCCCGGTGCGGGGGACGCAGGAAGACGTAGGACGCCGGCCGCGAAATGAAGCCGAACGGCGCGGCCAGGCGGCCGGACTCGATGTCCGGCGCCACGAAGCTCCAGGGGATGACCGCGGCGCCCAGCCCGGCGGCGGCGGCCTCGATCAGGGAATGGTTGTGGCCGAATTCGCGCTCGGCTGTGGGCGGCGGCAGGTCCAGGCCGTTGGCCGCCGTCCATGTGCGCCATCCCTCGCGGTAGGTGGTGGCGTAGAGGCGCGGCATACGGAACAGGGCGGCGAGGGTCAGGTCCGCCCCGGCCAGGCCCGCCGCGACCACCGGGCCGTGGTTGTTGGGCAGAAAGGCGGTTCTGGCCTCGAACGCCGGGTCATCGTGGTCGACGATGCGGATGGCGCCGTCGCAGACGTGGTGGCGGAAATCCACCGGGCCATAGGATTCCGAGACCCGCACCTTCAGATCGGGATGCTGCTCCACGAAGCGCGACAGGCGCGGGATCAGCCATTTCATGGTGAAGGTGCCCAGGCAGGCGATCTCGATCTCACGGCGGACCCCTTGCCCTGACCGCGCGGCGGCCACTGCCTGGGCGATGCCGTCGAACGGGGCCTTCAGGCCCTCGGCCAGGACACGGCCCGCGGGCGTGAGCTGGAGGCGGTTGCGGGGGCCCTCCACCAGCACCACGCCCAGCTGATCCTGAAGCTGCTTCACCTGCCGGCTGACGGCGCCGTGGGTGACGCACAGTTCGTCGGCGGCGGTCGTCATCGAGCCGTGACGGGCGAAGGCCTCGAAGGCGCGCAAGGCGTTGAGCGGTGGAAGCGGGCGGCGCATGTGACGAAACCTCACAAGAAGGCTCCGCTTAAATCGATTGGCCGCCGGGGGCAATCGACGCTTCATCCTGACCGATGAACCGCAAAGACAGACCGCCCCTGCCCCCGCCCCGCCGGATCACGCCCGGATACATCCTCGCCGTCGCGGCCGTCTGGGTGGTCGTTATTTGCGCGGTGGCTGCGGGTTGGGGCTGACTCTCAGCTGAGCGCAGCGATCAGACGCGCCAAATCCGGAGCGAAACGGACGCCGCCGCCACGTTCTGTCTCGCGCACATAATCGCGCAGCGCCCCGCTCGCAGCGAGCGGGGCGTTGATGTCGCCGATGACCGCCAGACCCGTGCGGTGCGTGACGAATTTCTGGGTGGTTTCTCCCAGAAGGCCGGTCCGCAAGGTCAGAAAGTCCGGGCCCAGACGCGACACCGGCAGCGCCAGCCAGTCGGCCTCCAGTCCCCACGCGGCCTCGATAAACCTGTTGACGTCGGGGGCGCTCGCCAGAAGGGGCCCCTCGGGCGGGCAGATAGCCAGACGCACATCGCCCAGGATTTGCAGTTGAACGTCCATGCATGCCCCAGAAAAAAGGGCGGCGGACCTGAAGCCCGCCGCCCTGAATTCAAACCAGATCAGAAGAGACCGATCAGTCCTCGGAGTCGTCGGCGGCCGAGTAGACCGGGCCGGAATCCAGACCCTTGGCGTCCACGTCGCGGTCGACGAACTCGATGACGGCCATGGCGGCGTTGTCGCCGTGGCGGAAGCCGGCCTTCATGATGCGGATGTAGCCGCCCTGACGCTCGGCGTAACGACCGCCGATGGTGTCGAACAGCTTGCCGACCTGGGTCACGTCGCGGACCTGGCTGATGGCCTGACGACGCGCGGCCAGATCACCCTTCTTGGCCAGGGTGACCAGCTTCTCCACGTAGGGACGAAGCTCCTTGGCCTTGGGCAAGGTCGTCGTGATCTGCTCGTGCTTGATCAGCGACGCAGCCATGTTGGCCAGCATGGCCTGGCGGTGGCTGGCCGTGCGGCCGAGCTTACGATGAGCGGCGCCGTGGCGCATTGGGGTCTCTCCTCAGTCAGACCGGGCGTCAACGCCGCCCCGGCCCTTTAGCAACCTAGATCTGGTCTTCGAACTTCTTGGCGAGTTCCTCGATGTTCTCCGGCGGCCAGTTCGGCACATCCATGCCGAGCGACAGGCTCATCGAAGCGAGGACTTCCTTGATTTCATTCAGCGACTTGCGGCCGAAGTTCGGGGTGCGAAGCATTTCGCCCTCGGTCTTCTGGATCAGGTCGCCGATGTAGACGATGTTGTCGTTCTTCAGGCAGTTGGCCGAACGGACCGACAGCTCCAGCTCGTCCACCTTCTTCAGCAGGGCCGGGTTGAACGGCAGATCGGGCTTGCCGTCCGACGCCTCGACCGCCGCCTTGGGCTCGTCGAAGGTGATGAAGATCTGCAGCTGGTCCTGAAGGATGCGGGCAGCGTAGGCCACGGCGTCCACCGGCGACACCGCGCCGTTGGTCTCCACTTCCATGATCAGCTTGTCGTAGTCCAGCGACTGGCCCTGACGGGTCGGTTCGACCCGGTAGGCCACACGCTTGACCGGCGAATACAGCGCATCCACCGAGATCAGGCCGATGGGCGCGTCTTCCGGACGGTTGAACTCGGCGGCCACGTAGCCCTTGCCGTTCTGGACGGTCAGCTCCATGCGGACCGAGGCGCCGTCGTCCAGGGTGCAGAGCACGTGGTCGGGGTTCAGCACCTCGATGTCGGCCGAGGCCTCGATCTGGGCGGCGGTCACGGCGCCGGGGCCGGTGGCCTTGAGCGTCATGCGCTTGGGGCCTTCGGCGTGCAGGCGCAGGGCCAGCTGCTTGATGTTCAGAACGATGTCCACGACATCCTCGCGAACGCCTTCCAGCGACGAGAACTCGTGCACCACGCCGTCGATCTGGATGGCGGTCACGGCCGCGCCTTGCAGCGACGACAGCAGCACGCGACGAAGCGCGTTGCCCAGCGTCACGCCGAAGCCGCGCTCGAGCGGTTCCGCCACCAGCCGCGCCTTGCGCTGCGGATCGCCGCCCGCGTCAATCTGCGGCTTTTCGGGACGGATCAGCTCTTGCCAGTTTCTTTCGATCATCGATGTCCCTCGAACGGGTTTCGCCGGGCCCGCGTCCAGCGTTCTGGACGCCAGGACCGGCGTAGGAATGGGGTCGGCGACAGGCTTAGACGCGGCGGCGCTTGGGCGGGCGGCATCCGTTGTGCGGCATCGGGGTGACGTCGCGGATGGTGGTGATGGTCATGCCCGCGGCCTGCAGGGCGCGCAGGGCCGATTCACGGCCGGAGCCGGGGCCCGAGACGTTGACTTCCAGGGTCTTGACGCCGTGCTCGCCGGCCTTCTTGGCCGCGTCCTCGGCGGCCATCTGGGCGGCGTACGGGGTCGACTTGCGCGAACCCTTGAAGCCCATGTGGCCGGCCGACGACCAGGAGATGGCGTTCCCCTGCGCGTCGGTGATGGTCACCATGGTGTTGTTGAAGCTGGCGTTCACGTGGGCGACGCCGGAGGTGATGTTCTTGCGCTCGCGCTTCTTTACGCGACCCGGTTCCTTGGCCATGTGTCTGCCTTACTTCTTCTTGCCAGCGATCGGCTTGGCGGGACCCTTACGGGTGCGGGCGTTGGTGTGGGTGCGCTGACCGCGGACCGGCAGGCCCTTGCGGTGACGCAGGCCGCGGTAGCAGGCCAGGTCCATCAGGCGCTTGATGTTCATGGACGTCTCACGGCGCAGGTCGCCCTCGACCATGAAGTCGCTGTCGATCGCTTCACGAATCTGGAGCACCTCGGCGTCGGTCAGCTCGTTCACCCGACGCGCGGGTTCGATGCCGACCTTGGCGGTGATGTCCCTGGCCGACTTGGGGCCAATGCCATGAATGTACTGAAGCGCGATCTCAACGCGCTTGTTCGTCGGAATGTTGACGCCTGCGATACGGGCCACGTTGTCGATCTCTCCAATACGCGTCGCAGACGCGAAGAACGCTCCGGTCGACAGACCAGGAGCGCGCTGCGCGTCTTTCGCGGAAGACGGGCGTTATACAGGCGATTCAGATTGCGTCAATGGGTAGCGCGCCCATCAGCGACGCGGCCGACCGAAGTCGACGCCCACGACGACGCGCTGGCCGTCCACGGGACGACCGCCCTGCGTGGGAGGACGAAAGCGGAAATAGCGGGAGACTACAAGTCCCGCCTCACCGAAGCCCCGGCCGGGCGGGGTTTCGCTGACCACGCGGCACTCGTCCAGATACTGATCCAGGCGGATGACGCAGGACAGGCTGACCCGGCCGTAGACACTGCGCGCGTCTGGCGGATGGACGGCCTGGATCTGGCCCAGGGTGGGCCCGCGGACGATCTGCGCCGGGCCGCTGCCCGAGCCGGGGCCGTCGCCCGCCCCGGTTCCTGTTCCCCGGCCGGTCCCCTGCCCGCCCTGGCCCATGCCCGGCTGAGCACTTTCCGTCGGGGCGATCCCCACATTGAGCGCGGGTTCGGGCGCCTGATCGACCGGCGCGATGATCTCGGGCGGCTCGGGCGGCGGGTTCGGCGGCGTGTGGACCACCGACGGCGCGGCGGGCGCGCCGCCCCCGGCCTCGGGCGACGGATCGAGAGGCGGAACCTCCGGCTCGGGCTCCGGCGGCGGGACCAGAAAGACCTCGATGGGCGGGAGCGGCGGGTCGGGCGGCAGGGGTTGTGACCGGCTCAGCACAACCATCAGGGCGACGTGGGCCAGGCCGACGCCCAGCACCGCGCCCAGCTTGCGCGCCCGCTTCCGATCCAGCCGCCAGTCGATGCCCGTCACGCCGCCTCCGTCATCTCACACGGAGCCTAACGCTCAAGCTTCGACTTCGATCAGCCGTCCCTATTCCACCGCCTCGGTCTTTTCGCCCGCCTTGCGTTTGGCGGGGCCCGTATCGGCGGTGGTGATGTCGAAGGCGATCTTGCCGTCCTTCAGCGTCACCTTCACGTGGCCGCCGCGCATCAGGCGTCCGAACAGGATGTCGTCGGCCAGGGGCTTCTTGATGGAGTCCTGGATGACGCGGGCCAGGGGCCGGGCGCCGTACAGCTCATCGAAGCCGTTCTGGGCCAGCCAGTCGGTCGCCTCGTCGGTCAGTTCGATGGTGATGTTGCGGTCCGCCAGCTGGGCTTCCAGCTGCAGCACGAACTTGGTCACCACCTGACGGATGACGTCCTGACCCAGCGGCTTGAAGGCCACGATGGCGTCCAGACGGTTCCTGAACTCGGGCGTGAACAGGCGCTGGATGGCCTTGTCGTCCTCGCCCTCCACCTTGCCACGGCCGAAGCCGATAGCGGCGCGGGCGTTGTCGGCGGCGCCCGCATTGGTGGTCATGATGAGCACCACATTGCGGAAGTCGACCTTCTTGCCCACCGCGTCCGTCAGCATGCCGTGGTCCATGACCTGAAGCAGGATGTTGTAGACGTCGGGGTGCGCCTTCTCGATCTCGTCCAGCAGGACCACCGCGTGGGGATGCTGGTCCACCGCGTCGGTGAGCAGACCGCCCTGGTCGTGGCCGACATAGCCCGGAGGCGCGCCGATCAGGCGACTGACCGTGTGGCGCTCCATGTATTCAGACATGTCGAAGCGCAGCATCTCGATGCCCAGGGTGCCCGCCAGTTGCTTGGCCGCCTCGGTCTTGCCGACCCCGGTGGGGCCGCTGAACAGATAGCTGCCAATGGGCTTGTTGGGATCGCGCAGACCGGCGCGGGCCAGCTTCATGGCCGTGGCCAGCTGCTCGATGGCCTGATCCTGACCGAACACCGCGCGCTGCAGATCCTGATTCAGGTTCTTCAGCGCCTCGGTGTCGGACTTGGACACCGACTTGGCCGGGATGCGCGCCATCTTGGAGACGACGGCCTCGATCTCCTTCTGGCCGATGGTCTTCTTGCGCTTCGATTCCGCCAGCAGCATCTGGCTGGCGCCGGCCTCGTCGATCACGTCGATGGCCTTGTCCGGCAGCTTGCGGTCCGTCATGTAGCGGGCCGACAGCTCCACCGCCGAGCGGATCGCCGCATCGGTGTAGCGCAGCTTGTGGAAGGTCTCGTAGTAGCTCTTGAGGCCCTTCAGGATCTTGATGGTGTCGTCCACCGTCGGCTCGTTCACGTCGATCTTCTGGAACCGGCGCACCAGGGCGCGGTCCTTCTCGAAGTGCTGGCGGTACTCCTTGTAGGTGGTCGAGCCCATGCAGCGCAGGGTGCCCGAGGCCAGGGCGGGCTTGAGCAGGTTCGAGGCGTCCATGGCCCCGCCCGAGGTGGCGCCGGCGCCGATCACCGTGTGGATCTCGTCGATGAACAGGATGGAGTCCGGGTGGTTCTCCAGCTCCTTGACCACCTGCTTCAGGCGCTCCTCGAAGTCACCGCGATAGCGGGTGCCGGCCAGAAGGGCGCCCATGTCCAGCGAGAAGATGGTGGCGTTCTTGAGGACGTCGGGCACCTCGTGATTGACGATCTTGCGCGCCAGACCCTCGGCGATGGCGGTCTTGCCCACGCCGGGGTCGCCCACCAGCAGCGGATTGTTCTTGGTGCGGCGGCACAGGATCTGGATCGAGCGCTCCACCTCGGCCTGACGGCCGATCAGCGGGTCGATCTTCCCTTCCCTGGATTTCTCGTTGAGGTTCACGCAGTAGGCGTCCAGGGCCTCGCCGCCCTGCTTGACCACCGCGGCCTCCTCGCCCTCCTCTGCCGAAGCGCCGCCCCTGCCCGGCTTGGCTTCGGAAGCGCCCGCCTTCTTGGCGATGCCATGGGCGATGTAGTTGACCGCGTCATAGCGGGTCATGTCCTGCTCCTGCAGGAAATAGGCGGCGTGGCTCTCGCGCTCGGAGAAGATGGCCACCAGGACGTTGGCGCCGGTGACTTCCTCTCGGCCCGAAGACTGGACATGGATGACCGCGCGCTGGATCACGCGCTGGAAGCCGGCGGTGGGCTTGGCGTCCTCGCCCATGGAGGTGGCCAGGGCCGCCAGGTCGGTGTCCACATAGAGGGCGAGCGCGGTCTTCAGGCTGACCAGATCGACGTTGCAGGCGCGCATGACAGCGCCCGCCTCGGGGTCGTCGACGAGCGCCAGCAGAAGGTGCTCCAGCGTAGCGTATTCGTGCCGGCGCTCATTGGCGTAGGCGACCGCCCGGTGCAGGGTTTCTTCGAGGTGGCGCGAAAATGAGGGCAACAGGGGTTCCTCTCAGTCCTTTTCCATTGTGCATTGCAGCGGGTGCTGATGCCGGCGGGCGGTCTCCACCACCTGGGCGACCTTGGTCTCGGCCACCTCGTAGGTGAACACCCCGCAAACGCCCACGCCATGCTGATGCACATGCAGCATGATGCGGGTGGCGTCCTCGCGCGACTTGGCGAAGAACCGCTCCAGCACGTAGATGACGAACTCCATCGGCGTGTAGTCGTCGTTCAGGATCAGAACGCGATACAGCGACGGCTTCTGCAGCCTGGGCCGGGTTTCGGTGACGACGGCTGTGCCGAAGCCGCCCCCGCCTGTCTGTCCCTGATCCGTTTTCCTCGACGGCATGCTGTTCCGCTGTCTCTACGCTTCAATCCCGGAGCAGGGACTCGGTCCTGCTCACCATGGATTAGATATGGAAAGTCGGGGGTTTTAAAAGGGCCGCTTGATCACGCTTGCGCGCGATCCCCGGACTTGAGCGGCCTCCACGCACGAAAAAGGGCCCGAAGCAGCACTCCGGACCCCTTCCGATTTCAGCAGGCGTGCGGTTTAGCGCGCGGCCTGGAAGGTCTCGACGGTCGCGGTGACGCGCTCGTTGATGGGCTTGAAGGCGTCCTTGACCGAAGCGGTGTACAGCTCGGTGGTCTTGTTGAAAGCGCCCAGCCAAGCTTCGACCGAGGTCTTGGCGAAGGCGGTCTGCAGTTCAACCAGTTCCTGAACCGAACGGGCCTGGGCCAGGGATTGGGCGGCGGCGACGCCGTCTTCCCAGGACTTCTTCGAATAGGCCAGGGTCTGCTGACTGATGGCTTCGGCGCCCTTCTGGGCGGCGGTGGCGCTTTCGACCATGGCTTCGAGGTTCTTCTTGCCTTGGGCGTTGAGTTCGCTCATGCCCGCGACGCTCTTTTCGACGCTGTCACGGAAAACCTTGGCGCCGGCGGCCTGGGTCTTCTCGGCCTTGGCGCTGGCCTGATCGATGGTCTTCTTCACGGTCTCGGCGGTGTCAGCCATGGTCGTGCTCCTGAACGGTCTGCGCGGTAAATCCCGCGCCATGATTTTTCTCGCGTGGGGAGAGTCCCAGGCGACGAGCGGCTTATGACGCACGTGCGAGAAGAGGTCAAGGGTGTTTTGTGCAGCGCACAATGAAACTTTCTTGACGGTTTTCCCCAGCGGCGTTCAAAATTGCGTTTGTCGGTTGTTTACCACGCCGAAACCCCGATGAAGCATGATAGCGGTTTGGTGCGTGGCGATATCGGGGGCGGCGGGTCGCGCGTGAGTAAAGAGGCTATCGGGTCAATGACGGCATTCACACGACAAGCCGGCCGACGCCATGTCGGCCTTGTACAGGCGTTTCTGTTCGCGTTCGTTCTGGTCGCGGCTGGCTTGACGCCTACGCCCGGCGCAGAGCCCCTGGTGGCCCAGTCAGGTGAAAACACCCGCTACGCCGCGATCGTGGTGGACGCGGAATCCGGCGAAGTGCTGTTCGCGCGGCGCGCCGACAATCCGCGCTATCCCGCCTCCATCACCAAGGTCATGACCCTGTACATGACGTTCGAGGCCCTGGCCGATGGCCGGATCAAGCCGGATGACATGATCACCGTGTCGCCCCGCGCCGCCTCGCAGCCGCCCTCAAAGCTGGGCCTGGCGGCGGGTCAGCGCATTTCCGTGGACGACGCCATCCGCTCTCTGGCGGTGCGTTCGGCCAATGACATCGCTGTAGCGATCGCCGAGCATGTGGGCGGGTCCGAAGCCCGCTTCGCCGCCATGTCGACTCTGCGCGCCCAGGAACTGGGCATGACGCAAACCCGTTTCGTGAACCCTCACGGCCTTCCCGACAGCCGTCAGATCTCGTCCGCCCGCGACCTGGCCATCCTCAGCCGCGCGGTGATGCGCGACTATCCGCAGTACTACCACTATTTCGGGCAGCACCACTGGGTCTACAACGGGCGGCAGTACGGGAACACCAACGGGTTGCTGCACTCGGGGAACGGGTACGACGGCATCAAGACGGGCTTCACCAACGCCTCGGGCTACAATCTGGCGGCGTCGGCGGTGCGGGATGGGCGGCGCATCATCACCGTGGTGCTGGGCGGACGCTCCAGCCGCTCCCGTAACGACCATGTGGCCGAGCTGATGAACACCGGCTTCGAGGTGGAGCGCCGCCGCGCGGCGGGCGAATCCATCCAGGTGGCCCAGGCCTTCTTTGAATCCCGGGGCTACGGCGTCGGGAGTGCGGCGTCCGGACCGGTCCAGTACGCCTCGGTCGAGACCTTCGGCAGCGACAGCCAGCCGGAATCGACCACGGCGGTCGCCTTCACCTCGGCTCCGGCGAACACCGCCGGGGTGACGGCCAGCCCCAGTTTCACCGCAGCCCTGAACGGCGCGCCCTCGCAACAGGCCGCCCTGCGCCCCGCGCGGGAGGCCGAGCCCGCGCGCCAGTCCGGGACCTGGGCCGTGCAGGTGGGCGCCTTCCGCGACCGCACCGTGGCCGACAACTGGCTGACCGAGGTCAATCGCCGCTTCCGGACCCAGTTCACCGGGGCCGAACGCGCGGTGCAGACCGCCGGCGAATGGTACCGCAGCCGCTTCACCGGCCTGACCGAGGACAGCGCCCGCGCCGCGTGCGCCGCCCTGGCCGAGCGCCGCGTCACCTGCATGGTGGTCCGCCCGGACTGATCAGCCTTTCAACAGCCGATCCCGGGCCGCGTTCAGGCGTGAGGCCAAGCCCTGGGTGCCCCCCTGATCGGGGTGGGCCCGGGCCATCAGGCGCTTCCAGGCGGCGTTGATCTGTTCAACGGTGGCGTCCGCCCCGACGCCCAGGGTGTCGCGGGCCTCCCGGACGCTCATGCCGGACTCGACCGATCGGACCGCGGCGCGGATGCGCGAGGCGAAGGCCAGATAGAGGCCCGCCGCGATCAGGGCCCCGCCGATCAGCCACGCGCCCCGGGCCAGAGCCAGAGCTCCGCCGCCGAGAAACGCCGCCGCGACGAGGGTGGCGGAGACGCGCCACTGTCCCCTGCCCGGCCGCTCGGTCTGGCGGCCCAGACGGACCAGGGCCCACAGGGCGACGCCGCCGACGATCAGCCAGATCAGGCCCATGAGGTCATCGGATCAGGCCGCGTCATCGAGGCGGGCGCCCTCGGCCAGACCCAGCGCCAGCATCAGGCTGCGCAGTTCCTGACGGGCCGAGACGTGGGCCAGGGCCATCTCCACCGGCTGAATCTGTTCGGACAGGTCGGCGACGGTGAGGCCGAAGGGAAACAGCTCGCGGTAGATGACCCGGTCGCGCAGGCCCGGTCCGATGCGGAAGCCGACCCGCTTGGCCAGCTTGGCCATACGTTCCTCGAGCCGTCGGCGGTTGCGCGCCTCGAACACGGCCAGGCGGTTGGTCACCACCACCCAATCGATGGTTCCGGTCTGGCCCCTTGCCGCATTGGCGATGGCGCGCTGCTTGCGCGCCTCCCACACGGTCTCGGAATAGATGGAGGGCTTCAGCAGATCGAGGGTCACCGGGTCCACATGACCCAGCAGGTCGAAGTCCACGAAGCTGTCGTTCATGGGGGTGACGATCAGGTCGGCCCGGCCATGGGCGGCGCGGGACAGCACAGTGTCGCCGCCCGGGGTGTCCATGACGATGTACTCGGCCGACTGCGCCGCCTGGAAGGCCTCGTCGAAGCGGGCCATCTGTTCGTCCTGACCCGCGCGGGCCAGGGCGGCCCCGTCGCCCATATCGGCCATGAGGGGCTCGGGCAGCGTCTGGTTGTTGGCGGCCAGCCAGGCACGACGGCTGGCGAAGAACCGGGCCAGCGACTTCTGCCTCAGGTCCAGATCAATGACCGCAACGCGGCGCCCGCCCTCCAGCAGGGCGGCGACGATATGGATGGCCAGGGTGGACTTGCCCGCCCCGCCCTTTTCGTTGCCGACGACGATGACCTTCGCCTCAGACATGTTCGCTCACAGCCCCATGAGCCGCGAATCCATGCGCGGCGGAATAAGTGGAGAGTCAGGGCTCGAACGCCGAAGGTCAACGAAACCCGGCGTCGCGCCTGTGGAGCGCTCAGGCGCGGCCGGCGGCGGCGCACCAGGGATCGTTGACCTGGGCCGCGCGGCAGATTTCGGCGGCGGTAGCGGCGGGCGCCCCGACCTTGAGACGCACAAGCCGGCGGCCGTCCACCGTCACCGGTTCGAAGCGGGGCGACAGGCCGTCGAGGGCGGCGCGGGCGGCGCCGGTGCTGAACCGCGTCCACGCCTCGCGAGCCGAGGCTTCGCTGGAGAAAGCGCCCAGCTGGATCACCGCAGCCGGACGAACCGGAGTGGAAACGGCGGGGCGCAGGTGTTCGGAGACAGAGCGGCTGACCTGATCGCTGGCCGCCTGGACGATGGCGGGCGCAGCGGCTTCGGCCACGGCGGGGGCGGCAGCCTCGATGACGCCGCGCAGGCCGCCGTCACGGGCGTCCCACAGGGCGTGGGGGTCCAGAACCTCCACCCGCAGGGCCTGACGCAGGCCGGCGTCCTGCCCCTTGGGGGCGGCGACCGGCGCGTCATGGGACGCGTTCGTGGACAGACGGATGTCGGCCACGCGCCCGGCCAGATTCTCGAAGCGGTTGGGATCGCTTTCGACCACGCCGCAGGCGCTCAGCGAGAGCATCGCTGCGCTGATCAGCCCTTTACGGAACAGGTCGGTCGGCGTCATAAGCGCGACCCTAGCGGACGGCCATCAAGACGCCGTTGAAAGACACGCTTAATCGGAGAGGTTAACGCGTAAACCATGACTGCCGTCCCCGAACTCATACTGACACGCACCGTGGCCGACCTGCGCGAACAGGTCGCCGCCTTGCGTAACGCGGGAAAGCGCATCGGGTTCGTTCCCACCATGGGCGCCCTGCACGAGGGACACCTGGCGCTGGCGGCGGAGGCACGGCGGCGCAGCGACGCGGTGGTGGGTAGCGTGTTCGTCAATCCCACCCAGTTCGCCGCCCACGAGGATCTGGGGACCTATCCCCGGCAGGAGGCGCGCGACGCCGAACTGCTGGCGGGCGCCGGCTGTTCGATCCTGTTCGCTCCGGACGCGGCGGAAATGTACCCGAACGGCTTCGCCACCTCGGTGCAGGTGGGCGGGCCCAGTGAAGGCCTTGAGACCGACTTCCGCCCCCACTTCTTTAGCGGCGTCGCCGTGGTGGTGGCCAAGTTGCTGAACCAGGTTCAGGCGGACGTGGCCGTGTTCGGGGAGAAGGATTATCAGCAGCTGATGGTGGTCCGGCGCATGGCGCGCGATCTGGACATCCCCACCGAGATCGTCGGCGCACCCACGGTGCGGGACACGCACGGCCTGGCCCTGTCCTCGCGCAATGCGTACCTGTCGGCCGAGGAGCTGACGGTGGCGCGGCGGCTGAACGTGATCCTGCGTGAGGCGGCGGACCGGGCGGCGGCGGGTGAACCGGTGGAGACGGTGGAGATGGCGGCGGCCGGCGCGCTGATCGAGTCCGGCTTCGCAAAGGTGGACTATGTGGCCATCCGCTATTCGGAGACCTTGGCGCCGTTCAGCGGCGCCGTGGACGCCTCCGCCCGCATTCTGGCGGCGGCGTGGCTGGGCAAGACCCGGCTGATCGACAACATGGCGGTGACGGCCTGAGCGTCACATCGTCGCCTGTCTGTGAACGCCTGCATCCCTAAGGTGTTGTCCACGGGGGCGCAGGCGCGCCCTTGTCAGGATGACCCGATGGCGACCAGCACAACCCCGACCCCATCACCCGCGCCAGGCGCCCTGAGGCGCTGCGTGGCCGTGGTCGTCGCGGGCGCACTGCTGGCCTGCTCGCCCGCTCCTGCCGAGGGGCAGCAAGACGCCAGCACCACTGTCGCGACGCGCGGGCTGGACGCTGCCATGGTGGAGCGGGCGCTGGTCGAGGCGCGGGGGCTGGACCGGCTGCACGCCGTGATCATCGCCCGCCACGGCGAGGTGCTGGTGGAGGAGCGGCTGCGCGGGCCGGGGCTGGACACGCCGGTGAATATCAAGTCCGCATCCAAGAGCGTGCTGTCGGCCCTGACCGGGATCGCCATCGGCCAGGGCGTGCTGGAGGGCGTGGACCAGCCGGTGGCGCCGGTGCTGGCGGCGGACCTGCCGGCCGCCCCGGACCCGCGCCTGTCGGACCTGACCGTAGGGCACCTGCTGTCCATGCGGGCGGGGCTGGGCCGCACCTCTGGCGACCAGTACGGGCGCTGGGTGACCAGCCCCAACTGGGTGCGGCATGCGCTGGCGCGGCCGTTCGAGGATGAGCCGGGCGGGCGCATGATCTATTCCACCGGTACCTCGCACCTGATGTCGGCGGTACTGACCCGGGCGTCGGGGCGCAACACCCACGCCCTGGCGGTGGACTGGCTGGGCGAGCCGCTGGGCATCCGCATCCCACCGTGGCCGCAGGATCCGCAAGGCGTCTATTTCGGCGGCAACGACATGCTGATGTCGCCACGCGATCTGTTGCGGTTCGGGGAGCTGTACCGGCTGGACGGGGAGATCGACGGGCGCCGCATCCTGCCCCAAGGCTGGGTTGAGGAGAGCTGGCGCAGCCGGGGCGTGTCGCCGTGGAGCGGCAACGGCTACGGCTATGGCTGGTTCGTGCGGCGGTCGGGCGGCCACAACGTCCATTTCGCCTGGGGCTATGGCGGGCAGATGCTGTTCATCGTGCCAAGCCTGGACCTGACGGTGGTGATGATCTCGG
>NZ_PNLV01000051.1 GCF_013823285.1 Brevundimonas sp. | reverse complement strand
GGCGATGAACACCGCGTCCTTGTAGCCCAGCAGGCCCCAGAAATCGTCCCAGTAGGAATAGGCCGGCTGGTCCGAATAGCCCTCGTGGCTGATGGTCGGCGGCAGCAGGCCGTACAGATGCCGCCGCTCCGGCGTCCGGTTCTCCGCTGTCCGCTCCGAGGCGCGCAGCTGATCCATGTAGGTGATGGCGCCCTGCACCTGCGGCCACACCGAACGCAGCAGACCCAGGTCGCCGTTGTAGCGATACGTCTCGGCGGCCAGGAAGATGTACTCCCCGTGGCTGTCGTTCTCGGGCACCGGGTCGGCGCCGCGCGCATCCACGCAGCACGGCACCTTGCCGTCGCTGAAGATGTAGGGCGTGAACCAGCGCAGATAGTCCGCCGACACATCGACCCAGCCCAGCCGGTTCAGCCCCTCGGCGATCATGGCCCCGTCCCGGATCCATGAGCGATTGTAGGACCGGGTGCCCGGTTTCAGGTTCGGCCCGTCGCGCGATATCAGGATGTGGGCCAGCGACGACCGCATGACGTCGACGATGCGCTGTCCCTCGTCGGGCACGGTGATGTGGAACCGGTCCAGCTTTTCGCGCCAGACGGCGGCGGTGCGCTGCTCGACGCCGGCCAGCACCGCCTCGGGCGCGCCTGTGAGGGCGGGCAGGGCGCCTTCCAGCGGCGCGGCCCAGCCGACCACGCGGCGTTCGCCGGGCGCCAGAGTCACGCGCCAGGTCATGGCGGCGGCGGCCAGACCGGTATCATCCTGAACCGAGTGGGAGGCAGCGCGGCCCGAGGCGATCAGGCTCTGCGGGTCCGATCCCGCGTCGAAGGTGGAGGCCGTCACCCCGTCCGGCGCGGACAGGGGCGTCACCGCGAACGCATCGCCCAGCCCCAGGCGCCGCCCGTCCCAGTCGATGCGCGTCACGGGGCTGACCCCGCCCGGCGTCGACAGGAACTGCACCGGGCCGTTCACCTGCAGCGGCCGCGCCGCCAGCGCCAGGGTCAGGTCCAGCGTCCGGTTCGAGGTGTTGGTCAGCACATAGCGGCCATACAGTGCGGCTTGCTCGGGCGCGCCCTCGGCCATGGCGGTGACGTCCAGCGTCCAGTCCTCCGCCGCCCAGCGCACGGACGGAATGGGCAGGTCGTCGTCCCGCAGGCTCTGGGTCACGCCCACGTCGGCCCATGTCACCAGCCGCCCGTTCTCCACCACGAAGGGCTCCACCGATGGCCCGCCACGACCCAGTTCGATGGCGCCGTCCTCGCCCATCAGGCCGCTGTCGCCGCCGCCGTCCACGCCCACCAGGGTCCAGTAGGGCTGCTCGCCGTGAAAGCCGCGCGGATACAGGCCCCGCCGCGCCTCCTCCGCCACCGCTGTGACGAAGCTGGTGGCGTCCTCGCCGAAGCTCAGGGGTTCGATCTCGATCTCGTTGAGGGCGTAGGCCTCGCCCGGCCCGTCCATCAGGTCCAGCCGCAGCCAGCGCGCGGCGGTCTCGGTCAGCAGGATCGGATCGGCGCCGCCATCGCCCCCGGTCACCTCACGCAGGCGGGTCCAGACCTGCCCGTCCGACGACGTCGAAAGCGTGTACCGGGCCGCGTGTTCCTCCTCGGCCCAGCGCAGGGTCACGCCGCCGAACTCGCGCTCATAGCCCAGATCCAGCGTCAGGCTCTGGGCGCCGCCCGCGGCGCTGCGCCAGGGGGTTTCGGGGTCGCCGTCCACCGCCTGTGCGGCGGCGAACACGCCGGCTTCGGAGGTGGCGGCGGCGATGGGGCGGGGCGGGGACGACGGTTCGGGCGGCAGCTCGCGCAGGGTCAGCTGGTCCACCTCGATGAAGCCCACGCCGCCTTCGCCCGCGGCGATGACGAACTCGATGCGCTCGGATCCGCGATAGACCGGGTCCGGGTTCGGCCCCCAGGCCTTGACGATGTGGCGGCGGCGGATGGTGATCAGGGTCCAGTCGTCGGGCGCCTCCCAGCGCGTGACCTGGCGCCAGTGCACATTGTCCACCGAGGCGTCGGTGAACTTGACCTCGAAGGTGTTGGCCGGCCCCGCGCCGCGCACCCAAAAGCTGATCTCGTAGTTGGCGGGCGGGTCGATGGTCAGGGGCCGCGCCGCGAAGGCGTAGCCCGACACGCCGTTGAAGTCATAGTCCAGACGCAGGGCCCGCCCCTCGCGGCCGTCCACCTGACTGACCCGGGCGCTGATGTCGGTGGAGGCGTCGGCGCTCCAGGCCGAGATGTCCTCGAAATCGTCCAGCACGGTCGCCTGCGCCAGGGCGGCGCCGGGCAGGATCAGGACAAACAGGGCGATCAGAAGACGGGTCAGCATGGCTTACGCACTCACAAGGGATCAGCCCTTCACGCTCCCCGCGAGCATGCCGCGGATGTAGTAGCGTTGCAGGGCGAGGAAGAGGATCAGCACCGGCAGGACGGTGATGACCGATCCGGCCATCATCATCTCGATGTCCTGCACGTGCTCCCGCGACAGGGTCGCGAGGGCCACGGGCAGGGTGTAGTTCGACTGGTCGGTCAGGATGATCAGGGGCCACAGGAAGTCGTTCCACGAGCCCACGAACACGAACAGGGCCAGGGTCACCAGAATCGGCTGCAGGGTCGGCAGCACCACGCGGGTGAAGATCTGACGCTCCGAGGCGCCGTCCACCCGCGCCGCCTCCAGCATCTCGTCGGGGATCGACAGGGCGTACTGGCGCACCAGAAACAGGCCGAAGATGGAGGTCAGCCACGGCACCAGCGCCCCGGCGTAGGTGTTCACCAGTCCCACCTGCTTGAGCATCAGGAACAGGGGCAGCGTGCCGATCTGGGCCGGAATCACCAGCGCGCCCACCAGCATCTGGAACAGCCGGTCGCGACCGGTGAAGCTCAGCTTGGCGAAGGCGTACCCCGCCGGGACCGTGAACAGCAGGCACAGCCCCGTCGCCAGTCCGGCCAGGGCGACGCTGTTCCACAGGTAGCGCCCCATGCCCTCGTTGGCGAACAGGTCGCGGTAATGCTCAAAGGTGGGCCGGGACGGCAGCAGCGGCGGCGGGAAGGTCGCCGCCTCGCCTGCGCTCATGAACGACACCGACACCATCCACGCCAGCGGGAACAGCACGACCAGGCCGATCAGGGCCACGGCGATGTTGAGCAGAACCTTGGGCAGGGCGTGCTTCATGTCTCGCCCCCCAGACGGCGCGAGACCCACAGCTGCACCAGGGTGATGGCGAAGATGCACAGGAAAAGGATGAACGCCACGGCGCTGGCGGAGCCCAGGTTCCACCATTTGAAGCCTTCTTCGTACATGAAGTAGAGCACCGTCACCGTGCTCTGGGCCGGGCCGCCCTGGGTCATCACATAAGGCTCGGCGAACAGCTGGAAGAAGGTGGCCACCGAGATGATGCTGACCAGCAGGACGGTCGGCGCGATGGCCGGCAGGGTCACATGGCGAAACTGCTTGACCGGCCCGGCGCCGTCGATGCGGGCGGCCTCGTACAGATCCTCCGGCACGGTCTGCAGCACGGCCAGGAAGATCAGCATGGAATAGCCGAACAGCTTCCACACCGCGAAGATCAGGATGGCGGGAATGGCCGTTTCGGGCTGGCCCAGCCAGTCCACCGGCGGGATGCCGAACCCGTCCAGCACCCAGTTGATGACGCCGTAGCGGGTGTGCAGCAGGTAGCGCCACACCACCGCCGTGGCCACGAGGGTCGTCACATAGGGGGCGAAGAACGCCACCCGCCAGATGGGCCGCCACTTCACCATCTTCGAGTTCAGCAGCACCGCCGCCAGCAGCGAGGCGACGATGGTGGCCGGCACGCCCAGAACGGCGAACCAGGCGGTGTTGCGCATGGCTGTCCAGAACAGCGGATTGCCCAGCAGGCCCACGTAGTTGTCCAGCCCCACGAAGCGCATGTTGCGGATGTCGGCCAAGGCGTAGATGTCGAAATCGGTCAGGCTCAGCAGCAGGGCGCCGAACACCGGAATGACCAGAAACAGGGCCACGGCCGCCAGCGCGGGCGAGACGAAGCCCCAGGCCGCCCGTTCAGTCCGCGCCGCGCTCATACCGCCCGCCCCTGATCCAGCATCCAGCGCCGCTTCTCCAGCAGCCGGTCGGCGCGCCGGTCGATTTCGGCGCCGGCGGTTTCAGGCGTGTATTCGCCGCGCACCATGCGCTCGGCCACCACCTGCATCTCGGTGACCACCCGCTCCCATTCCGGGGCCTTGGGCACCGGCACCGCGCGCTCCAGTTGCCCCTCGAACGGCGCCAGCTTGTCGTCGCCGCGAATGCCCGCAACGTCCCAGGCCTCCACCTTGGCCGGCAGGTTGCCGGTCAGGGCGTTGAAGCGCGCCTGGGTGTCCACCTGCGACAGGTACCGCACCAGTCGCCAGGCGGCCTCCTTGCGGGGCGAGCTGTCGAACACGATCAGGCTGGAGCCCCCCGGCGCCGAGGCGCCCGGCCCGTCCGGGCCCGGCACGCCGACGGTGGCCCAGTTCGCCTGCATGGCGTCGGACAGGCGCCTGCGGAAGTCGCCGACGCTCCAGGGACCGGAGAAATAGAAGCTGAAGAAGCCCCGGCTGAACTCGTCCCAGACGTTGGATATCTGCGTCGCCGACATGGTGGGCGCCAGACCCTCGTCGAACAGGCTCTTGTAGAAGGCCAGGGCCGAGACGAACGCCGGGCTCGAGAAATTGCCGCGGCTGTCGTTGTCGCGCAGCAACGGTTCGCCGGTCTGAAGGCCGAACGTCAGAAGTTGCTCGAACTCGTTCACCGGCATCAGGATGGCGTAGTTCCCGTCCCCGGCCGTGCGCTTGACCGCGTGCATGGCGCGCTTCCAGCCCGCCCAGTCCTGGGGCACGGCGCCATAGCCCGCGCGCGCCAGAAGGTCGGTGCGATAGAACACCAGCCGGGTGTCCACGTACCAGGGCGTGCCCATGATCCGGCCGCCGATCCGGTTGGTCTCCATGACGCTGTCGAAGCCGCCGGCCACGATGTCGTCGGCGTCAGCGGGCACCGGCGTGGCCGCGCCGATGGCCGTCATCTCGGCGATCCAGGTGTTGCCCACCTGGCTGACGTCCGGCAGCGAGTCGCCGGCATAGGCCGTCAGCAGCTTCTCGTGGGCGGCGGTCCAGGGCAGGGCCTGAACCGAGACGCGCACGTCCGGGTTCAGGCGATGGAACTCTTCCAGCAGGGCGGGGGTCGCGGCCCCCTCATTGCCCATGGCCCACAGGCTCAGGCGTGTGACCCCGCCGTCCGGTCTTGCGCAGGCCCCCGCCGACGCGGCCAGGCCCCCGGCCATCAGGCCGAGCGCCGCGCGTCGATGAAGGCCGGATCCGCTCATGCGGTCAGCCATCCTCCGGTGAAGCCGGCGCGCTCGAGGCCCCGGCGCAGGTGCGGGTCGGTGCGCATCAGCCGCCAGACCAGATCGGACTTGTGGTTCTCGATCATGATGACGATGGGCCCCTGATCGATGCCCAGATACTCGTCCGCCACCCATCCCCGCTCGGGGTCGACCGAGCCGTGCAGCAGGGCGTTCCCGCCCGTGTCGGTCAGGGTCGGGTTGAAGGCGTCCAGGAACCCGTAGTCGGTATAGGTCTCGGGATGGCGGGCCTTGATGGCCTTGACGCAGGGGATGACGATCTCCGGCGCGAAGGCGATGGAGGCCGCCGCCGCCGTCGGGGCGATGGTGCCGTCGTCACGCTCGCCGGGCCCGCGCGCGGAGTAGCTGAAGAACTCCCGTTCGCGCCCGCCGATGTCCAGGACGAAATCGCCCGGACCGTCGCAGGCGGTCAGGCCCCAGACCTCGTCCGAATAGCCGGTCCAGCCGCCGGGGTTTTCCAGGGCATAGGCCTGTTGGGCGTAGGTCGCGCGGCGGCTGTTCTCGAAATAGTCGAAGCCCTTGTCGCGCATGTAGGGGTCCAGGATGCCCCGGAAGTCCACCCACTTGTGGCTGTACTGATGGCCGAACATGGGCGCGAAATGCAGGTGGGGCTGGCCCCGGTGTTCGGTCCAGCTGAGGGTGTCATAGGTGGAGCACCAGGTGGTCCAGGCTTCGGGCCCAACCGGGTGGGTCGGGCTGCCCAGGGCCATCAGGACCACCAGCATGGCCTCGTTGTAGCCTTCCCAGCGGTGTTCGATGAAGCCGGTCTCGGGGTGCCAGCCCATGGTGATGTAGGCGTCCCCGTAGGGCTGGGCCCAGGGCCATTCCACCCGTGCATAGACCGCCTCGGCCAGTTGCCGGATCTCGGCCTCGTCAGGATGGTCCTGATCGAAATACCGGGCGGCGAACAGCATGCCCGCCACCAGCAGGGCCGTGTCCACGGTGGACAGTTCGGTGGTCCCGAAGCGGTGGCCGGTGTCCATCTCCAGGAAGTGGTAGAAGAAGCCCTTGTAGCCCGTCACGCCGCGCGCCTCGGGCCCCTGCGGCGCGTTGTAGAAGAACCGCATGGTGTTCAGGGTCCGCTGGCGGCCCTGCTCGCGGGTGATCCAGCCGTTCTCGATCCCGATGGGCCAGCACGTGAGGGCGTCGCCCACGGCGGCCACCGAACAGAAGCTGAAGCTGGGCGCCCGGTCCGGCGTCAGGCCGGTCTCATGGGGCGTCACGTCCCAGAACCAGCGGAAGGTGCGCTCCTGGAGTTCGGCGATCTCGGGATCGAGCCTGCCCGGCGCGGCGCCTGTGGCGCAAGCGCCCAGGGACGCCAGGGAAAGCCCGCCGGCGGCGGCGCATGAGGTCAGAAGAAAACGACGGCGGTCCAAGGCGGAACCTCCCTACGCGTTACTGTATCAAAAAATTGGCCGCCCCCGGGGAGAGTTGGGGGCGGCCAAGGCTCAGGAGAAAACCGTTACCAGCGGTAGCGCATGCCCACCTGGAAGCTGCGCGTGGGCAGAGAGACGCTGTTCGGGCTTCCGTACTGCGGAGAGTTGAAGTCCTGATTGAAGCTCGAGTAGTTGCGGAAACCGAAAACGTTGATGGCGTCCACATAGATCTGTGCCTGATGGCCCTCGAACAGGTCGAAGTTCTTGGTCAGGCGCAGGTCCAGCTGGCGATAGGCCCAGGCGTCCGGAATGATGAAGCTGAACTTCTCCGGACGGCCCTCGTTCCAGCAGATGTTGGGCCCGCCGGCCGGCGCGTCGGGGCAGTTGAAGATGGTGTAGGGCCGGCCCGACCCCAGAGTCAGGAAGCCTGACAGCTGGAAGTCGAGAGGCAGGTCCACCAGGCCGCTTGCCGTTATGCGGTGCCGTTCGTCCGTGGGTGAGTAGAAGGTCGGGGTCGTATCGATCCAGTTGTAGTCGAAATCGAAATTCCCCAGGCCCTGATCACGGCTGCCGTTCTGGGTGGCCTCGGACAGGGTGTAGTTGATCTGGAAACCCCAGCCGTCGGCGCGGGTGTAGGGCTTGTCAGCCTGCAGATGCAGGGCCGCATATTCCCGTTCGCGGTCGTGGTTGGAGATGAAGACCAGATTGCGGAACTCGCTGAAGCCGACCGAGGTGGGCGTCGGTCCGCCGAAGCGGTTGCCGTCCGTGGCCGGGTTGCCGATGTACCAGCTGAATTCGTTGTCGGTGAAAGCATAGGCCAGGGTGGCCGACAGCTGCCAGTTATTCCACTGCTGGCGCACACCCAGATTGAACTGGTCGGTGCGCGGCGGCGGGGCGTCGTTGCGGATCAGGAACACCTCGCCGGCGCCGGGGGTGGCCGCCAGCAGCGGGTCAAGACCCTCTGGCGTCAGATAGGCCGGATCCCAGGCGACTGTGCCGGGCCGCGAACCATCTACCGAGAAGAATACCTCGCGAATGAACTGGGTCGGCTTGAACCGCTCGTCAAAGGGGAAGTTGAAGCCGATGCGGTCGTAGTAGCGGCCCGCTCCGCCGAAGATCACCGTGCTCTGGTCGCCGAACACGTCGTATGAGAAGCCGATGCGCGGCTGGAAGGCCTCCGTGAAGGCGTCGCGGTCGCCATCGGCGATGTAGTCGTCGGGGTTGAAGTACTCCGGGAAGCTGTAGCCCGGCAGGGCCTCCATGGCCGCCAGCATGTCGCGGATGTTCTGCGGCGTGGAATAGTCGTTGTTGACGGCGTTGTCCTCGTAGTCCCAGCGCAGACCCAGGTTCAGCTCCAGCCGGTCGGTGATGCGCCAGTCGTCCTGGATGTAAAGACCGATGACCGCATTCGAGATGTCCGCCGGTGCCACCGCGGTGCCTAGCGAGACGCGAACCGGGATTTCGGTTGATCCGTTGATTTCAGGCCGGCCGTCGACATCGAACCAGAACTGCGGATTGCGTCCGAACTCCTTGTTCACGAAGTAGCTCTGATCAGAGTACTTGAATCCCAGCTTGATCGTATGCTCGCCGTTCCACTCGATATTGGTGAAGGTCAGGTCGTTGCGGAACGTGATGCTTTCCTGCTCGATGTTCTGATTGTCGCTGCGTCCCCCGAGGGTGAAGACGGTCGCTTCCCGGTTGAACACGTTGAACTGGAAGCCCGGCGTGTCCGGGTCGTTGTCCCGGAAGACGGCGTATTCAGCCCCGTAGGTGTCGAAGTTCAGGGCCGTCGGATTGTAGGTGTAGTTGAAATAGTCGAGCGACATCTCGTTCAGGAAATTGTCTCCCTGATACTGATGGCGCAGAACAATGGAGCGTGTCTCACCGTTGATCTGCGTGGCGCGGTCCGGGCCATTCTGGCCGCCCACATCACGGATGTCGGACTCTTCGCGCCAGGTGCCGGTGAGCTCGATGCGGTTGCGATCGTTGACCTGCCAGCTCAGTTTGCCGAAGAACAGGTCTTGTTCGAACGGTGTGGCGAAGTTGCCGATCTGGTCGGCGAACAGTGACGCGTACTCGGGCCGGTTCAAGAACGTCTGCGCCGAACGAGTCTCGTCCTTGCGCTCGTAGGACGCGAGGAAGTGCAGGCGATCCCGGATGATCGGGCCGGACAGCACGAAGCCGTACTGCTCGCGGGTCAGCTCGGGCTGTTCCGCGCCACGCAGTTCCGAGAAGTAGTCCTGCTGGATCCACTCCTCGTTCTGATAGGTGGCGAAGACCTCGCCCTCAAACTCATTTGAGCCCGAGCGGGTCACGGCCGTGATGATCGCCGACCCGGCTTGCTCGTACTCGGCCTTGAAGTTCTGGGAGACGACCCGGAACTCCTGCACGGCACCTTGCGGGAAGGGGTTGCCGCGGCTGTCGTCCTGACCGGCCACGCCGCCGTCAATGATGGTGGATTTCTGGTTCTGGCCGTCGATGAAGACGTTGATGGCGGTGGCGGGCTGCCCCCCGGCGGTGATGGTGCGCTCGGTCTCGCCCTCAGTCACGCGCACGCCCGGCGCCAGGGCGGCGAAGTTGAGGAAGTTGCGGCTGATCTGCGGCAGGGTGTCGATCTGGGTGCGGCTGACGTTGGTCGCCACCTCGGAGGTCCGGGTGTCGGCCAGCTGGCGGGCCACGATGATGACTTCCGCCACTTCAGTCGCGCCGGGGTCAGCCGCGGCGACGCTCGCCACATCCACGTCCAGGGTGCCGGTCTGGCCGACACCGATGCTCACCGTCTCCGTCGTGCTCTGTCCATCGGCGGTGGTGACGGTCACCTCATAGGAACCGGGGCGCAGGCCGGACAGCACATAGTTGCCCGAGGCGTTGGCCGTGGCGCGCGAGACATAGCCGGATGCGCTGTCACGCGCCACGATCTGGGCGCCGGCCTCCGCCTGGCCCTGGTCGCTGACATTGCCGCGAATGGTCGAGGTGGCGGTCTGCGCCATGGCGCCGCCCGCCAGGAGCAGCGAGGTCGCGATGGCCGCCGCCGATGCGCCCATCAGGCCTCGGTGACGCTTGGTGTTCCGGATCATGGTCTTAACCTCCCTGAGCGAGCACGGCCTTGGCGCCGCCTTTCCCGCTGTTGCTGCTGCTGGACTCGCGTACGACCAGCTGCGGTCGCACGATTTCGTGGGCCGGAGAGGACTCTCCAGCGTCGCCGATGAGGCTCACCAGGCGCTCCAGGGCGCGGCGGCCGGTCCCGGCGATGTCAATTCTCATTGTGGTCAGGGTGGGCCGCACCAACGACGAAATCGGCACGTCGTCGAACCCGCCGACGGCCACGTCCTCGGGACAGCGCAGGCCGGCTTCCTGCAAGGCCAGCAGCACGCCGAGCGCCATCATGTCGTTGCCCGCGAACACGGCGTCGGGACGGATGTCCATGGCCGCGATGGCGGCGCCGGCGCGATAGCCGGACGCCTGATCGAAGTCGCCGTCCAGAACCACCGGCTCAATCCCCGCCCCGGCCATGGCCGCCAGGTAGCCGGCGCGCCGCGCCTCGGCTTCCAGGTTGCCGCCGGGCCCCGCCACGTGGGCCACGCGACGGCGGCCCTGGTCCAGCAGGTGGCGGGTCATGGCCTCCGCGCCGCCGTGGTTGTCCACGATGATGGAGGACCGCTCCACATCGCGGGCGCCGCCGTTCATCAGCAGGACGGGCAGGGAGCGCGGCATGCTGGCGGCCAGGGCTGCGGCGTCGAGATGGGGCGACAGGATGATCAGGCCGTCCACGCGCCCGCGCATGGACTTGATGGCGAAAGACGCCTCCTCGGCGTCATCGTGCGAGCTGGACACGATCAGATGCAGCCGCTTCTCGCGCGCCGCCAGATCCATGCCCCGGATCAGCTCCGAGAAGAACTCGCCGAACAGGTCCGGCAGGATCACGCCCACCGTGTCGGTTTTTCGAGTGATCAGGCTGCGTGCGCCGGAATGGGGGACATAGGACAGGGCGTCGACCGCCTCCATGACGCGCCGGCGCGTATCCTCGCCGACGACGCCCTGGTCGTTGAGGACGCGGGAGACCGAGGCTACAGACACGCGCGCGCGCGCCGCCACGTCCTTGATGGTCGCGGCCTTCACGATCGCGCCTCACGGGCTGATGTGGGGGCTTTCGCCGTCATCCTGTCGCTGTCTCCCTGACCGCGTTCGAACTGTCCCGGCAGCCTTGACGGCGGTCCGGCGTTCAGCGTGTAATCGTTTACATGACACAGCGGTAATCGTTTAGGCAAGCGTTTGTCGAACGCTCGAACATGAACGGACCGGCGACCACTCCAGGGCAGGAACACCCCGCATGAACCGAAGCTACGAATTTCCCGAGGGATTTCTGTGGGGCGCCGCCACCGCCGCCTATCAGATCGAGGGCTCATCCATGGCCGACGGGGCCGGGGCCTCCATCTGGGACCGGTTTGTCCATACGCCCGGGATGATGAAGGACGGTGACACCGGCGAGGTGGCCTGCGACCACTATAACCGCTGGCTCGAGGACATCGGGCTGATGACGCGCCTGAACCTTCAGGCCTACCGGTTCAGCGTGTCGTGGAGCCGGGTGATGCCCGAGGGGCGCGGACGCATCAACGAAGCGGGCCTGGGCTTCTACGACCGCCTGGTGGACGGCCTGCTCGAGGCGGGCATCGAACCGCTGTGCACCCTGTACCACTGGGATCTGCCCGCAGCCCTGGATGATCGCGGCGGCTGGCTGAACCCCGACATCGCCGACTGGTTCGCCGACTACGGCCAGGTGCTGTTCGAAAAATTCAAGGGCCGCATCAAGACCTGGGGCACCATCAATGAGCCCTGGGTGATCGTGGACGGGGGCTATCTGCACGGGGCGCTGGCCCCGGGCCATCGCTCGGCCTTCGAGGCGGTCATCGCGGGCCACAACGTCCTGCGCGCCCACGGCGCCGCCGTGCGCCGTTTCCGCGAAGTCGGAGGGGGCCGGATCGGCATCGTCCTGAACATCGAGCCCAAGTATCCCGCTTCGGACAAGCCTGAAGACGAGGCCGCTCGCCGCCGCGCCGAGGCCCAGATGAACCGCTGGTTCCTCGATCCCCTGATGGGGCGCGGTTATCCCGACGAGTTGAAGGACGTTTACGGCCGCGCCTGGCGCGAGTTCCCGAAGGCGGACTTCGACCTCATCGCCGAACCCACCGACTGGATGGGCCTGAACTGGTACACGCGCGCCGTTCCCGAGAACGACCCCTCCGCCTGGCCCGTGCGCGCCCGGCCGGTGAAGCAGGTCCAGCACGCCCACACCGAGACCGGCTGGGAGGTCTATCCCCCCGCCCTGACCGACACCCTGGTCTGGCTGCACGAGCAGACGAACGGCATGCCCCTGATGATCACGGAAAACGGTTCGGCGTGGTACGATCCGCCACACGCCATCGACGGCCGCATCCACGATCCCATGCGGGTCGAGTACCTCAAGAACCACCTGAAGGCGGCCCACGACGCCATCGGCAAGGGTGTGAACCTGACCGGCTACATGGCCTGGTCCCTGTTGGACAACCTGGAATGGTCCCTCGGCTTCTCCAAGCGGTTCGGCATCACCCACGTGAACTACCAGACCCAGGAGCGGACCATAAAGGACTCCGGCCTGCTCTACGCTGAGGTCATCCAGACCAACGGCAAGGTGCTGGATACGCTCTAGGCCTGGGTCAGGTCGCCCGCGCCGGCCGGTCCCCGCGTCACGGTGAAGCGCGCCGCCTCGCGCACCTCGAAGGGCTTGGCCAGGATGGTGGACACCGCCTTGAGCTCGGCCGTGGCCTGCTCCCGCGTCAGGGTCAGCAGCACGAAGCCCTTGGAGGACTGGTCGCAGAACACGACCTCCTCATTGGTCTGCGCCAGGGCCGGGCCCAGCGGCAGGCCGGGGACCGCGTCGCCCACGGACGGGCTTGAGATGGAACTGGTTCCGAACTCCACGCCGCGGCGTTCGCCGGTCGCGTCCTTCAGGTCGTTGACCCAGAAGGCGTGGCTGTCGCCGGCCAGAACGATCGGCGCGACGCCCGCCTCGGCGAAGGCGGCGTACAGGCGCTCGCGCTCGGCGGGATAGCCGTCCCAGCTGTCCAGATTGAACGGCAGGCCGAAGCGGAACAGCTGGATCGACTGCTGCACCTGCGCCCGGATAGCGTCGGGCAGGCTGGCCAACAGGCCCTCGATCATGGGCGCCGGCACGGTGTCGGCGATATTGGGGCCGGCCACGCGGGCCATGACCACCTGATTGCCGATGATCTGCCACGGACGGCCCGCCAGACGCGACGCTTCCAGCTCGCCCTTCAGCCAGGCGATCTGATCTGCGCCCATCAGCTCCCGAGCCGGATCGTGGCGGATGGTCTCGAACCCCGCCACGTCGGGGATCGGATTGCCCGCCGCGTCCGTGATCATGGGCAGGTGGGTAGCGTAGCCGATGGGCTCGTCCCGGGCGGTCAGGCGCGTCTCGACCATCACCAGGGTGGCCAGATCCCCGAAGTGGAAGGTGCGGTTGACGGCCTCCATGGACAGGCCGGCGCGCGGCTCGCGGATCGGCATCCACTCGTAATAGGCACGCAGGGCGACGGCCTTGCGCACGCTGTAGTCGCCTTCATCGCGCGGCTGGTGATTCTGGGCTCCGGCGGTCCAGCTGTCGTTGGCGACCTCGTGGTCGTCCCACACGCAGATGAACGGTGCGCGCGCGTGGGCGGCCTGCAGGTCAGGGTCGGTCTTGTACTGGGCATGACGGCGGCGGTAGTCGTCAAGGCTGACGATCTCGTGGGCGGGGTCGGGGACGCGGTTCAGCGCCGCCCCGGTGGCCATGCCGTAGTCGTCGGCCTCGGCGCCGTACTCATAGATGTAGTCGCCCAGGTGCACGACCGCATCCAGGCGCTCCAGCCCGGCAATGGCCTCATAGGCGTTGAACAGGCCGCCGGGGTGCAGCTGGCACGAGGCCACCGCCAGCACCACGTCCTCGGTCCCGCCCGCGGGCAGGGTGCGGGTGCGGCCCTCCGGCGAGCGCACGTCGCCCACGGCGAAGTCGAAGCGATAGCCGACGCCGGGCTGCAGACCGCCCACGTCCACCTTGACCGTGTGGTCACGCTCGGGCCCGGTCTCGACCGTGCCCGAGGCGATGACCGTGTCGGCGTCCAGCGGCCGGATGCGCCACTCCACCGAGACCATCGCATCGACCCGGTCCGGACTGACCCGGGTCCACAGGATGACCCGGTCATTGAGCGGATCGCCAGAGGCGACGCCATGGCGGAATTCGACCGCCGCAGCGGCCTGGCGGGCCTGTGCGGAGGCCGCGGGGGCGGCGGCCCCCGCTCCGATCAGGCCCAGAACGCGGCGACGGTCGATGCGCATGACAGCGGCTCCCTAGTAACGCAGGCTCAGGTTGACGCCCCAGGTGCGGGGACGGCCGGGGATGAAGGTCGGCATGCCGATGCCGTCGCCGGTGTTGCCGGCGTCCTTGATGAACTCTTCGTCCAGCAGGTTGTCGCCGAACACCTCGACGCCCCAGTTGGCGCTGTCCGGCGCATAGCGCAGACGCAGGCTGAGCAGACCGTAGCTGTCCTGCAGCTCGTCCTGGATCAGGTCGGGGACCAGGTTGTTGGCCTGCAGGGCCGGAAGGTCGTTGTCGTCGTCGAAGAAGACCTCGGACTGCCAGGTGTAGGTGGGCTGGATCTCGAAGGCGCCGGCGCCCGCGCGCACCCGCCACACCGCGCCCACCGACGCCATGTGGTCCGGCGACAGGCGGAAGCTGTTGCCCTCATAGATGCCGTTGCCGAAGCGGGAGTGGTTGAAGCCGTAGGTGGCGAACAGGTCCAGGTCCGGCGTGGCGGCGTAGAAGATCTGGCCCTCGAAGCCGTAGGACTCCGCTTCGCCCGCGTTAGTGACGAAGAACCGGGTCCCTTCCTGCACCGTGGTCTGGAAGTTTTCATAGGTGTAGAAATAGACCGCCCCGTCCAGCCGCAGGCGCCGATCCATCAGCGCCGTCTTGGCGCCGATCTCGAAGCTGTCGACGGTCTCCGCCTCGATCACATTGAAGGTGGGTGCGCCCTGGGGCGCCGACGGGGGGCTGACCGACAGCACCTCGGGACGACGGCCCCGGGCGTAGTTGGCGTAGACGTTGACGTTGTCCGACACCGCATAGCGGGCGGTCAGGCGCCAGGTGAAGCCTTCGTCCTCATGGTCCTGGGTGATCATGTCGCCGTTGTTGGCGGTCGGCTGTGCGGTGAGGGCGAACAGGGGAAGGCCGGGCAGGGTGGCGAAGCCCGGCGTGGCCAGGGCCCCGATCAGGCCATTCAACTGGGCGTTCAGGGCGGCGGCCTGGGTCAGTGCCTCGGGCGTGCCGACGGCGATCAGTTGCTGAATCTGCCCGGCGATCGCTTGGGCGCCGAGGATGCCGCCGAGGGTCGAGCGGCCGTTATCCACCTGCGAGGCGTAGCCGGTGGTCTTCTCGTCGGTGGTGTAGCGAAGGCCTCCCGACAGCTCCAGGCGATCGGTGACCTGGAAGGTCACGTCGCCGAACACGTCCCACGAGGTCAGCTCCGACGCATTGATGGGCGTTTCGATATGGACCGGCTTCAGGTTGGCGGCGATGGCCGGAGCAAGCGGGCCGGCGCCCAGCGGGGTCAGCAACTGACCAAGGATCAGTTGGGACAGACCGGGGTAGGCCGCGGCGGGCAGCGTGCCGCCGCCCAGCCCGCCGTCGAGGAAGCCCGAAAGCTGAGCCAGAGCCATGCGCTCGTCGAACTGGGTGGGCGTGCGCTGGTAGCCTTCCTCATGGAAGTAGCCGGCGCCGACGAAGCCGGTCACACGCGGTCCGGCCTGGAAGTTCAGGCGCAACTCCTGGCTGAACTGCTCGCCATAGGCTTCCTCGGCGGCCGTCAGGATGGGCAGGGAGACGCCGTCGGCGTCGAAGGTCTCGTAGGAGTCGAACTCGCGGTAGGCCGTGATGCTGTTCAGGATCAGGGAGGGCGAGAACTCCCAGGCCATCAGGCCCGTCACGCCCCAGACCTCGCGGTCCAGCCCGAGAGACTTTCCACCGTCGAAGTCCGCGCCCGGCGTCAGGGCCGCGCCCGCCCACGGATCGATCGGGCCCAGTGGGGCGCCGGTCACGGGATCGGCGGGGGCGTAGGCCATGGAGGTGAACGGCGTGCCCGAGGCGCGGTCGGTCTGGTAATTGGCGATGACGTCGATGCTGAAACCGGGCGCCGGTTCGAACGCGCCGGAAAGGCGGAAGGCCTCGGTGTCGATGCTGTTGTAGTCCTGGCCTCCCAGCAGGTTCTCAACATAGCCGTCACGACTCTTGAGGCGGGTGGCGAAACGGATGGCTGCGGTCTCGCCCAGCGGCATGTTGATCATGCCTTCGGCCAGGCGATAGCCCAGGTCGCCGGCGCCCACGCGGGCCTCGGCGTCGAACATGCCCGGTTCGGCCCGGCGCTGGACGATGTTCACCGCGCCGATGAGAGCGCCGCGCCCGTAAAGGGTGGATTGCGGTCCCTTGGCGATCTCCATGCGCTCGATGTCGAACAGCTCGACGTAGGAGCCGCGCGACTTCGAGATGGACACACCGTCCTGATAGACCGACACGCGCGGCTCGGCCGTCGCGGCGCCGGAGTCCGATGTTATGCCGCGCATCACGAAGCCGGGGTTGTTGGGCGACTGGTTCTGAACCAGGAAGCCGGGCACGAAAGCCGAGAGCTCCTCGAACTCCTGCACCCCCAGATCGCGCAGAAATTCGCCGTCGTAGGCGGTGAGGGCGAAGGGGACCTCGATGGGGTTCTGGGCGCGGAGCTGGGCGGTGACGATGATTTCGTCGACCTCGGTGGCCTCCTGGGCCTGGACGGCTCCGGCCGCGAGGGCGCAGGCGGCCGCCGCGCTCATGAGACCGATGCGACAGGATGTGATGCGAGCCATGGTGAAGTCCCCCGATTTGGATGGACCCGCACTAATCGCCGTTCATGTAGGACGCGCGACAGCTTGGCCACGGTAGGGTGACGGTTGATCCGGGACGCTGGAATTCCGGGATCATGGGCGCCGGCGCCACAGGCCGGCGAACCGTCTCCACTCAAGTCCGACAAAAGCGGTTGCGCCCCGCGCCCGCATCGTTTCACTGTGACGGTTCGCAGGGAGGCGATGCATGACAGACACCAGCCGCGCCGAAATCCGCCGGGCCGAGGACAAGGCCTACTGGAGAAAGAATCTGACCCTGATGGGAGGGCTGCTGGCGATCTGGTTCCTGGTGTCCTTCGGGGCGGGGATTTTGTTCCGGGACTGGCTGGACCAATTCAGCATTGGCGGGGCGCCTCTGGGCTTCTGGTTCGCCCAGCAGGGCTCGATCTATGTCTTCGTGGCGCTGATCTTCGTCTATGCGGCGGTGATGGACCGCATCGAGCGGCGCCATGCCGCTGACGACCAGGACTGAGGGCGGGATCATGGAGACCATCTTCGGCCTGTCGCCGACCCTGTTCTGGACCGGCCTGTTCGTGATCACCACCTTCGGGCTCTACATCGGCATCGCCATCTGGGCCCGGGCCGCCAGCACCAATGACTTCTATGTGGCGGGGCACGACGTGCATCCCGTCTTCAACGGCATGGCCACCGCCGCCGACTGGATGAGCGCGGCCAGCTTCCTGTCCATGGCCGGGATCATCGCCTTCTCCGGCTACGACGGTTCGGTCTATCTGATGGGCTGGACCGGCGGCTATGTGCTGCTGGCGCTTTTGCTGGCGCCCTATCTGAGGAAGTTCGGCAAGTTCACGGTGCCGGACTTCATCGGCGACCGGTACTATTCCCAGACCGCCCGCATCGTGGCGGTCATCTGCGCCCTGTTCATCTCCTTCACCTATATCGCCGGCCAGATGCGCGGGGTCGGCATCGCCTTCTCCAACTTCCTGAACGTCCCCATCGAAATCGGCGTGATCGTGGGCGCGATCGTGGTCATGTTCTATGCCGTTCTGGGGGGCATGAAGGGCATCACCTACACCCAGGTGGCCCAGTACTGCGTCCTGATCTTCGCCTTCATGGTCCCGGCCATCTTCCTGTCGCTGCAGATCACCGGGTCGCCCATTCCGCAGCTGGGTTTCGTGGGCAACGCCCAGGACGGCACGCCGCTTCTGCTCAGTCTGGACCGGACCCTGACGGACCTCGGATTTTCCGCCTACACCGAGGGGACCAAGGCGCGCATCGACGTGTTCGCCATCACCCTGGCCCTGATGGTGGGGACGGCTGGCCTGCCCCATGTGATCATCCGCTTCTTCACCGTTCCCAAGGCCTCGGACGCGCGAAAGTCGGCGGGCTACGCCCTGGCCTTCATCGCCATTCTCTACACCACAGCCCCGGCCGTGGCCGTATTCGCTCGCTCCAACTTCATCGATACGGTGCACCAGTCAGAGTACTCGGTGGACGTGCGGCGGGGCGAGGCCACGGCGGCCGAGCAGGACGAGGGCGCTACGCCCCAGTGGTTCTACAACTGGGAGCGTACCGGCCTTCTGGAGTTCACCGACAAGGATGGCGACGGGCGCATCCGCTACGCGGCCGACCCGGCGGTCAATGAGGTGACCCGCCTGGATCAGGACATCTTCGTCCTGGCCAATCCCGAGATTGGCGGCTTGCCGGCCTGGGTCATCGGCCTGGTGGTGGCGGGCGGTCTGGCGGCGGCCCTGTCCACGGCGGCAGGCCTGCTGATGGTCATCTCCTCGGCGGTGTCCCATGACCTGTGCAAGAAGGTGCTGTTCAAGGGCATGAGCGATGCGCGGGAACTGCTGGTGGCGCGGCTGGCGGCGGTGGTCGCGGTGCTGATCGCCATTCTGGCGGGCATCTATCCGCCCGGCTTCGTGGCGGCGGTGGTGGCCTTCGCCTTCGGCCTGGCCGCAGCCAGCTTTTTCCCCGCCATCTTCCTGGGCATCTTCTGGAAGCGCATGAACAAGCACGGGG
>NZ_PNLV01000050.1 GCF_013823285.1 Brevundimonas sp. | reverse complement strand
CAGGCTGTCGGGGTGTTCGGGCAGGGTGGCCAGGGCGTGCAGCAGGCTCGCCCGGTCGCGGCGGCTTTCGCCCATGCCGACGATGCCGCCGCAGCAGGTGGCCATGCCGGCGTTCCGCACATGCTCCAGCGTATCCAGGCGCTCCTGATAGGTCCGCGTGGTGACCACCTCGGCGTAATATTCGGGGCCGGTGTCCAGGTTGTGGTTGTAGTAGTCGAGCCCGGCGTCCTTGAGCTCTCTGGCCTGATCCGCCGTCAGCATGCCGAGGGTGGCGCAGGTCTCCAGACCCAGGGCCTTCACCCCGCCGATCATGGCCGCCAGCTTGGGCAGGTCGCGGTCCTTCAGCTCGCGCCAGGCCGCGCCCATGCAGAAGCGGTCCGCGCCGCCGGCCTTCGCCGCCATGGCCTCGGCGATCACCACCTGCGGATCCATCAGCTTTTCGGCCTTGAGGCCGGTCCTGAAGTGGGCCGACTGGCTGCAGTAGCCGCAGTTCTCGGCGCAGCCGCCGGTCTTGACCGAGAGCAGCTGGGATCGCTGAACAGCGGACGGGTCGAACCAGCGTCGGTGCACGGCGGCGGCGTCGAACACCAGCTCCATGAACGGCCGGGCGAACAGGGCCTCGACCTCGTCCAGCGTCCAGTCGTGGCGCGGGATGGACAGGTCCTGGATGCGGACGGGTGCGTTCATGGCGGGGGCCTCCTCGAACAGGCGGCTTAGCAGCGCCCGCGCCGGGGATGAACCCGCAATCTTCAGCCCGCCAGCCGCAGACTTTCGATCGGGCCTCGCGCCCCGCCCAGGCGGAAACGGCCCATCTGACGGTTCAGGCCGTCGGCCTCGCCCGCCATCTGCCGGGTGGCGGCCGTCGCCTCCTCGGTCATGGCGGCGTTCTGCTGGGTGATAGAGTCCATCTGGGCGAAGGCGGCCTTCACGTCACCCAGATCATCGGCCTGACGGCGCGCCGAGGACGCCATGGCCTCGGCCAGCCCGTCCACGCTGGCCACCTGGGCGTCGATGCGCTCCAGCGCCTGCCCTGTGCGGTCCACAAGCTGCACGCCCGCGACCACCTGTTCGCCGGAGCGCCGGATCAGGTCGCGGATTTCACCGGAAGCCTCGGCGGACCGCTGGGCCAGGGCCCGGACTTCGGAGGCCACCACCGCGAAGCCACGGCCCGCATCGCCCGCCCGCGCCGCCTCGACCCTGGCGTTCAGGGCCAGGAGGTTGGTCTGGAAGGCGATCTCGTCGATCAGGCTGACGAAGCCCGCGACGTTCTCCGAGGATGCGCGAATGGCTTCCATGGCCGTGCGGGCCTGAACCACCACCGCGACCCCCTCCTCCACCTCGCGGCGGGTGGAGGCCGCGGCGTCCGCCGCCTGGGCGGCGTCGGCGGCGGTCTGGGCGACGGCTTTGGCGATCCCGTCGGCCGTGGCCACGGTGCGTTCCAGATGCGCGGCCTGCTGTTCGGTGCGGAGCGACAGATCATCCGAGGCGCTGGCCAGTTGGGCCGAGGCGGACGAGAGCGCGGCGGCGCTTTCCACGACCCCGGACATGGCGGCTTCAAGCGCGCCGACGGCGGTATGGAAGTCGTCCCGGAGCGAGCTGTACTCGTCCGGGAAGGGCTGTTCGATGGAGACGGACAGGTCTCCGGCCGCCAGGGCCTTCAGGGCGGACCCGAGGGCCGTCACCACGCGCGCCTGACGGGCCTCGGCCTCATGCTGCTCGGCGGCGACCCGATCCCGCTCGGCCTGGAGCGCCTCCAGATAGATGGAGATGGCCAGATCCATGTCCAGCAGGACCCGCTGGGTGAGTTCGGCCACGGCCTCCGCAGTCCGGGCCTCATGGGCGGCGCCGGCGAGCTTCTTGCGGGGGCGCGCGGCGACGGCCTTGACCAGTTCGGCCAGGATCACGCTGTAGCCGCCGATGTACCAGCGCGGCTCCAGCCCGATGCGGGCGTGGACCTGACCGATGGTGCGGACCGAGGCCGCATAGTCCGCGTCGGGCCGCCCTCGAATCAGGGCGTCCCAGTGTCTGGCCTGGGCGGCCTGGGCGGCTTGCATGTGGCCGGGACTCGAGAAAAAGCGCCGGACCTCCGGCGTCTGCTCGATCTGACCATAGAAGCGGGCGAGGGCTTCGGGCAGGACCTCGCGCAGAACAGGCTCCATGGCCCGATAGGCCGCAGAAGGTTCAGCCAGGCGCATAAAGGCCATGCGTTGCGAAAGATTATCGGCGGACACTGTAAGTCTCTAAAAATATGAGCGGATTCGAACCCGCCGTGAGAATGCGATACCCTTGCTCCCGAAGTGGTTTTGCAGGGATTAACGGCGGTTGCGACGTTTCGCCCGGGCGCCGGGCGTGAAAAAGGGCGGCTCCGGAGAACCGCCCTTTCCAATCCTCGCGGGCGCCTGCCTCAGCGCGGACTATAGGCGTGCGGCATGCGCCGGTCGCGGTTCGGGTGGTAGCGGTCGCGCAGCTCCAGATTGCGGGCCTGGAGGGGCTGTTCGACCCCGGCGATGAACACCGCCTCGGGCTGGTTCAGGGGTTCAAGCGGGTCCCCGGACCAGACCACCACGTCCGCGGCCTGCCCCACGGCCAGGGCGCCGAAGCCCTCCTGACCGAAGATGCGCGCCGGATTGACGGTGATGGCGGCGATGGCGGCTTCGAAGGGCAGGCCGTTGGCCACGGCGTTGCCGGCGTTGTAGCGGGCGTCCCGGGCCCGGTGGGCGGACCCGCCGGGCTTGATGGCGATGGTCACCCCCGCCGCGTGCAGTCGGGCGGCGTTCTCCTGCCGCGCGGCTCGCACCTGGAAGTTGGAGGGGAGGTTGGCCAGCGGGTTGAGCAGCACCGGCACGTTCGCCGCCGCGATCCGGTCCGCCACCAGCCAGCCCTCCTCGGCGCCGTCCAGGATCAGGCGGATGTTCTCCTCCTGCGCCAGACGCAGGACCTGCAGGATGTCGGCGGCGCGGTGGGCGCTGACCACCAGCGGCATGCGGCCCTCGGCCACGGGGATCAGGGCCTCCAGATCGGCGCGGGACAGGGACAGGTCCCGCAGGCCGGCGCGCTCATAGGCCTGCCGGTTGCGGGCGTAGAGGCGGACCTCGGCCAGGGTCTCCCGGAACAGGGTGAACTCGGCCCCGCGCGCGCCGCCGGCGATGCCGGCCCCGGCCTCGCCGAAGGGCGCGACCATCGCCACATTGGCGCGCACCAGGATGTCGGTCCCGCGCGCCAGATGCACCACCGCCGCCTGGCCCGCGAACAGCCCCGGGGTGTGATAGCCGCCGTGCCCGGCGCCGGCTGCGTCGTGCTCATGCACATGGCCGCCGGACGAGCCCGGATGCTGGGGCATGACCACCGCGCGGGTGACGCCGCCGAGGCGCGCCACCGGAATGGTGATGGACCAGGGGTCGAGGCCCCGCGACACGTCGAAGGCGGCGCTGAGGCTGTTGCTGGACTGGCGCAGGTCATTTGTGCCGGAGACCGAGGAGACCTCCCCGCTGCCGATGCCGGAGTCCACCGCCACGATGCCGGGGGTGACCACCCGGCCCGCGGCGTCGATGACGCGGGCGCCGGCGGGCACCGCGGCGTCGGGGCCGACGGCGCTGATGCGGCCGTTGCGGATCACCACCGTGCCGGAGGCGATCTCGCCCGTGCCGGTCAGGATGCGGCCATTGGTGATGGCGACTGTGTCCTGGGCGATGGCGGGCGCGGCGGCGAGGGCCAGGGCGCAGACCGCCAGGGCGCTGAAGAAGCGAGTTTTAAGGAAAGAACGGGGGATCATTGGGCGCCTCCCAAGGTGTTGGGCTGGCCGGGCTGACCCAGCTCGAAGTCCGTGCGCGGCTGATAGGCCGGATCGGTCCGGTCGTAGGTCAGGGCGCCGTCGATGAAGACCTGCTGGGCCCGGGCGTAGACGCTGAACGGGTTCACGTCCCAGATCACCACATCGGCGCGCTTGCCGGGCTCCAGCGAGCCGGTCTCGTCCTCCACGCCGATGGCGCGGGCGGCGTTGATGGTGATCCAGCGCAGGGCGTCCTCCTCGCTGAGCTCCAGCCCGGCGCGGCGGCCGGCGGACAGGGCGGCGGCGGCCTCCTGATTGAGGCGCTGGATCAGGGTGTCGTCGTCCGAGTGGATGACGGCGCAGCTGTTGGCCGGGGCGTCCACGAAGGCGACGTTCTCCTCGATGGCGTCCAGGGCCTCCATCTTGAAGCCCCACCAGCCCGTCCACATGGCCGCGCAGACCTCGTTCTCGGCCAGCATGTCGGCGACCTTGTAGGCCTCGGTGGCGTGGTGGAAGGCGCGGATGGAGAAGCCGAACTCCCCGGCGATGTCCAGCATCACCGCCATCTCGTCGGCGCGGTAGCAGTGGTTCTGGACCAGGATGTCGCCGGACAGGACGCCCGCGACCGTTTCGAGCCGCAGGTCGCGGTTGGGCGGTTCGCCCGTGCCGCTTTCACGCCAGTTGTTCCAGCGCCGGGCGTAGTTCTGGGCCTCGATGAAGCCGGAGCGGTAGCCCGCCACATTGCCCATGCCGGTGGCCGGGCTCTGGTTGCGCGAGCCGTAGACCCGCGACGGGTTCTCGCCGCAGGCCATCTTGAGGCCGTAGGGAGCGCCGGGGAACTTCATGCCCTGCATGGTCACCGAGGGCACATTGCGCAGGGTCACCGAGCGGCCGCCAAACAGATTGGCCGAGCCGGGCAGGACCTGGAGCGTGGTCACGCCGCCGGCGCGGGCGGTGTTGAAGCCGGGATCATGGGGCCAGACCGAATGCTCCGACCAGACATAGCTGGTGTTGGGGTTGGTGGCCTCGTTGCCGTCGGACATGCCCATCACGCCCGGCGAGGGATAGACGCCCAGGTGGGTGTGCACATCGATCAGGCCCGGGGTGACGAAGCGGCCGCGCGCGTCGATCACCTGATGGCCCTGGGGCACGGGGGTGTTCGGGCCGCCGACCGCCGCCACGCGGCCGTCGGTCATGATGACCACCCCGTTCTCGATGCGCTCGCCGGCGGCGGTGAAGACGGTGGCGCCCACGATGGCGGCGTCACGGCGCGGCAGGGGCTGATAGGTGGAGGGGAACGGATCGGGATTGGCGGCTGCGTCCAGGCCGCGCGGCAGGTCGGCGCGCTCCCGGGCGGGGGCCGACGCCGTCTCGGCCCCATTGCCGGTCGCCCCGGTTGTGGCGCAGGCGGTGAGGGCCAGGGCGGCCAGCGCACAGCCCGCGAGCGCGAGGCCGCGGCCCCGCATGCGATGAGAAATCATGGATATTTCAGCCCCTTGCGTTTCCCGATCTGGAAGCGTGGGGCATCAAAGCGCGTCAGGGCGGACAGGAAAAGCCCCAATCGCCGCCTCAGCCGTCCAAATCCAGCCGCGCGCGGATGTCGGCTTCGGAAAGCCCTGCGATCTCAAGCGTCTTGATGCGGGCCGCGGCGCCCCGCGCGAGGATCACATCGGATCTGGGAATCTTCAGCGCACGGGCCATCAGGGCGAGGAGGCCGGCGTTGGCCTGGCCGTCCGCGGGCGCGGCGCGCACCCGCGCCCTGAGCACGGGGCGTCCATCGGCGTCGGTCTCCCAGCCGTCGATGCGGTCAGCGCCGCCGCGCGGGGTGAGCCGCACGGTCAGCCGCGTCATCAGAAGGGCAGGACGTCGTACAGCAGCCTGCAGAAGGGCGGCAGCAGGTAGAGCTGCGCCCCGCGCAGGACCAGCAGCACGATGATCGGCGTCACGTCGATGCCGCCCAGGGGCGGGATCACCCGGCGCAGGGGGGCCAGCAGCGGTCCGGTCACCTGGTCCAGAAAGCTCGCGATCTGGGCCACGAACCGGTTGCGGTAGTTGATCACGTCGAAGGCGAACAGCCAGCTCATGATGGCGCTGATGATGATCGCCCAGAACAGCAGAGTCAGCAGCGCGCCGACGATGAAACAGATGAAACCGGCCATGCCGCGCCCAAATCTCCCAAGGGGTTGTCGAGGCGCTTCTAGCGGTCTTCGCCGCCCGCGCCAAACCCTTCCGCCGATCCGCGTCCGGACGCGCGGGATTCTATTGACACCGCAGGGCCGCCCCGCCTATGTCGCGCCCTCGCCTGGAACCCCGGCACGGGGCCGTAGCTCAGTTGGTAGAGCGCGTCGTTCGCAATGACGAGGTCAGGGGTTCGACTCCCCTCGGCTCCACCAGGCGTCTTTCCTGATCAGATGACCAAGGGCCGCCGGCGCGAGATCCGCCCTACTGCTCTTCCTCGAAGCGGCAGCCGACCAGGTCGCTGAGGGCGGCGACGGCTTCGGCGGCGTCGGGGCCTTCGGCGGCGATCTCGATGGGGCAGCCCTGGCCCGCGCCCAGCATCAGCAGGCCCATGATGGAGCGGGCGTCCACGGTGACCCCCTCGCGGGTCACCTTGACCTCCGACTGGAAGCCGGAGGCCAGCTTGACGAATTTGGCCGAGGCGCGGGCGTGCAGGCCGCGCGCGTTGCAGATGTCCACCGTGACGCTGGCCGTCTCGCTCATTTCTCGCCCGCCAGAACCCATGAGGCCACGGCGATGTATTTGCGGCCCGCATCCTGGGCGTGGGCCACGCAGGCCTCAAGGCTTTCGCGCTGACGGACGCTGGCCAGCTTGATGAGCATGGGCAGGTTGAGCCCGGCGATGACCTCGGCCTTCGTCTGCTCCATCACCGAAATGGCCAGGTTGGAGGGGGTGCCGCCGAACATGTCGGTCAGCAGGATGACGCCCTCGCCCTCGTCCACCGCTGCGGCGGCGTCGACGATGTCCTGACGGCGGCGCTCCATGTCGTCCTCGGGGCCGATGCAGATGGCGGCCGTGGCCCGCTGGGGGCCCACCACATGCTCCATGGCGGAGAGGAATTCCGTCGCCAGCCCCCCGTGGGTGACGATCACCAGTCCGATCATGCGAACCCGCCCGAAACGGATGAAGAGATGGCTGACGTGGCCATGCAACGCCTCACGAAACTTCGCGCCCCCGTCGGACCGTCCGGCCCCGTGTCGACCGGCCGCGCCCCGAGCGGGTCTGCGGCCAGACCGGCTTCAATAGGGCAAAGGAGGGCCGGCTCCAAGGGTCCTCAACGCCACGGCGAGCCGCACCGGCGCAGAGGCGTGCAGGGCCTGCAGGTCGATCATCGGCACACGCACGTCCGCCACGTTGCGGAACGCCGGTTCGGGCAGACGTTCGGGCGTCTGCTCCACACATCGGGCGATCAGATCCACGCGGCTGAAGGGCAAGGCGGGAATCGGGGTGATCCCCAGACTCCGGATCTCCATGCGGCCGGCGATGCGGTCCGGCGCCCGGGCGTAGAGGCGGCCCCGGGAGGACCAGACATGAACGTAGTCGTCCGCCGCCGCGCGCCAGCCCCCCCCGATGAGGCGCAGCAGAAGGTCGCTCTTGCCCGAACCGGACGGCCCGGTCAGCAGAACGCCGCTCCAGCCCCGCTCCGGAAGCCTGAGGGCCGCAGCGCAGGCGTGGATCAGCTCAGCCATCGGCGTCCCCGGCGCCGGGCCGGGGCTTGGCCTTCGATACGGGTCTGGCGCGCGGCAGGGCGACCACGAAGCACGCGCCGGTGACGGCGCCGGCCTCGTCCGTGCGGTTCTCGGCGTGAATGGTCCCGCCGTGAGCCTCGATGATCTGTCGGGCGATGGACAGACCCAGTCCCGAATTCCCTCCGAAGGCCGCGCCCTTGGGCCGCGCGGTGTAGAAGCGCTGGAACACCGTCTCCAGATTGTCCGACGGAATGCCGGGGCCGTCGTCCTCCACCCGCACAAGAACGCGGTCGCCCTGCCCCTCCAGGGCGACACGCACGGCGTGATCGGGCGGGCTGAACGAGCGGGCGTTGTCGATCAGGTTGCGGAACACCTGGCCCAGCGGACCCTCGCGGCCCGTGACCTGGGCGGCGCCCCTGAGGGCATCGGTGAAGCGCACCGTGACGTCGCCGGGCCGCTGGGTGGCCACATAGATCGAGGCGATGTCGTCCAGAAGTTTCGACAGATTCACCGGACGCGGGCGGTCCCGCGACAGCTCTGCATCCAGGCGCGAGGCGTTGGAGATGTCGGTGATCAGGCGGTCGAGCCGGCTCACATCCTGTTGCAGCAGGGCGGTCAGACGGGCCTTGTCCCCGGGCGACTTGACCAGCTCCAGCGTCTCGAGCGCCGAGCGGATGGAGGTCAGGGGATTCTTGATCTCGTGGCTGACGTCGGCGGCGAAGCGCTCGATGGCGTCCATGCGGTCCGACAGGGTGGCGGTCATGGTCTCCAGCGACCGGGCCAGATCGCCGATCTCGTCCTTGCGCTCCTCCAGGTCGGGCAGGGAGATGGCCCGCGCCCTCTGCAGGCGCACCTGATCGGCCGCCGCCGACAGGCGCAGGATCGGCCGGGCCACGAACAGGTGGATCAGAAGGGACGTCAGAAGCGACACCGCCAGGGCCACGAAGGCGAAGGGCATCAGGGCGCGGCGCTGGGCGTCCAGGGTTTCGTCCACATCGCCGGCCTCCAGCGTCAGGACGCCAAGGACGTCACGCACATGGCGCACGGGCAGGGACACCGACACCACGCGCTCACCGGTCTCGGCCCGCCGGATGCTGGTCTGGGGGTCGCCGGCCAGGGCCCGCTGCACCTCCTCGTTCAAAGCGTCCCGCGCCCGTTCGATCCGGGCGCTCTCCCTTGCGGGGTCAGGGGGCGCGGGGGGTGCGGCGCCGGCCGGGAGGGCCGGATCCAGCGCCTCGCCCGGGATCTGTTCAGTGACGGCGTAGCTGTCGATCAGCGGCAGGCCGTTCTGGTCGTAAAGCCGCACTCTCTGCCCGCGAGGGATGAAATTGTCCCGCAGCCACTGGGAGGCGGCCAGCCCGTCCAGATAGGGCACGGGCTCCCCCCGGGTGATGCCCAGCTCGCCCAGGACATTGGCCAGCAGTTCGGCCTGGGAGGTCAGGGATTCCAGCCGCGCCTCGATCAGGTTGCGGCGCCACTCGTTCAGCAGCAGGGCGCCGACGAACAGGATCAGCAGGCTGAGCAGGTTCAGCGCCAGGATCAGGGCGCCCAGCCGCGATCCGGCCAGACGCAGCCTCAGGCTTCGCCACCGCGCGGCCCATAGCGAGGCCGCACCCTGCGAACGGTCAGCTTTCTCTGTATCTGTATCCGACGCCATACAGGGTCTCGATTGCGTCGAACTCGGGATCGACCACGCGGAACTTCTTTCGCATCCGCTTGACGTGGCTGTCGATGGTCCGGTCGTCCACATAGACCTGATCGTCGTAGGCGGCGTCCATGAGGTTGTCGCGGCTCTTCACGAAGCCGGGCCGCTGGGCCAGGGCCTGGAGCAGCAGGAACTCGGTGACCGTCAGCTTCACCGGGCGGCCCTCCCAGGTGCATTCATGGCGGGCCGGGTCCATGCTCAGCTTGCCGCGCTTGATGGCGCGGCCCGAAACGTCGCCGCCGGCCTCCGCGTCCTCGGCGTCGGCGCCCACGCGCCGCAGCAGGGCCTTGACCCGCTCGATCAGCAGCCGCTGGCTGAACGGCTTGTGGATGTAGTCGTCCGCGCCGAGGTTGAAGCCGAGGATCTCGTCGATCTCCTCGTCCTTGGACGTCAGGATGATGACCGGCAGGGTCGAGGTCTGGCGCAGGCGGCGCAGCACCTCCATGCCGTCCATGCGGGGCATCTTGACGTCCAGAATGGCCAGGTCGGGCGGGCTGGACTCCAGCGCGTCCAGGCCCGTGGCGCCGTCGTGATAGGCGGTCACCTTGTGGCCGTGGCTTTCCAGCGCCATCGAAACGGACGCGACGATGTTCTCGTCGTCATCGACCAGGGTGATGTTGGCCATGGTGTCTCCTCATGCGTTCCGGAACGCGCCTGCAGGTCACAGATAGTGCGGCGCGTCGAAAGTTGACACCCCTGAACGCACGGCAAGCGTAACCGTTCGTTTCGGGAGACCTGTTTCGCCGCCGCTGTTTCACGCGACCTTAAAGGCTTGGCCGCATGATGGCGAAGAAACGCACTTTCCGAGGCTGGAATGGCCGGACCGGTCCACTACGAAATCTATATCCGCAAGGCGCCCGCGGATTCCTGGAGCCTGCTGCAGGCGACGGAGAACCGCAAACAGGCCGTCGAGACGGCCGAGGACCTGCTCGCGGACAAGCGCGCCGTCGCCGTGCGCGTGACCAAGGAGACCCTGGACCCCGAGTCCATGGAGTTCCAGAGCATCACGGTGCTGACCCTGGGCGCGCCCGAGGTGAAGCGGAAACGCATCGTGCGTCAGGACGACCAGCCGTCCAACTGCATGACTCCGCAGGATCTTTACGCGCCCCATGCGCGCGAGGTGATCGGCCGGGTGCTGGAGGACTGGCTGAAGCGGCGCCAGGCGACGCCGTTCGAATTGCTGCACCGACCCGATCTGACGGAGATTCTGGAGGCCTCCGGAGTGGAGCTTCAGCACGCCGTCCAGAAGGTGGCCGTGCCCGAAAGCCAGGCCACCGGACTGCCGGTGCATGACCTGATCCGCCACTATCAGAAGCTGATCCAGGCCACGACCGAGCGGATCATCGAGGCGGGACGAAAGGGCCTGTTCACCGACCTGAACACACCCGGGACGTCCATCGCCGAACTGGCGTTGAAGCTGGAGGGCCACGCCGACCGCGGTTTCCTGATGGGCGGCGCTGTTTGCGGCGCGCTTAGGGACGTCACGGGCGGCCGGGCGCGCCTTGAGCGGATGATGGATCTGGTGGACGCCGCTCCGGCTGAGGGCGCGCCGCGCGCCATGGTGCTGGTGGCGGTCGAACAGATCCTGTGCGAGCTGTTCGCCGCGCCGCCGCGACGGGCCGAAATTCTGGGGCCCTCCCTGGACCTGGGCGGAAACCTCGCCGCCATCGTGCGCATGGTGGCGCCCAATGAGATGGAGATGCTGATCCGGATGGAGCCGCGTCTGGCCGCCCATGTGCCGCCCGTGGACGGTCCGGCCGAACGCCTTGGCCGTCGTCTGGCGTCCGGGGAGTTCCGCCTGCTGGCCGCGGCCATGGCGCGCGAGGTGATCCGCGAGCTCAAGGGAGCGCGGCGCCTGCGGCCCGGCGACGCCCCGGGCGAGATCGACATCCTGCGGACCTTGGCCATGGCCCTGACGGCGACCACCGGCCGGCTGCTGTCGCTGGACGAGGTGCAGGACGCCTTCGTCCAGCGGTCAAAGGCCCTGGTCACCGCCGATTTCGTTGGCGCCTACGCCGCCAGCTGCAAATCGGCTGTAGACGAGGCCGCGGCGCTGGTGCGGCTCTGCGAGAACGTCACCGGCGCGGCCAACAAGCGCGCCGCCGGCCGCTGGCTGTCGGCCTGCGTCGGCGCCCTGAGATTCGAGACCGAGCAGCGCGGCGGACCGCCGAACCTGGCCGCCCAGCGCCTGGCCGCCCTCGCCGTTCTTCAGAAGGGCGTCCGCGCCGCCGCGCTGGGCGAGAAGGACGAGGCCGAGATCAGCGGCCGCATCGGCGCCGTGGCCGGGCTGGTGGAGGCGGACGCGAAGCTGGTGGCCCAGGTGGCCAAATCGCCCCTGCCGCCGGTGCGGCGCCTGTCCGTGCTGCTGAAGCTGGCGAGCGGCGAGACCGCGCCGTTCGGCCCCGTGGCTGACCGCGCCAGGGCGGAGGCGATCCGCATCTTCAAGACGCCCGACGCGCGGGCCGCCCTGTCGGCCGAACCCGGGGTGCTGGCGCCGCTGCGGCCGCTGATGAAGGCGGCGGGCCTGGCCGCCTAGATCGGCCTGAGGCGTCGGCGGAGTCGCCTGGCGACTCCACCCACCGATCCGGCCCTAGTCGAAGATGTCGAAGATGCTGGGGCGCTTGCGGCGATGTCCCCCGTGGCCGTATTCGCCACGCTCGCCGTGCTCCCCCCTTTCGCCCCGCTCGCCGTATTCACCACGCTCTCCATAACCGTGCGGCGGCTGCGCCGGGCGTGGCGCGGGCCGGGACCAGGGAGCCTGGGCAGACGGCGCTTGGGGGGCGGAGGGCGCAGGGCCGACGTCAACGGCGGCCTGCATCAGCTTTTCCAGTTCGCCCCGGTCCAGCCAGACTCCCCGGCAGGTCGGGCACATGTCGAACTGGACGCCGGAGCGCTCCACGGTCTGCATGGGAGCATTGTCGTTCGGGCACATCAGAAGGGGCATGGGCGGTCTCGCAAGATCATGGGAGGGATCGAACGCAGCCGCCGGGGACGTGGACAGGCCTCGACACCGGGCTGCGCCCGATGCGGTCCGACATCACGTGGTCCCTGAAGACCGCGCCAGAGGGGCCCGTCCCGCAAGCACAGGCATAGACCGGGCAGACGTGGCCCCGCAAGCCGCCGCTTCGGTTGAAGCGGAAAGCCGCATCACATAGATGTAGGGACGTAATCTGCATTCCGGTCCATCGATCACGGCGCTCACCGGCCGTGGAAAGGCGCGCGTGAACGAACTGTTTTCGGACATCAATGAGAACAAGGCTGATTTCGACACGATCTATACACAGCCTGATCCACGGCAGTATTTTACCGTCCTGGGCGGTCTCGACTACATGATTCCCGATCTGGCCGCGCCGGTCATGCGGCAAATCATGGGCGCTCGCTCAGCACTGCGCGGAGACAATCCGACGGTGCTGGACGTGGGTTGCTCCTACGGCGTCAACGCCGCCGTCAACCGGCGGCCGCTGGGCTTTGGGGACCTGCACCGGCGCTACGCCAGGCGCGAGATGATGCCGCTGACGCCCGATCAGCTGCGGGTGCTGGACCGCATGTATCTGGCCGGTTGGCCGGGGATGGACGCGTCGCGCTGGCTGGGTCTGGACATCTCCGCCCCGGCCCTGGACTACGCCCGGGCCGTGGGCCTGATCGATCAGGGGGTCGTCGCCGATCTCGAGTCCGGCGTCCTGACCGACGACCAGCGGGCGGTTGTGGGTCAGGCGGACATGATCCTGTCCACCGGCGCGGTGGGCTATGTCACCGAGACAACCCTGGGCCAGCTGGTGGACGCGGCCGCGGACCGCAAGCCGTGGGTGGTGTCGTTCGTGCTGCGCATGTTTCCCTATGACCGCATCGCCGAGGCCATGGCCGCGCGCGGTCTGGTGACCGAGAAGCTGGCCGGCGCCACCTTCGTTCAGCGCCGGTTCCGCGACACCGGGGAGTTCGAACAGACCCTCGCGGCCCTGACGAACATGGAGCTGGACGTCACCGGTCTGGAGGCCGACGGCCTGTTGCACGCCGAACTGTACGTGTCGCGCCCCGAGGCCGACATCCGCGTCGCGCCGCTGGATGAAGTGGTGACGGTGGCCAGCGGCCGGGGCCGGGGCTTCAGCCCTCGCTATGTGCTGGTGGAGACCGACGAGGGCCCGCAGGTCGGGGTGGAACGCTGAGATCCAGCTTGAACCCTACATGGGAGGCTTCGAACCCCTGCACGCGATAGAAGTCATGGGCCCGATCGCGTTGTTTATCCGACGTCAGCTGCACCAGTCGGCATCCCCGTGCGCGGCATTGCTCGACTGCCCAGGCCAGGAACCGCGCGCCCAAGCCGTCGCCCCGCCGTGACGGCGCGACCCGCACCGCCTCGATCTGACCCCTCCAGGCGCCGCGGCGGGCCAGTCCCGGGATGAAGGTGATCTGCATGCAGCCAAAGATGTCGGGTCCATCCGCAGCGACGGCCAGAAGCTGGTTGGGATCCCGGTCGATGGCCTCGAAGGCCGCGCGGTAGTCCGGCAGGTCCTCGTCGGCAAGCGACTCGCGGTCTCGCCCGAGGTCGTCGTCGGCCAGCAGGGCCAGAATGCCGCCCAGGTCCTCCCGCCCTGCTCGCCTGAATGTCGTGTCCGCCACAGCAGCCTCCTGCACCAAAAATACATGCCTCAGGTCTTCAGCAGACCTGACCCGCGCACCAGCCGGATGACCAGGCCCACTGGAAATTGTAACCGCCCAGCCAGCCGGTGACGTCCACCGCCTCGCCAATGAAGTACAGACCCGGAACCGTCTTCACCGCCATGGTGCGCTGGTCCAGGGCGGCGGTGTCGACGCCGCCCAGGGTCACCTCGGCGGTGCGGTAGCCCTCGGAGCCCACCGGCTTGACCGTCCAGGCGTTGACCGCCTGATCCAGCTGTTTCAGCGCCTTGTCCGGCTGGTCGGCCAGATTGCCGGTGAGGCCTTCGCGCGCCGTTATGCTCTCGGCCAGACGGGCGGGGATGATGCGGCCCAGCGCGGTGTGCACCGCCTGTCGTCCGTTTTCGGCGCGCGCGGCCTTGAGCGTCCCGAACACGTCCGCGCCCGGGGCCATGGCCACGGTGACCTCCTCGCCCTCGCGCCAGTAGGAGCTGATCTGAAGGATAGAGGGGCCGGACAGGCCCCGGTGGGTGAACAGAAGGCCTTCGGCGAAGCGGGTGCGGCCGTGGGCCACCACCGCGTCAACCGATATGCCCGCCAGAGGCTTCAGTTGCTCCAGCAGGCCCGGCTCGAAGGTCAGGGGCACCAGCGCCGGCCGCGTCGGGACCACCCGCACCCCGAACTGCGCCGCCAGATCATAGGCCCAGCCGGTGGCGCCCATCTTCGGGATCGACTTGCCGCCGGTGGCCACCACCAGCGAGGCGGCGCGCACCGTGCCGCCGTCCGACAGGCGGCAGAGGAAGCCGTCGCCGTCCCGCTCCACCGCCTCGACAGCGGTGTTCAGGCGCAGGGTCACGCCCGCCTGACGCATCTCGCCGGTCAGCATTCGGATAATCTGTTTCGCGCTGTCGTCGCAGAACAGCTGGCCGAGGGTCTTCTCGTGCCAGGCGACGCCATGGCGGTTCATCAGGGCGATGAAGTCGTGCTGGCTGTAGCGGCGCAGGGCCGAGGTGGCGAAGCGGGGGTTCTCCGACAGGAAATTGGCCGGACCCGTTCCCAGATTGGTGAAATTGCAGCGTCCCCCGCCGGAGATGCGGATTTTCTCGCCGGGCGCGGACGCGTGATCGACAATCAGCACGCGGCGACCGCGCTTGCCCGCCTCGATGGCGCACATCATGCCCGCGGCGCCCGCGCCGACGATCAGAACCTCGAACTCTTCGGTCTTCATCCGCGCCCTATAGCAGGGCGGGGCCTATTTGCGACGGTCGGCCTCGGCCTCGAACTGGTCGTGGGTCTTCCGGTCATAGCGATCGGGGTGGTCGTACTGTTCGCGGGTCGCAGCCTCGGTGACGGGGTCCACGCGCTTGTTGCGCTTGTGGTTGCGCCACAGCATCACGGCCAGAACGACGCCGAGCGCCAGTGCGCCCAGCGGATAGACAAGTTCCCATGCCAGCATGTCGGTCTCCTCTCAGGGGTGTGAGAGACCAACGGGCGGGGATACACCCCTGTTCCGTCAGCGCGGTTTGGGGCCGTCCCGCTCCGGCGCGGGCTTGTCGGCCGCAGCCTTCTCGTGGGCCTCGCTCTGATCCTGGTGGGTGAAGCCCTCGACCCCGGCCATGGGGCTGGCGTCCCGCTCGATCTCCACCGGACTCATGACATAGGCGGTCAGCAGTTCGGCCAGGGAGCGCAGGGCGTGCACATGGATGCGCTCATAGCCGTGGCTGGCGTCCACGCCGAAGGTGATCAGGGCGGTGCGGATGTCGGCCCCCGCCTCCAGGGCCGAGGCCGAATCCGAGCGGTAGTAGCGGAACACGTCCTTCTGGAAACGGATGTCCTCCTCCCGCGCCAGCTTCACCAGCTTGCGGGTCAGGTGGAAGTCGAAGGGACCGGTCTGGTCGGCCATGGCGATGGTGACGCCGAACTCGTCGGAGTTCTGGCCCGGGGCGGTGGTGCCGTTGTCCACGGTGATCATGGAGGCGACGTCAGGCACCAGCACCGACGAGGCTCCGGAGCCCACCTCCTCGGCGATGGTGAACAGCCAGTAGGTGTCCACCGTTGGCGTCTGGGCGTCCTCCATGACCGCCTTCATGGCCGCCAGCATGGTGGCGACGCCCGCCTTGTCGTCCAGATGGCGCGAGACGATGAAGCCGTTGTCCAGGAATTCCGGCTGGGGGTCGATGGCGATGATGTCGCCCACGTCGATGCCCAGCTTCAGCACGTCGTGGCGGTTCCGCACCCGGGCATCGATGCGCATCTCGACCTGTCGCCAGCTGACGGGCTGTTCGTCCACCTCCTCGTTGAAGGTGTGGCCCGAGGCCTTCAGGGGCAGGATGGTGCCGCGCCAGCCGCCCTTTTCCGAGAAGATCGTGCCGCGCGCGCCCTCGGCGAAGCGCGACGACCAGTGGCCGATGGGGACGACCTCGAGCCGTCCGTTGTCCTTCACCGCCTTCACCTGGGCGCCGAGGGTGTCCACGTGGGCGACCACCGCACGGGCCGGGCGGGGCTCCTGACCGGGAATGCGGGCGCGGATGGCGCCGCGGCGGGTCAACTCGTAGTCCACGCCCAGCCGGCCCAGCTCGCGGCACACCTCCCAGACCACCTCGTCGGTGTAGCCGGTGGGGCTGGCGATCCCCAGCAAACGTTGCAGGCGGCCGATGAGGTATTCGGTGTCGATGGTCAGGCGGGCCAGGGGAAGCCTCCGTTCAGTGGTCTTTCGGGGCCCGGGCGACGCGGGCGGCCGCGGCGGGCATGGACAGGGGAAACAGCAGGTCCACGAAGCGTTCGGCCGTAGGCTGCGGCTCATGATTGGCCAGACCGGGGCGCTCGTTGGCCTCGATGAAGGCATAGTCCGGTTCACGCCAGGATTTCACCATCAGATCGATGCCGGTAACCGAGATATCGATGGCCCGCGCCGCCGCCGTGGCCGCCCGGATCAGGGCGGGGTGAACCTCTTCGGTCACATCGTGAATGGTGCCGCCGGTGTGCAGATTGGCGGCCTTGCGCACCTCCACCTCCAGCCCTTCGGGGGCGGTGTCATCAAGCTGATAGCCGGCCTCGGCCAGACAGCGCTTCGTCTCGCCGTCCAGCGGGATGCGGGATTCCCCGCCGGTGGCGGCGGCGCGGCGGCGGCTCTGGCGCTCGATCAGGGTGCGGAAGGTGGAGCGGCCGTCGCCCACCACCCGGGGCGGGCGGCGGATGGCGGCGGCGACCACCTTGAAGTCGATCACCACCAGCCGCAGGTCCTCGCCCTCCACATGCTGCTCGATCAGGACCTCGGGGCAGATTCTCCGCGCCGCCGCGACGGCCTTCTCGACGGCGTCCATGTCCTTGAGGCCCACGGCCACGCCCTTGCCCTGTTCGCCCCGGGCCGGCTTGACCACCAGGGCGCCCAGTCGCTCCAGCGCCGCCTGGATCGCCTCGGGATCATCGGCCTCGATGCGCTCAGGGACCGTCACCCCCGCCTGCTCGACGATGCGGCGGGTCATGCGCTTGTCGTCACAGATGCTGAGGGCCACCGCCGAGGTCAGTTCGGACAGGCTTTCGCGGCAGCGGATCGAGCGGCCGCCGTGGGTCAGGCGGAACAGGCCGCCCTCAGCGTCGATGATGTCGGTCTGGATGCCGCGCCGACGCGCCTCGTCCACGATGATGCGGGCGTAGGGATTGAGCGCGTCGTCGGCGGCCGGGCCGATGAAAAGGGCTTCGTTGATGGGGTTCTTGCGCTTGATCCCGAAGAAGGACACCCGGCGAAAGCCCAGCTTCTCGTAAAGCGCGATGGCCTGCTCGTTGTCGTGCATGACCGACAGGTCCATGTAGGCCAGCCCCCGCGCCTGGAAATGTTCGGCCAGCCGCCGCACCAGGGCCTCGCCGATGCCCGGCTGGGTCGCCTGGGGGTCCACCGCCAGACACCAAAGGGAGGAGCCGTTCTCCGGATCATTGAAGGCGCGCTGGTGGTTCACCCCGGTCACCGTGCCGATGACCTGGCCGGTCACGCTGTCCTCGGCCACCAGATAGGTGAGTGCGGAGCCCTCGCGCTGGGACCACATGAAGTCGGGGCGGGCCTGCACCATCTTGCGGGACGCATAGATGCAGTTGATAGCTTCGGCGTCGCCTTGGGAGGCCAGACGGCGCACGGCGAAGCCGCGCGGCTGCCGCCGGGCGGCCCGGTACACCGACAGGTCCAGCCGGTAGGTGTGGGACGGGTCCAGGAATACCTCCTGCGGCGCCTGGGCCAGCAGCACGTGCGGATTGCGTACATAGAAGGCGATGTCGCGCCGGTCCGGCCCCTCGGCGCGCAGGGCCTCGATCAGCGGGCCGGCGTCCGGATAGGTCTGGGCGAACAGCAGCCGTCCCCAGCCGCAGTCCAGAATGGCGTTCTCGGTGATGGCCGGTCCGTCCTGACCGCCCACCACCGGCTTCAGGCCTTCGTCGCGAAGGCGCTTGAGGCGGTGCCCCTTGAAGCGTGGCCGGGGGTCAGACGCCATGGTTCTGCAGCCACATTTCCAGCAGGGCGACCTGCCACAGCTCGGAGCCCTGCAGCGGGGTGATGTGGTCGGTGGGCTTGTCGAACAGCTGGTCCAGATAACCCTGCTGGAACAGACCGCGTTCGCGGGCCGCCTGCGAGCCGAGGGCGTCGCGGACCATGTCGAGATAGGGGCCCTGAATGTATTTCAGGGCGGGCACGGGGAAGTAGCCCTTCTTGCGGTCGATGACCTCGTGGGGGACCACCAGACGCGCGGCCTCCTTCAGCACGCCCTTGCCGTTCTGGCTCAGCTTGTGCTCGGGCGGGATACGGCCGGCCAGTTCCACCAGTTCGTGATCCAGAAACGGCACCCGCGCCTCCAGGCCGAAGGCCATGGTCATGTTGTCCACGCGCTTGACCGGATCGTCCACCAGCATGACCTGGCTGTCCAGCCGCAGGGCCTGATCCACCGGGGTCTCGGCGCCGGCGCGGGCGAAATGTTCCGCCACCAGGGCGCGGCTGACGTCCGTGTCCGCCATCCACTCCGGGTTCAGGTGGGTCTTCAGGGTCTCGTGGCTGCGGTCGAAGAAGGCTTTGGCGTAGGTCTCGACCGGATCGCTCGCGCCCTGCATGGGCGGGTACCAGTGATAGCCGCCGAACACCTCGTCGGCGCCCTGGCCGGACTGCACCACCTTGATGTGTTTCGA
>NZ_PNLV01000049.1 GCF_013823285.1 Brevundimonas sp. | reverse complement strand
CACCATCGCCGAGATCGACCGTATCTGTGAAGGCGTGGTGCCCTGCGTGGCCGGGATCCACGGGCTGGAGCGGCGCGGCGCTGACGGACAGGTGCGGCGGCTGACGCCCCACCCGGCCATGGGCCAGGTGCATGAGGCGTTGATCGATTTCGCGCGCGACCGGCCTGGCGTCCTGATCGAGGACAAGGGGCTGGGCGTGACCCTGCATTATCGGCAGGCCCCGGATCAGGCGGGCGCGGCGGGCGCGCTGGCGCGGGGTCTGGCCGAGACCCACGGCCTGACCCTGCAGCCCGGCGACATGGTGCAGGAGTTGAAGACGCCCGGCGCCGACAAGGGGCGCGCCCTGACCGCCTTCATGGAAGACGCGCCCTTCAAAGGCGCTGTCCCGGTCATGACCGGCGACGACCTGACCGACGAGTTCGCCTTCGCCGCCGCCGCCGGACTGGGCGGGTTCGGTGTGCTGGTGGGACCGCCGCGCGAGACGGCGGCCCTGTACGGCCTCACCGGCCCCGAGGCGGTGATGGACTGGCTCGAGACCCTGGCGGAGCGCCCATGAACGGCAAGCGACCCAATCTGGACCTGGCCCCGATCGGCAACTGCGCCATCTCCAGCCTGATCGACCGGCAGGGCCGCCATGTGTGGTCGTGCGCGCCGCGGGTGGACGGGGATCCGGTGTTCTCGGCCCTGATGGACGGGGACGATCCCCAGCACGGCTTCTGGACCATCGAGCTGGAAGGCCAGAAGCACGTGGAGCAGGCCTATGTGCGCAACACCCCGGTGCTGCGCACGGTGCTGACGGCCGAGGACGGGGCGGCGCTGGAGATCATCGACTTCGCGCCCCGCCACGCCAAGCACAGCCGCACCTACCGCCCCATCGCCCTGGCCCGGATCATCCGGCCGCTGCACGGCGTGCCCCGCATCACCATCCGTCTGAGGCCTGCCCGCGACTGGGGCGCCCGGCGAGCGCCCACCACCTCGGGCTCGAACCACATTCGCTATCACTGCACCGACCTGACGTTCCGCCTGACCACGGATTGTCCGGTGTCCCATGTGCTAGATGAGCGCACCTTCCGGGTGGAGCGGACCCTGTCGTTCTTCTTCGGGCCGGACGAAGGCTATGACCAGGCGGTGGGCGCCGGCGTGGCCGCGGCGCTGGAGCGGACCCAGGACTACTGGAAGCAGTGGGTGCGGACCCTCTACCTGCCGCTGGACTGGCAGGAGGCGGTGATCCGCGCGGCCATCACCCTGAAGCTGTGCGCCCATGAAGAGACGGGCGCCATCGTCGCCGCCCTGACCACCTCGGTGCCCGAGTTTCCCGAGAGCGGGCGCAACTGGGACTACCGGTTCTGCTGGATCCGGGACGCCTATTACACCGTGCGGGTGCTGACCCGGCTGGGCGCCATCGACATCCTGGAGAACTACCTCGCCTATCTGCGGAACCTGGTGGACAACGCCGCCGGGGGGCACGTCCAGCCGGTTTACGGCGTCGGGCTGGAGGGCGCGATCACCGAGCGCATCGTGGACACGGTCGAGGGCTATCACGGCATGAAGCCGGTGCGGGTGGGCAATCAGGCGCACGAACATCTGCAGCACGACGTGTACGGACAGATCGTCCTGCCGCTGGTGCAGTCCTTCTACGACCAGCGCCTGCTGCGCCCCGGCTCGGTGGAGGATTTTCACGCCCTGGAGACGGTGGGCGAGCGCGCCTTCGCCGTGCACGACCAGACCGACGCGGGCCTTTGGGAGTTCCGCACCATCGCGCGGGTGCACACCTATTCCTCCATGATGTGCTGGGCCGCCTGCGATCGCCTGGCCAAGGCGGCGGACCAGCTGAAGCTGCATGACCGGGCCGAGGTCTGGCGCGACCGGGCCGGGATCATCCGCGACCGCATCGAGAAAGAGGCTTTCGTGGCGGATGAGGGCCGCTTCGCCGCCAGTTTCGGCGGGACCGAACTGGACGCCTCGCTGCTGCAGATGGTGGAGCTGGGCTTCCTTGATCCCATGGATCCGCGTCAGGTGGCGACCTTCGACGCCATCGAACGGGACCTGAAGAAGGGCCCCTACCTCTTCCGCTATGTGGAGCCGGACGACTTCGGCGAGCCGGAGACGGCGTTCAATTTCTGCACCTTCTGGTTCATCGAGGCCCTGCACATCAACGGGCGCGTGGACGAGGCGCGCGAGATGTTCGAGCAGATGCTGAGCCGCCGCACCAACGCCGGCCTGCTGTCCGAGGACATCTCCCTTGGCGATGACGAGTTGTGGGGGAACTACCCGCAGACCTATTCCCTTGTGGGCATCATCAACTGCGCCGTGCTGCTGAGCCGTTCCTGGACGGATGTGAGATGAGTCGTCTGATTGTCGTATCCAATCGTGTTTCCGCGCCGAAGGACGCGGGAGAAAGCTCGACCGGAGGTCTGGCCGCGGCCCTGTCCGCCGCCTTGAGACGATACGACGGCATCTGGTTCGGCTGGTCGGGCGAGACCATAGAGACCTTCACGGGCGAGCTGAAGATGGAGGATCGGGCCGGGGTCACCGTCGCCTTGGTGGATCTCGAGGCGCAGGACGTCGACGAATATTACAACGGCTACGCCAACAAGACCCTGTGGCCGCTGTTCCACCACCGGGTCGACCTGACCGCCTATGAGCGGTCGTATGGCGAGGGCTATGAGCGGACCAACGCCCGCTTCGCCGAGGTGCTGGCGCCCCTGATCCAGGACGACGACATCGTCTGGATCCACGACTATCACATGATCCCGCTGGCCCGGGATCTGCGGCGGCTGGGGATCAGGAACCGGATCGGCTTTTTCCTGCACACGCCCTGGCCGGTGCGCCAGCTGCTGGTGACCCTGCCGTTCCACCGGCGTCTGGTGGAATCCCTGTTCGACTATGACCTGCTGGGCTTCCACACCCGCGAGTGGCTGGACCTGTTCCGGGACTATGTGGCGTCGGAGGCGGGCGGACGGTTGGTCGGCAACGACGGCATGGAGGCTTTCGGCAAGACGGTGCAGGGCGGGGTCTTTCCCATCGGCATCGACGTGGACGGCTTCGTCGCGGCGCGGGACTCGGCGCTGGGCCAGCGCACCTATGACCGCATGGCGGCGTCCTCGGCGTTCCGGTCGATGATCGTGGGCGTGGACCGTCTCGACTACTCCAAAGGGCTGGAACAGCGGCTGCTGGGCTTCCAGCAGTTCCTCGAGGACAACCCCTCCATGCGCGGTGAGGTGTTCCTGCTGCAGGTGACGCCCATCTCCCGCGACGAGGTGGACACCTATCAGGACCTGCGCGCGCGGCTGGACGCCCTGGCGGGTCATGTAAACGGCGCCTATGCGGACATGGACTGGGCGCCGGTCCGCTATCTGAACCGCACCTATCGCCGGGACCAGCTGGCGGGCATCTACCGGGCGGCGAAGGTGGGGCTGGTGACGCCCCTACGCGACGGCATGAACCTTGTGGCCAAGGAATATGTGGCGGCCCAGAATCCGGCGGATCCGGGCGTGCTGATCCTGTCGCGCTTCGCCGGAGCGGCGGAGGAGCTGCGCGAGGCGCTGATCGTCAACCCCTTCGCCCGCGAGGAAGTGGCCCAGGCCATCCACCGCGCCCTGACCATGTCGCGGGACGAGCGCATCGAACGCTGGACCGCCCTGATGGCGGCGGTGCGGGCCTCGGACGTGGCCATCTGGCGCGACGACTTCGTCCGCACGCTCACCGCCTTGCCGGGGGAGAGCGAGGCCGCATCCGACCCGGACGCGGCCTGACCTCTCAACCCGCCCTCAGCTCCAGCGCCGGGGCGTCGAGAACTTCGGCCCGGCGATTGGCGGCGCGGGCCAGCACTGTCTTGAGATAGGCGTCCAGGCGCGGGCTGTCCGGGGCGTGCTCCCGTCCCCACGACAGGGCCGAGGCCACCAGCACATCCACCGCCGTGAAACGCCGGCCCATCAGATAGGGCCCCCGATCCAGCGCCGTCAGGATGCGCCGGTTGGCGGCGTCGTAACGGGCCGTGGCATGGGCGTCCGTCTCGCCCTTGACGCGGCTCCAGTAGGCCGGCTCCATCTCGCCGGTGGTCCAGAACAGCCAGGTCAGATAGGCGGCGCGGTCCGGGCCGCCCGCTGCGGCGCCCAGGCCCGCCTCGGGAAACAGGTCGGTGAGATACAGGGCGATGGCGGCGGATTCGGTGACCAGCGCACCGTCGTGCATCAGGGCCGGGACCTTGCCGTCCGGGTGGAGGTTGGACGGATCGCGACCGCCCGAACCGTCCATGCGGGCGATGTCGCAGTGATGGATCTGGTAGTCGGCTTTCAGCTCCTCCAGCAGCCAGATCAGGCGCGAGGACCGGGACCAGTGGGCGTGGAACAGGGTCAGCATGGCGTGTCTCCGTTGTTTCCGCCCGACCGGCCCCTCGCCGCGGCGTTCACGGATTGACTACCGGGGTCCTGCTGCCACCATGCTGTCAGCATGCGTGTGGGACAGGTGAGGAATGAGACGCGCCGACCGCCTTTTCCAGATCATCCAGTTGCTGCGCCGGTCCTCGAAACCGGTGACGGCGGACGCCATCGCGGCCGAGCTGGAGACGTCAAAGCGCACGGTCTATCGCGACATCGCCGACCTGATGGGCCAGCGGGTGCCGATCCGGGGCGAGGCAGGGGTGGGTTATGTGCTCGACGGCGGCTTCGACATGCCGCCGTTGATGCTGACGTCGGACGAGGTGGAGGCGGCTGTGCTGGGCGCCCAGTGGGTGGCGGGGCGTGCCGATCCGGCCCTGTCGCGGGCGGCGCGGGACCTGATCGCCAAGATCGCCGCCACAGTGCCAGAGACCATGCGGCCCCATGTGCTGGAGCCCGCCGTGGTCACCCCGCCCGCCTGGAACAACATGGCCGAGGTTCTGGACATGGGGCGGGTGCGGGCCGCCATCCGCGCCGGGCGCAAGATGACCATCGACTATGTGGACGAGCAGGACCGGGCCACCCGGCGCGTGATCTGGCCGTTCCTTGCGGCTTACCGCGACACGACCCGCATGCTGATCGCCTGGTGCGAGATGCGCGACGATTTCCGCATGTTCCGCGCTGACCGGGTGCGGGCGGCGGTGTTTCTGGAAGACCGCTATCCCATGCGGCCGGGGGTGCTGCGCGCCCGCTGGGAAGCGGTCCAGCGGGCGCGCTACGCCGAATTCACCGCATCGTCGGAATGACGAAGCTGGAGTCCGCGTGCTCCAGCTCAGAATCAGGCCAGCGGGCCGTGACGGTCTTGGTCTTGGTCCAGAAGCGGACGCCTTCCATGCCGTGCTGGTTGGTGTCGCCGAAGGCCGAGCGCTTCCAGCCGCCGAAGGTGTGATAGGCCACCGGCACCGGGATCGGCACATTGATGCCCACCATGCCCACATTGACCCGGGCGGCGAAGTCGCGGGCCGCGCGGCCGTTCTGGGTGAAGATCGCCACGCCGTTGCCGTACTGGTGCTTCGAGGCCAGGGACAGCGCCTCCTCGAAATTCTCCGCGCGGACGATCTGCAGCACGGGGCCGAAGATCTCCTCCTTGTAGGACTCCATGCCCGGCTTGACATGGTCGAACAGGGACGGGCCGATGAAGTAGCCCTTCTCATGGCCCTGCAGGGAGAAGCCGCGGCCGTCGATGACCAGTTCGGCGCCGTCCTTGACGCCCTGGTCGATCCAGCCCTCGACGCGCGCCTTGTGGGCGGCATTGACCACGGGGCCGTAGTGGGCGTCCGCGTCGGTGGAGACGCCGATCCTCAGTTTCGGGATTTCGGCGACCAGCCGTTCGCGCAGGTCGTCGGCGGTCTTCTGGCCCACGGGCACGACGACCGGCAGGGCCATGCAGCGTTCGCCGGCCGAGCCAAAGGCGGCGCCGGTCAGGTCCTTGACCACCTGGTCCATGTCGGCGTCGGGCAGGATGACGCCGTGGTTCTTGGCCCCGCCCATGGCCTGGACCCGCTTATGGTTGGCGGCGCCGGTCTGGTAGACATAGTGGGCGATGTCGGACGAGCCGACGAAGCTGACCGCATGGACCAGCGGATGGGTCAGGATAGCGTCCACCGCCGTCTTGTCGCCGTGGACCACGTTCAGCACCCCGGCGGGCGCGCCCGCCTCCATCATCAGTTCGCCCAGACGGACCGGCACGGACGGGTCGCGCTCGGACGGCTTGAGGATGAAGGTGTTCCCCACCGCGATGGCCACGCCGAACATCCACATGGGGATCATGGCCGGGAAGTTGAACGGGGTGATGCCCGCCACCACGCCCAGCGGCTGGCGCATGGAATAGACGTCGATGCCGGGGCCGGCGCCCTGGGTGTACTCACCCTTCAGGGCGTGGGGGATGCCGCAGGCGAACTCGATGACCTCGAGCCCCCGCTGGATGTCGCCCCTGGAGTCGGCGATGACCTTGCCGTGCTCGGCCGAGAGCATTTCGGCCAGGTCGTCCATGTTCGCCTCGACCAGGCGCTTGAACTCGAACATCACCCGGGCGCGGCGCTGGGGATTGGTCGAGGACCAGGCCTCGAAGGCGTTCTGGGCGGCCTGCACGGCCTTGTCGACCTCGCCTTCGGTGGCCAGCTGGACCCGCGCCTGCACCTCGCCGGTGTTGGGGTTGAAGACGTCCCCGAAGCGGCCCGAAGCGCCCTCGAAGGAAGCCCCGTCGATGAAGTGGCGAATGTCGCGCATGTCCTGAGTGTTCCCTGATCTGGTTGTTTGGCCGCCGTATTAGACCCCCCGGGCGCCCGTGGCCAGCGGAGCGGGCGGAACACGGGTAGTGTGGTTTGACACGGCCGGGCGGCGCGGGTTCAGTGCCGCCGGGGATGGAGGGGACGAATGCGGGACGAGGTCGATTCGGCCGGGCAGAGGCGCGCGCACCGGCGCCGGCTGCTCTTCATTCCCGGCTATGACCCCCGCTCCCCCGCCGCCTATCATCGCCTGTGGACCGAGGAAGCGCCGAAGCAGGCGGCGGTCTCCGGCGCTGTGATCGAGGTGGGGCGCAAGCGCGCCGACGGCGACCATGCGCTGGGCTGGACGGTGCAGACGGTGATGAACGGGCGCGCGGCGGAGACCCGCGTCACCCTGCTGCGCTGGGACGATCTGGTGCGGGCCTGGTGGCTGAGAGGCGAACGGCGGGTGTTGGCGGCCGTGCCTCGGTGGGTCGCGGCCATGGCCCGGGCGGGCGTCTATGGCCTGACGCGGCGAGAGGCGCGGGCGCTGTGGCTGTGCCTGATGACGCCGCCGGTGATCCTGGGCGGGCTGGTCGCGCTGATGGCCCTGCTGGCGCTGGCGGCGGGCCTGGTCACCCCCTGGGCGGCGCTCCCGGTGGTGGCGGCGGCGCCCTTCGTCATCGTCTGGCTGTGGAAGCGCATCGACGCGGCGGTGAGCTGCGGCTGGGTCAGCCAGTGCTTTTCCTACATGGCGCGCATCGCCGCCAATCCGCCGCCGGAGCAGGCCGCGCGCTGCGACCTGTTCGCCGAACGCCTGATCGCTGCGGTGGACGAGGGTTGGGCCGACGAGGTGGTGCTGACGGGCTTCAGCCTTGGCGGCAACCAGGCGGTGCGGGTGCTGGCCCGGGCGCTGGAGATTCGGCCTGATCTGGGGCGCGGCCCCACGGCGGTCAGCCTGCTGACCCTGGGGCAGGGCCTGTGCATCCAGGCGGCGCTGGGCGACGAGACGTTTCGAGCGGCGCTGAGGGCCGTGGAGGCCGAAGGGTCAGTCGGCTGGGTGGACGCCACCTCGGCCTCGGACCCGGCGTCAGCCTGTACGATCCACGCGCTGCACGGTGTTGTCGCCCAGCCCGATCCGAACCGGCCCGTGCGCCGCGCGCCACGCTTTCACAGGCTGCTGACGGACGAGCATTTCCGCGCCATCCGTCGCGATCCGCTGGCGTTCCATTTCCAGTATCTGAAGGCTGTCGACCTGCCCGGCGGCTACGACTGGTTCGCCCTGGCGGCGGGGCCGGACTTTCTGGTCGAGCGGAGCCGGGCATGAGCCTGTTCACCCCGCCCCGCCCGGTCACGGCGCCGGAGAAGCGCTCGTCCCTGACCCAGAGGCTGGCCCTGCTGCGGTCCGGGCTGGGAACGTTCCGCGAAGGCAGCTACGGGGCGCGGCTGGGGCGGCACGCGTTCCGCACCCTGCCGTTCCTGAAGAAGCGCTGGTTCTTCATCGTCCGGGACCCGGATCTCGTGCGCGAGGTGCTGGTCCGGCGGGCCGCGGACTTCCCCAAGGCCGACCTGATGGACGCCATGCTTCGGTCCCTGACCGGCTATTCCATCTTCGTCAGCAACGGCGAGACCTGGGGCCGCCAGCGCCGTCTGGTTGACCCCGCGCTTGAGCAGGCGCGGGTGCGCGACGTGTTCGCCCGGATGCTGGAGGCCGCCACCGTGGCCACGGACCGGATGGAGGCGCTGGCGGACACGGGCGAGCCGGTGCGGGTGGACATGGAGATGACCCGCTTCGCCGCCGACGTGATCTTCCGCACCATCTTCTCGGAGCCCATTTCCGACGCGGCGGCCGACCGGGTCATCGCCGCCTTCGAGGTGTTCCAGGGGGTGGCCTACGCCCACGGCATGCTGGGGCTGGCCCGGGCCCCGTCGCGCATCCTGCCCGGCTGGGGCCGGGCCCGGCGGGCGGCGCGGATCATCCGCAAGGCCATCGACGAGCCCCTGCGGCGGCGGCTGGCGGACCATGCCGCTGGACGGCCGACGCCGGACAACGACATTCTGGCGGCCCTGATCGGCGGGGTGGACCCGGTGACGGGCACGTCCTTCGACGGGGACGAACTGCTGGACCAGATCGCCATGCTGTTCCTGGCCGGGCACGAGACCTCGGCCAGCGCCCTGGCCTGGAGCCTGTATCTGATGGCCGAGGCGCCCGAGGTCCAGGCCCGGGTGCAGGCCGAGGCGGACGCGGTGCTGGGTGACGACACTCCGGCCTTCGAGCACATGAAGCGGCTGGGCCTCACCCGCGATGTGTTCCGCGAGGCCATGCGGCTGTATCCCCCCGTGGCCTTCCTGGCGCGGGACTGCCCGGCGGGGGACCGGCTGGGCAAGAAGGACATCCCGCCCGGCTCGGTGGTCATGGTCTCGCCCTGGCTGAGCCACAGGCAGGCGGAGCGGTGGGCCGAGCCCCACGCCTTCGACCCGGACCGATTCGGCTGTCCCGAGGGCAAGGCGGCCATGGCGGGCGGCTATTTCCCCTTCAGCGTCGGGCCGCGGGTATGCCCCGGCGCCGCCTTCGCCCTGCAGGAGGCGGTGCTGGTGCTGGCCATGCTGAGCCGCCGGCTGCGGTTCGAGGCCGACCCGGCCTGGACCCCCGTGCCGGTGGCGCGGTTGACCCTGCGGTCCGCCAACGGGGTGCGGCTGAGGGTGTTCAGGCGGGGCGGCGGGTGAGACTCCGGGACGAAAAACAGTGCAATCGGGGTGCAACCCTTCCCGAATTGTTCAGCAGAACCAGCGGACGGTTTTTGCGAGTCCCGTCAGACGGCCCCTTTTCCGCTCACCCCAGCCTTCGCTGGGGTGAGCGGTGGGAGAGTTGCACTCCGGGGCGAAAAAAACAGTGCAATGGGCGTGCAAGGTCGGTGGAATTCGTCAATGAAATCAGGCGCGGCGGGATTTGGCGGATGCGCGGGTCTGACTTTTGCGGCCCTCCTGTTCGTCACAGCGCGTAGCGGCTGAGGGGGGCAGTTTACGCGCGCCGGCGGGCAGGCGGACGAAATGGGGGTGTCCGGGGCGGCGAGGCCTTGCGCGGCAAGGGATTGGGTGCGGGAAATGCGGGATTAACGCCCCTTCTCCGGGTGGGAGAAGGGGGAACCGCGCACGAAGGCGCAAGCGGCTTCGTTCTGGCGCGGGGGATGAGGGTTGACCATCCGACCCTCACCCTGCGCGCGAAGGAGCGGTCTGCTTCGCATCCCGCTGCGCGCAGCCCTCTCCCACTGGGAGAGGGATTACTCCGCGCCCGCACCGATGTGGCGGTTCAGCCAGCCGAACACCTCGGTGTGCCAGCGCAGGCTGTTGCGGGGCTGGAGCACCCAGTGGTTCTCGTCGGGGAAGTAGAGGAACTGGCTCTCGATGCCGCGGCGTTGCAGGGCGGTGAAGGCGGCGATGGACTGGTCGGTGGGCACCCGGTAGTCGCGGCCGCCCTGGATCACCATCATGGGGGTGCGCCAGTTCTGCACATGGTTGACCGGATTGAAGGTCTCGTAGGTCGTGCCGGACTCCCAGGGCGTGCCGCGGTTCTCCCACTCGGTGAACCACAGCTCCTCGGTGGAGTAGCCCATGAAGCGGGTGTCGAAGACGCCGTCGTGGTTGACCATGCACTGGAAGGCGTCGGGCCAGTTTCCGGCGATCCAGTTGATCATGTAGCCGCCGTAGGAGGCGCCCAGCGCACAGGCGCGGTCGCCGTCCAGGAAATCGTAAGTCTCCAGCGCGTGGGCCCAGCCCTTCTGAAGGTCCTCCAGCGGACGGTCGCCCCAGTGGCCGGAGATGGCGTCGGTGAAGGCCTGGCCGTAGCCGACCGAGCCGTGGAAATCGATCATCACCACCGCATAGCCCGCACCCGCATAGGTCTGCGGGTTCCAGCGGTAGGACCAGTAGTTGCCGAACGATCCCTGCGGCCCGCCGTGGATCAGGAAGGCGACCGGATAGGTCCCGCCTTCCACATAGTCAGCCGGCTTGATCAGGTAGCCGTGGACCGTATTGCCGTTCCAGCCCTCGAAGGTGAACTGCTCGGACTCCCCGAAGGCCAGGTCGGACAGCTGCGGGTTGGGGTCCAGCACCAGCCGGGGCATTTCCCGGCCCCGGTAGGTCTTGGCGTACAGGGCGTTGGGATGGGTCAGGCTGTCCAGCGCCAGGATGAAGCCCGAGGGCGTCTGCTGGACGGCGGCCACATGGCCCTCGCCGGTGATCGGCACCACCGAGCCGGAGGTGACGTCGATCTCGAACAGCCGCACCTGGCCCCGGTCATAGGCGGTGGCGTACAGGCTGCGGCCGTTGGCGGACCATTGCAGGCTGTCCGGCGAGCGGTCCCAGTTGGCGGCGATCTGGCGGACCTGGCCGGTCTGCATGTCGCGCAGCATGATCTTCCACTGGTCGGCCTCGAAGCCCGGGCGGCTCATGGCGCGGTAGGCCATGGTGCGGCCGTCGGGGGAGAACACCGGGCCGTCGTCCCAGGCGGGATTATCGGCGGTCAGGTTGATGCGCTCGCCCAGGCCTTCGGCTTCGATGGGCTGCAGGTGGATGTCGAAATTGGTGGACCAGGGCTCGCTGGTCCCGGCCTCGCGGGCGGCGAAGACCACGCCGTTGCCGTCGGGGGTGAAGGTGAAGGCGCTCTCGTCGCCGAAGGGGCGCGAGGGGGTGTCGCCGTCGAAGTCGCGGGTGGCCCAGACGGGCTCCCCCGCGGCCACGCCCTGACCGCTCAGGTCCATGACGAAGACGTGGTTGCGCGTGCCGTCGCTCCACTGGTCCCAGTGACGCACGAACAGCTGGGTGTACAGGGTCCCCGAGTTGTCGGGCTCCTCGTTCAGCCGGGCGGCGGTGCAGGCCAGATCCGGGCAGTCGGGGAAGACGGCGGCGGCCACGGCGATGCGGTCGCCGGCGGGGCTGAGGCGATAGGTCTGCACGTCCACGGGCAGGTCTGTGACCTGGACCGCGAGGCTTCCGTCGGCGTCGGTGCGCCAGACCTGCGACGAGCCCGAGCGGCTGGACAGGAAGAACAGCTGGCCGTCGGCGCTCCAGCGGGCGGTGTTGGCGCCCTCGTCGGAAATGGCCAGGCGGCGCGGTTCGGCCTCGCCGTCCAGATCCAGGATGTAGAGGCTGGTGGAGCCCCCGGCCAGCGGGGTGGCGCGCAGGGCGTAGACCACCTGTGAGCCGTCCGGCGAGACGCGCGGATCGGACAGGCGGTTGGCGTTCAGCATGTCCTGATAGGTGAAGGGCCGATCCTGGGCCGCGACGGCGGCGGGCAGGACGAGGGCCGCGAGGGCGGCGGCGCAGACAAGGGCGGAAAGGCGCATGACAGGTTCCCCAGAGCCAGATTTGCGGCCACGGTTAGCACGGGGGGGCGCCCGGCGGAAACACGAGGGAGCGGGGGCGTGGGGGCGGACATACAACAACCTCCGCTCACCCCAGCGAAGGCTGGGGTCCAGAGGGCGGGACTCGATCGTCCGAATTTCAGCAACCGTCCCGTCCTGCCACGACAGCGCCCCATGATCTGGACCCCAGCCTTCGCTGGGGTGAGCGATGGAAGGTTTGCACGCGAACCCTCATTCCCCCGCTTGCCCCGGCGCACGGCAAAGGCGAGACTTCGCGCCTCATGGTTCTCGCCGCCGCCCCTCACATCGTTGACCAGCTGATCGCCGAGCGTGCGCCGCGGCTGACCCGGTCGTTCGCCTGGCCGCTGGTCAAGCCGTTGCTTTACGGCCTGCTCAGCTACGCCCCCGCACGCAGCATGGCCGATGCGGTGGCGATGCGGTCAGGCGCCGAGGCGCTGGGCTATGTGGCGGACCTGCTGGATCTGGAGGTGTCGGCCCTCCTGCTGGAGCGGCTGCCCGAAAAGGGGCGCTGCATCGTGGTGGCCAACCATCCCACCGGCATCGCCGATGGCCTGGCCGTGCATGAGGCGCTGCGGCGGGTGCGGGACGACGCCATCTATTTCGCTAATGCCGATGCGTTGAGGGTGTCGCCGCGTCTGGGCGAGGTGGTGATCCCGGTGGAATGGGTGGAGACCAAACGCACCCGCGAAAAGACCCGCGCCACCCTTGAGGCCGCCCGCCGCGCCTTCGAGGAGGACCGGTGTGTGGTCATGTTCCCGGCCGGACGGCTGGCCCGGGTCAGCAAGAACGGCTCGCTGACCGATCCCGAATGGGCGCCCACGGCGGTGTCGCTGGCGCGCAAATATGAGGCGCCGATCATCCCGGTCCATGTGTCGGGCCCCTATTCGAAGATGTTCCACCTGTTCGACCGCTATTCCGCCGAGATGCGGGACATCACGCTTTTCCACGAGATGCTGAACAAGCGCGGCAAGGCCTATCGGCTGATCGTCGGCAAGCCCATCGACGCGCGGCGGCTGGACACGGACGCGGCGCGGGCGACCTACGCCCTGAAGGCGTTCACCGAACGGACCCTGGCCAGCCAGCCGGACGCGGACTTTGGCTGAGCCGCGCCGCATTCTTCTGGCTGACGCGGAGGCCACGACGGCGCTGGGCGCGGCCATCGCGCCGATGCTGAAGCCCGGCGAGGCGGTGCTGCTGTACGGGCCGCTGGGCATGGGCAAGTCGACGCTGGCCCGGGGCCTGATCCGGGCCCTGACCACGCCGGACGAGGACGTGCCCAGCCCCACCTTCACCCTGGTGCAGTTCTACGAGAGCGACCCGCCCGTGGCCCACTTCGACCTGTACCGCCTGACCCGGCCGAAGGAAGCGCTGGAGATCGGGCTGGATGATGCGCTGGACATGGGTTGCGTGGTCATCGAATGGCCCGAGCGGCTGGGGGACGATCCGGCGGAATTCCTCGGGCCGGACCGACTCGTCATAGAGATCGCCGAGGACGCGGCCGGCCGTGTCGCGACCGTTTCCGGCGCAGGCGCGTGGAAGGACAGGATCCAGCATGTCGGATCGTGAGGCGGAACGGATCGAATTTCTCAGGGGCGCGGGCCTGGCCGACGCCCGGCGCGACCCCTTGCCCGGCGACGCCTCCACCCGCCGCTATGAGCGCCTGACCACGCCGGCGGGCGCCAGCCTGATGCTGATGGATCAGGCGCCGGCGGCGGAAAGCCCGCCGTGCGACCCCGCCTGGACGCCGGAGGAAAGGCGCGATGCGGGGTGGAATGCTGTCGCGCGCCTGTCGGCCGGGCGCATCGAGGCCTTCGCGGCGGTGTCCAACCTGTTTCGCCGCGCGGGCCTGTCGACGCCGGAGATCATCGCGGTTGACGCGGGGTCCGGCTTTGCGGTGATCGAGGATTTCGGCGACGACCTGTTCGCGCGGGTGATCGAGGACGGGGAGCCGGCCGCGCCGCTGTATCTGGCGGCGGTGGAGGCGCTGGCGAAACTGCATCTGAACGCGGTGCTGCCCGATGTGCTGAGCGGGCCGGGCGGGGACTGGCCGCTGCTGACCTATGACGCTGTGGCGCTGCAGGGCGGGGCGGACCTGTTCACCCAGTGGATGCCGAAGCTGAACCCGGCGCTGGATTTCGGCGTGGCGGCGCTGGACGAGTGGGACGCGGCGTGGGCGCCCATCGCGGCCATGGGCGAGGCGAAGGCCTGGTCGGTGGCGCACCGGGACTATCACGCCGAGAATCTGATCTGGCTGCCGCAGCGCACCGGGGACCGGCGGGTGGGGATGATCGACTTCCAGGACGCGGTGCTGGCCCATCCGTCGTGGGACCTGCACTCGCTGCTGCAGGACGCGCGCCGGGACGTGGCGCCGGAGCTGGAGGCGGTGGCGCTGAACCATTATTTCGAGTGCATGCCCGGCGTGGACCGCGAGCCGTTCCTGGCCGACTACGCCGCCCTGGCCGCGCTGAACGAGGCGCGCATCCTGGGGATTTTCGCCCGGCTGATCGCGCGGGACGGCAAGCCCCGCTACCGGGCCTTCATGCCGCGCATGTGGCGGCATCTGGAGGCCAATCTGCAGAAGCCCGGTATGGAGGCGGTGCGCGGCTGGTTCGACCGGCATGTGCCGGTGGAGGTCCGGACATGACCGGGCCGAAGACCGCGATGGTGCTGGCGGCGGGGCTGGGCACCCGCATGCGGCCGCTGACCGACGACCGGCCCAAGGCGCTGGTGGAGGTGGGCGGCAAGGCCCTGATCGACCATGTGCTGGACCGGCTGGGCGCGGCGGGGGTCGAGCGGGCGGTGGTCAATGTGCACTGGTTCGCCGAGCGGCTGGAGGCCCATCTGGCGGCGCGCACGGGCGGACCGGAGATCGTCATCTCCGACGAGCGGGCCGAACTGCTGGAGACCGGCGGGGGCCTCAAGAAGGCGCGGGGCCTGCTGGGCGACGACCCGGTGTTCGTGGCCAATATCGACAGCGTCTGGATTGATCGGGGGGATGCGCTGGGCGACCTGATCCGGCTGTGGGACCCGGCGCGCATGGACGCGGCCCTGCTGCTGGCCCGGCGCGAGGGCTCCATCGGCTTCGAGGGTGACGGGGATGTCTTTCTGGAGGACGGGCGGCTGACGTTCCGGGGCGACAGGCCCAGCGCGCCGTTCGCCTATATGGGCGTACACATCACCCGGCCGGATTATGCGGATCGCGGGCCTGACGGGCCGTTCTCCCTGAGCGGTCTGTGGCGACAGTCGGCCCGTGAAGGCCGCCTTTACGGCTGCGTGCTGGACGGGGACTGGATGCATGTGGGCGATCCGGGCGCGCGGGACGAGGCCGAGGCCCGGCTGACGGTGGCATGAGCCGGTTCGATCCCTTTGCGGGCGCCGGGCCGCGCTGGTGGTCCATCGAGGCGCACCGGCCGTTTCTGGAAGATCTGGCGGCGGGGGTGCTGGACTGGCTGGGCGCGGATGCGCCCGAGACCCTGAGCGATGCGGTGATCCTGCTGCCCAACCGGCGCGCGGCGCGGGCCTTCACCGAGGCCCTGACCCTGCTGTCGGGCGACCGGCCGGTGCTGCTGCCGCAGGTGCGGCCGCTGGGGGATCTGGAGGAGGACGAGCCGCCGTTCGCGCCGGGCGAGCTGGAGCTGGACCTGAAGCCCGCCATCTCGCCGCTGAAACGCCGGTTCGAGCTGGCGCGTCTTGTGACCGCGCACCACGGCGGGACGATGGAGCCGCTGCGCGCGCTGGAGATGGCCGAGGCGCTGGCGGCGTTTCTGGACTCCTGCCAGATCGAGGAGGTGGCCGACCCGGGCCGGGTGGCCGATCTGGTGGAGGCCGATCTGGCCGAGCACTGGCGCTCCACCGCCGCCTTCCTCGCCGTGGCGGTGGAGGCATGGCCGAAGCGGCTGGAGGAGCTGGGTCTGAGCGACCCGTCGGCGCGGCGGGTGACCCTGCTGAAGCGGCTGGCCGAGGCGTGGGATGAACGGCCCCCGACCTTCCCGGTGATCGCGGCGGGATCCACGGGCACGGTTCCGGCGGCGGCGGCGGTGCTGGGGGCGGTGGGCCGCGCGCCGTCGGGCTGCGTGGTGTTGCCCGGACTGGACCGGGACCTGTCCCAGACGGCGTGGGACCAGATCGCCGACGACGACGGCGAGCAGCACCCGCAGGGGGCGCTGAAGCGGCTGATCGGGCGGCACGGTATCGACCGGGCCGCGGTGCGGGCCTGGCCCGCGCGGGACACGGGGGAGAGCGCGCGTCTGGGCCGGGCGCGGCGTCGGCTGATCGCCGAGGCCCTGAAGCCGCCGGCGTCCACCGCCGACTGGACCAAAGCCATCGACGCGATGCGCAAGGGCGGCGGCGACCCTATCGCCGAGGGGCTGGAGGGCCTGACCGCCGTCACCGCCCGCACCGAGGAAGGCGCCGCCGCGCTGGCTGCGGTGCTGATGCGGGAAGGGGTGGAGAAGGCCGGCCAAACCGTCGCTCTGGTGACGCCCGATCCGCTGTTCGCCCGAAGGGTGCAGGCGCGGCTGGGGCGGTGGGGCCTGATGGCGGATTCCTCGGCGGGCTCGCCTTTGTCGGAGACGCCCGCGGGCGTGCGGCTGGCCCAGCTGGCTCAGCTGGCCAAGGCCTTCGGGGCCGTTCCGCTGCTGGCCATTCTGAAGCATCCGTGGACGACCCTGGCCGGGCCGGACGAAATCGAGGCGCTGGAGCGCGAGGGGCTGCGCGGGGCGGGGCCCGCCGACTGGGACGCGGTGCGGCGGCGGCTGGAGACCAATCGATATCGGGCGGGCAAGCGCCGTGATGACGAGGATCAGGCGCGCATCGACACGGGGCACGGTCTGACAGACCGGCTGGAGGGCGTGCTGTCGGCCCTGACCGGCATGGACGAGGCGACGCCCGGCGACTGGGCGCGGGTCATCAGCGAGGCGGCGGAGGCGCTGGGCGAGGGCGCCGAGGTCTGGCGCGGGCCGGACGGGGCGAGCGCGGCGCGGCTGATGGCCGCCCTGATGACCGAGGGCGCGGAGGCGGGGACGCTGAACGCCGCCGCCTTCGCCGAGCTGCTGGGACGGCTGATGGGCGCGGAGGTGGTGCGCACGGGCGGCGACGCCCATCCGCGTCTGAGGATTCTCGGGGCCATCGAGGCGCGGCTGGTGCGGGCCGACCGGGTCATTCTGGCCGGGCTGGAGGAGGGGGTGTGGCCGCGGGGCGGGGGGACCGATCCGTTCCTGTCGCGGCCCATGCGCAAGACCCTGGGCCTGCCGCCGCCGGAGCGCCGCATCGGCCTGTCGGCCCACGACTTCGCCCAGATCGCCTGCGCGCCCGAGGTCTATTTGCTGCACACCGAGCGACGGGACAATCAGCCGTCGGTGAAGTCCCGCTGGCTGTGGCGGCTGGAGACGCTGGTGCGCGGGGCGTTCCCCGACGCGCCGCGCCTGCCGCAGCGGGCGGACCTGCACGGGCTGGCCCGGCGGCTGGATGCGCCCGACGCTGATCCGCCGCAAAGCCTGAAGCCCGCCGCGCGCCCGGCCCCGACGCCGCCGGTTGCGGCGCGGCCGAATAAGATGTCGGTGACGCGGGTGGAGGAATGGGTGCGCGATCCGTACGCCACCTATGCCCGTTTCGTGCTGGACCTGCACCAGATGGAGCGGCCCGATGAACGGGTGGACGCCCGTCTTCGCGGCACGGCCATCCACAATGCCCTGGAGGTGTTCGCCCGCGAGTGGGAGACGCTTGGCGAGACCGGGGCGCTGGACCGGTTCCTGAACCGCTATCTGGCCGAGCTGGAAGCGGCGGGCATGACCCCGGCGGCGCTGGCGCGGGAGAAGGCGCTGGGCGCGCGCATGGCCGACTGGGTGACCGGGTTCGAGCGCGATCGCCGGGCGAAGAGACCCAAGGTCGAGCTGGAGGCCTACGGCCAATGGTCGCCCATCGAGGGCTTCCTGCTGACCGCCCGCGCCGACCGCATGGAGGTGGCCGAGGGCCGCCTGTCGGTGATGGACTACAAGACCGGCGCCCCGCCGACGAAAAAGCAGGTGGAGAGCGGGTTCAGTTCGCAGCTGTCCCTGACCGCCGCCATCGCCCGCGAGGGTGGATTCGGGGCGGTGCTGAAGGCCGAGCCCGACGACCTGCTGTATGTGCGCCTGACCGGGCGCGACCCGGCGGGCGAGATCATGGACCGCAACGGGGAGGCGGGGGCGGCGGCCCTGGCCGACGAGGCGGTGGAGGGCCTGAGGAAACGCATCCGCCAGTACGCCAGCCCCAGCCAGCCCTATCGCTCGCGCATCGCGCCCCAGTTCGCCCAGGCGCGGGTGTCGGACTATGACCATCTGGCCCGGGTGGCCGAATGGTCCACGGCGGCGGAGGGGGACGAATGAGCACGGTCATTCCCTTTCCCCCGACGCGCTCGCCCCAGGCCATCGCCGCCGATCCGGCGGTCAACGCCTTCGTCATGGCCAACGCCGGGTCGGGCAAGACCACGACCCTGGTCAACCGGGTGGCGCGGCTGCTGCTGGCCGGGTCGGCGCCCGGCGCCATCCTGTGCCTGACCTTCACCAAGGCGGCGGCGGCGGAGATGCAGCGGCGGCTGTACGAGCGGCTGGGCGACTGGGCGGTGGCGGACGATGCGCGGCTGCGCGACCAGCTGGCGGCGCTGGAAGAGCGCGCGGCTGACAGCTTCGACGCCCACGACCTGTCCCGGGCCCGCGCCCTGTTCGCCCGGGCGCTGGAGACGCCCGGCGGGCTGAAGATCCAGACCATCCACGCCTTCTGCGAGCAGCTGCTGCGGCGCTTTCCGGTGGAGGCGGAGGTGTCGCCCCTGTTCCGCGTCATCGACGAGGCCGAGGCCGCCGACATCCGCCGCCGGGCGCGCGACCGGGTGGCGCTGGCCGACGACATTCCGGGGCTGGCGAGCGCCTATCTGCACATGGCGGGCAAGCTGTCCCAGCCGGACTTCGAGGCCATGTTCGACCGCTTCGAGTCGAAGCGGGCCGAACTGACCGATTATGTGGCGCAGGACGGCGGGGCGGCGACCCTGCAGGACCGGGTGGCGGCGTCAGTGGGGCTGGAGGAATGGACCGAGCCGGAGGCGGCCGAGCGGGCGGCGGTGACGGCGCCGGGCTTCGACGCAGCGGCCTGGCTGAACGCGGCGGCGGCCTGTTCGCGGGGCGGCGAGAAGGGCGACCAGCCCATGGGGCTGAAGCTTCAGGCGGTGGCCGAGGCGGTGCTGAACGGCGAGGCGCCGGTGGATGCGGTGCGGGAAATCTTCTTCACCGGCGCGGGCGAGCCCCGCAAGCGGCTGGGCACCAAGGCGGTGGACCCCGCGACCCTCGACTGGCTGGCGCAAGAGCAGGAACGGCTGGCCGAGCATTTTGAGCGGGCGCGGGCGGCGCGGGTGGCGCTGGACACAGTGTCGGCGCTGGTTCTGGCCTACGCCTATGGCCGGGCCTATGAGGCGGCCAAGGCCGTGACCGGGGCGCTGGACTTCGCAGACCTGATCCAGCGGGCGTGGCATCTGCTGACCGACGGGCCGGGCGCCGCCTGGGTGCTCTACAAGCTGGACGGCGGCGTCGACCACGTG
>NZ_PNLV01000048.1 GCF_013823285.1 Brevundimonas sp. | reverse complement strand
TGGTGGACGCGACAGGGATTGAACCTGTGACCCCCTCGATGTCAACGAGGTGCTCTCCCGCTGAGCTACGCGTCCGCCGTGACGGCCCCGGAACGCGTCCGGGGACGGGAAGGCGTGGTCTATAGCCCGGTCGCCTTCGCCCCTGCAAGGGGGTTGTCGCATGGTTGCCGGTCGGGGCTCCGCGCCTTCAAGCCGCGAAACGCTCCGCCGCGAGCGGCAGAGCCGGCCTTCCGCCCTCACACCCGCGAGCGACCGCGTCGCGAGCAGAGGGCCAGGATCATGCCGCGACCATACGCTCCACCTCGGCGACCAGATCGCGCAGGTGAACAGGCTTGGACAGTACCTTGGCCTGGGGCGTTGACTGGGCGGCGGTCAGGGCGACGGCAGCGAAGCCGGTGATGAACATGATCCGCAAGCCCGGCTGGCGGTGGGCGGCGATGCGCGCCACCTCGATGCCGTCGGCGCCGGGCATGACGATGTCGGTGAGCAGCAGATCCCAGGGCCCGTCCTCCAGCGCGTCCACGGCATCGTCGCCGTTCTCGCACGCCGTGACCTCGTGCCCCGCGCGTTCGAGCGCGCGGGTCAGGAACCCGCGCAGGGAGCCGTCGTCTTCCGCAAGAAGGATTCGCGCCATGGATGCCGCCCCGTTGTTCTCGAGCGAAACTAGAACGGGGACGGTAAACCGCCGATGAAGGCGGTCGGATCATCCACAGGCGCGTGAAATGGGCTATGGCTTGGCCATGGCGACGCCCGTGTTCACCCTCGACCCCCATGACGCGCTGGATGCGGCGCGGCCGGTCGTGTCGCCGCTGGTGTTCGCCTCGCCCCATTCGGGTAGTGTGTATCCGGAGGATTTGGGGGCGCGCGCCGATCTTGCGAACCTCTCTCTACGCAGCGCCGAAGACGTTCTGGTCAACCGGCTGGTCGCGCCCCGTCCGGACCTGGGCGTGCCCATGATCGCCGCCCGACTGGGCCGCGCCTATGTGGACCTGAACCGCGATCCTGAGGAGCTGGACCCGCAGGTGGTCGAGGGCGCCGGCGTGGCGTCACCGCGTGTGGCGGCCGGGTTCGGCGTCATCCCGCGCCTGACCGGCGACGGCCAGACGATCCGCGACCACGCCCTGACCCATGATGACGCCCTGGCGCGGCTGGCGGCGGCGCACCGGCCCTATCACGAGGCGCTGGAGCACCTGATGCACAGGGCGCGGGATCGGTTCGGATACGCCATTCTGGTGGACTGGCACTCCATGCCCTCACGGGCGGTGGGGCGCCCGGCGGGGGTGCGAGGGCCGGACGTGGTGCTGGGCGACCGGCACGGCTCGTCCTGTTCACCTGAAGTGACACGGCTGCTGCGCGCCCGGTTCGAGCGGGCCGGCTGGCGCGTGGCGCTGAACCGGCCCTATGCGGGAGGCTGGTCCACACAGGTCTGGGGGCGGCCGGCCGAGGCCCTGCATGCGGTGCAAGTGGAACTGAACCGGGGGCTTTATCTGAACGAAGAAGCCCTCACTCCGGGGCCCCATTTCGCCATGACGCAAAAGGTCGTTCGGCGGGTCACGGCCGCGCTGGCGGCACACGACTGGTCGGGGCTGCGCCCCCACGCCCAGGCGGCGGAATAGGATTCCGGGCAAAAAAAACCGCGCCCGGGGGCGCGGTTTGAAAGTCTATAGGGAGGAAACGCCCAGGAAGGGCAAGACGCTCGAAAGCGTCGAAAATCAAGCTACGTTGCGATGCACAATCCGTCAAGGGCGCTTTTCGCACTTGCGATCACATGCCGTAACAGAGGCCGCTTCCACAAAATGGTGATCAAGCGTCACCTATCTCGCGGGTGCGAAATCAGCGATCCTCCTCCAGCATGACGCGGGCCTTGCGGATGGCGCGGGCGGCGGGGGAGCCCTTCTGGCGCCAGAGCAGCAGGCTGAAGGCGGCCGCCACCCCAAGCGCAAGCCATAGCGGGCCGAACAGCCACGCCGTGGCGGCGAGGGCGAAGTAGTAGGCGCGGACGCCGCTGTTGAAGGCCACCATGGCGGGGTTCAACAACGATCCGGCCGCCCTGGCGTAGGCGGTGCGGTCCATCGCGGTCTCGCCCTCCGGCGTGGCGCCGATGAGGGCGAGGGTGTAGTTCATCTGGCGGATCGACCAGATGAAATCCAGCAGACCCCGCGCCAGGCACAGGGTGATCAGGCCGAGCTTGCCCTCGAGCAACTCCAGCGAGGCGGCTTCCGCCCCGCCGATGTCGGAGCCGACAGCCGCAACGCCTCTCAGCGCCGTCTCGCCGCCGAACAGCACCCCCGCCACCGCCGCGATCAGCAGTAGATTGGCCGAGGCGAAGAAGGAGGCGGAGTTGATGGAATGGCCCATCAACTGGCTGTCCACCAGGCGCAACTCGCGTACCGCCATCTGGTTCATCCAGCCCTGTCGGACAGACAGCATGTCGTCGTTGAGAACACCGCCCTTGCCGGCTAGCAGCTGCAGCAGCGGGCCGTAGCCCAGCCAGCAGACGAAGAAGAGCGCGAGCGCGCCCCAGTCCCAGGGTGTCATGGCCGGATCCTCTTCACGCGGCGAGCCCCATGCTGCGATGCAACGCCCATATTGTGCAAGGGCGCTTGCGGCGCGGACGGGCCGGGCTTATCACGCCGCCCTCCCCGAGTTTCGCCTGAAGCACACGAAAAGAGACCGTCATGAAGCTGGACGCCGTTCCCGTCGGACCCAACCCGCCCTGGGACATCAACGTCGTCATCGAGATTCCGCAGGGCGGCCTGCCGGTGAAGTATGAAATGGACAAGGCCTCCGGCGCCCTGTTCGTGGACCGCTTCCTGCACACCGCCATGTACTATCCCGGCAACTACGGCTTCGTGCCCCACACCCTGTCGGACGACGGGGACCCCTGCGACGTGCTGGTGATCAACCCGACCCCGGTGGTGCCCGGCTGCGTCATCCGCGCCCGGCCCATCGGCGCCCTGATGATGACCGACGAGGCCGGCGGCGACGAGAAGATCCTGGCCGTGCCGGTGGACAAGCTGAACCCGTTCTATTCGGACGTGGCCAGCTATCGCCAGCTGCCGGCCATCCTGATTGAGCAGATCGAGCACTTCTTCACCCGCTACAAGGATCTGGAGAAGGGCAAGACGGTCAAGGTTCACCGCTGGGCCGACGCGTCCGAGGCGGCCGAGCTGATCCGTCAGGGCATGGACGCGCACAAGGCGAAGCAGGAAGGCTAAGCCCCTTCCCCCTTCCGCCCATTGCTCTATGTGTCGGGCATGGCCGTTTCCGACAGTCCGACCGAGATCTTCAAGCGCGCGATCGCGCACGCCGCGCGGGCGCTGGCGGAACAGCCGGACCTTGAGGTCGCCTTCGGGACCGACGGGCCAAAGGTGGTCGGCCAGACCCTGACCCTGCCCACGCCGCCGCGTGATCCGGCCGGTCCCGAGGCCCAGGTGCTTCGGGGGCAGGCGGACCGCATGGCGCTGCGGCTGGCCAACCACGACGAGGGGCTGAACGCCCGGCTGCGTCCCGCCGACGCCTCGGCCGCCGAGGTGTTCGACGCAGTGGAGCAGACCCGCATCGAGGCGGTGGGCTCCACGTCGCTGAAGGGCGTGCGCGAGAACATGAACGCGGCCCTGGTGTCGCGCCTGCACCGCATGGGCGCGGCTGCGGCGACCGAGGCCCAGCGGGTGCCCGTGGCCGAGGCCGTCGGCCTGCTGGTGCGCGAGCGGCTGACAGGCGAGCCCGCGCCGGACGGGCTGAAGCCCATGGTGGATCTGGTGCGCGCGGACCTTGAGGCGCGGGCGGGCGGGCAACTGGATGCGCTGACGGCGCTGGCGAGCGACCAGGCCGCGTTCGGGACGGCCCTGAAGGACGTGCTGCGGGCGCTGGATCTGGACCCCGGCGACGGACGCGGCGAGGACGCCTCGGACGACCCGGGCGAGGAAGCGCCCGATCCGCAGGAGCCGGACGCCGCGGACGATCAGGACGAGGACGAGGCCGGCGGCGAGGGCGGCCAGTCCATGGAGGGCTCCGCCGACGACGCGGGCGCGGAGGAGGAGCGCGAGACCCGGCCCGAGGACGGGCGCCCGGACGGCGAGGCCGAGCCCGGCGACGGCGACCCCGAGCTGTCCGAGGGCGACCAGCCCCAGCGCCGGGCCAACGCCGATGACGGACGGCCCACGGACGGCTACCGCGCCTTCACCACCGCCTTCGACGAGACCATCGGGGCCGAAGAGCTTTGCGATCCCAATGAGCTGGCGCGGCTGCGGTCGTTGCTGGACCAGCAGCTGGTGCAGCTGTCCAGCATCGTGGCGCGGCTGGCCAACCGGCTGCAGCGCCGCCTGCTGGCCCAGCAGAACCGGTCGTGGATGTTCGACCTGGAGGAGGGCGTGCTGGACACCGCCCGCCTGACCCGGGTGATCACCGACCCCACCGCCCCGCTCAGCTTCAAGGAGGAGAGCGAGAGCCCCTTCCGCGACACGGTGGTGACCCTGTTGCTGGACAACTCCGGCTCCATGCGCGGGCGGCCGATCATGGTGGCGGCGGTGTGCGCCGACATCCTGGCGCGCACCCTTGAGCGGTGCGGCGTCAAGGTTGAGGTGCTGGGCTTCACCACCCGCGCCTGGAAGGGCGGCCAGTCGCGCGAGGCGTGGATCAGCGCGGGCAAGCCGCCCGAGCCGGGCCGCCTGAACGACCTGCGCCACATCATCTACAAGGCCGCCGACGCGCCCTGGCGCCGGTCCAAGAAGAACCTGGGCCTGATGATGCGCGAGGGCCTGCTGAAGGAGAACATCGACGGCGAGGCCCTGCTGTGGGCCCACGACCGTCTGCTGGCGCGCGGCGAGTCGCGGCGCATCCTGATGGTCATCTCGGACGGCAGCCCGGTGGACGACTCCACCCAGTCGGCCAATGCGTCCCTGTATCTGGACAAGCACCTGCGCGGGGTGATCGGCTGGATCGAGGAGCGCTCGCCGGTGGAGCTTCTGGCCATCGGCATCGGCCACGACGTGACCCGCTGGTACCGCAAGGCCCTGACCATCACCGACGTGGAGCAGCTGGGCGGGGCCATGACCGAGAAGCTGGCCGAACTGTTCGAGGCCGAGGCCCGCCCGGCCCCGCAGCGCCGTCGCCGCGCGGCCTGATTTCGGACTCTGTCCCCGGAAAAAAAACAGTCCGAATTGTCCGAATAGTCTGAAACCGGCGGGGCAGCGCCGCGTGAGGCTGTTGTTTTATGTAATGTTTCCCTCCCCGCTTCCGGGCGCCCGGAAATTCAGACTGTCTGAATTCCGCCGGGGCGGGACGTCACGGCGCCGGACCCGGATTGGCAGTATGGGGCGCCCGGAAAGCAGGGGGATGAAAAAGCCGGATGAAACCGACAAGCGCCTGTAAGCACACAGGCTGACCGCCGAAATCAGGTGGTCCAGGCGCGCCCGGCCCCGATCGGGGCGTTCGTCAGAGCCGCGCCTCGCCCTTCATGATGAGGGCGTAGGTCTCGGGCTTGAGGCGGGTGTAGGCGCCCTTTTCGTCGCGCACATGGACGTCGTCCTCCATGGCCGGGTCGAAGCCGTCCTTCACCAGATCCACCTTGCGGTATTTGAAGGTGCCGGTGGTCTCCAGCTCGCGGGCCACCCGCACGAACACCGGCCGGGCGAAGTGCGGCAGCTCCTCGTTGACGAAGGCGGCGAATTTCTTGACGCCGAAGCGCCCGTCCGGGACCACGGTGATCATGCCCGCGCGGCCGTCGTGGCCGGGCACCTCGACGCCATAGGCGATCACTTCCTTGACCCCGGGCGCCTCGGCCAGACGCTGCTCGACCTCGGAGGTCGAGACGTTCTCGCCCTTCCAGCGGTAGGTGTCGCCGATGCGGTCGATGAAGTAGAAATAGCCGTCGGAGTCCTGCTTCATCAGGTCGCCGGTGCGGAACCAGGCGTCGCCCGTCGCGAACACGTCCTGCAGGATTTTCTTTTTCGAGGCGGCCTTGTCGGCGTAGCCCGAGAAGTCGTGGCGGATGTCGGCCTTGATCTGGCCGATGGCCTCGCCGATCTCGCCGGGCCTGCACTCGATGCAGCGGCCGTTGGGACCGCGTGCGGGTTCATCCGCCTCCACGTCATACTGGATCAGGCGGATGTTGAGCTGGCTGCGCAGATAGCCCGGCACCCGGCCGATGGCGCCGGGCCGTCCATCGAAGTTGAACAGCGAGACATTGCCCTCGGTGGAGCCGTAGAACTCCAGGATCTGGGGGATGGCGAAGCGGCCCTTGAACTCGGGCCAGACATCGGGCCGCAGGCCGTTGCCGAAGGCGAGCCGGAGCTTGTGGGCCTGCTCCATCTCGTTGGGCGGGCAGTTGACCAGATAGCGGCACAGCTCGCCGATGTAGACGAAGGTGGTGGCGCCGCTTTCGACCACATCGGGCCAGAACCCGGTGGCCGAGAACTTCTTGCGCAGGATCACCGAGCCGCCATTCAGCAGCACCGACCCGATGCCCACCAGGCCGCCGGTGGAGTGGTAGAGCGGCAGCACGCAGTACAGCCGGTCCTTGTCCGTGGAGGCCGTGGCGCCGGCGAAGGCGCGCATGTAGGTGCGGGCCCGCGAATGGGGGATGCGCGCGGCCTTGGGCAGGCCGGTGGTGCCGGAGGTGTAGATGTAGAGCGCAGTGTCGCGGTTGGTCAGGCCCGCGCGCAGGGAACGGTCGGGCCGCACGCCCGAGGTTCCGCGGACCCCGGCGTCCAGGCCGCGGCGCTCGCTGGCCTCTTCCTCGGCCTTCAGCCCCAGCACCCACAGCATAATGGTCTTTTCCGCATAGGGGCGGGCGGTCTCCACCTGCGGCCATGTCTCGTCATCGGCGAGGACCTGGGAGGCGCCGACGATGTTCAGACAGTGGGCAAGGGGCTGGCCGGACAGGTTGGTGTTGATCAGGGCGGCGGCGACCCCGATCTTGGAGAGGCCCATCCAGGCGGCGACGTAATCGGCCCGGTTCATCATCATCAGGGCCACGGCGTCGCCGCGCCGGAGATTGCGGCCCCGCGCCCAGTGGGCGTAGCGATTGGCCAGGGCGTCCAGCTCGCGATAGGTGAGGGTGCGCCGCTCGTCGGTGATGGCGACGTGGTCGGGGAAGCGGTCAACCAACTCCTCCCAGTCGTCACAAACCAGGTCGGGGCTGTCCAGCTGGATCGGCTTGATGCGCTTGAGCAGGCGGCGCAGGCCCCCGATGAAACGCAGATCGCGGCGGATATTCGCCATCAAGCCCATCGTTCCCCACGCCTCCAGTGATTCCGTTCCGACCTCTCCATGGTGATGAACAAGGCTGAACGCCCGGTCAACCGATGGGCGAATTCCACCGTCCGATCCCGGGCGGGCGTGACTTTCTGATCAAGGCGCCGGCCGACAGGTTTCGGCCAGAAAGCGTGACCATTCGGGCGGATTCCCGGCGGCTTCCGGCGCGATTGCGGCGGCAACAGTGTTTCTTCGGGGCTTTCCCGCCGCTCACGGAACCGTGATGTCGGAGGCCGGTTCATCCCGCTCAACTGTGCAGGAGAACACCGATGTCTCTCACCTACCCCAACACCACCCGCCCCGAGCCCCAGCCCACCGTGCCGGAGATGATCGCCCGCGAGGCCGCCTCCACCCCCGTCTATGCGCGCGGCCCGGTGCGCAGGGGCAAGGTGCGGTCCTGGATGATCCTGGCCCCCGTGGGCGCCCTGACCGTGGCCGCCATCGGCGCCTGGGCCCTGATGAGCCCCGGCGGGGAAACCGCCGCCCCGACGGAAAACGCGGCCCTGATCAGCGCGCCGGCCGCGTCCGGGAACGCCCCCCTGATCGAGGGCGAAGGGTCCGGCACAGCGCTGGCCCTTGATGGTCCGGCCGCAGAAGCCGTGACGGCCGCGGCTGCGCCCGTCTCCGCGCCGATCCCGGCCGAGCCGGCGCCCGCCGTCACCCCGGCGCCGCGCACCGCCGCACCGGCGCCGGCCCGTGAGGCTGAACCGGCGGTCCAGGCGGAGGCCCCGGCCCCGGCCGGACCCCGGCCCTATGAGGCGGTCGTAGCCGCCGAAGGCGCCGTCGCGACCCCTCCCGCCACAGAGGCCCCCGCGCCCCTGATCGTGGTCGAGCCAAACTGATCCGGACGACCGGCCTGAAGCCCCCCGGCGAATAACCGCCGGGGGGTTTTTCGCATCCGTCAGGCGATCACTGTTCCAACCCTGGCCGCCTTGTGGTTCATTCCGCGCCGTCATTCACCGACGTGCGGATGGAGAGCGATCTTGGCGGGTCTGGGCGCAATTCTGGTTCTTGGGGCGGCCCTGGCGGGCGGCGCCGTTGATGACCCCGGGATGACGCGGCTGGAGCCGGCGTTCCGCCACACGCTGCAGATCACCGGCAGCGACGGCAGGGTCTCGCGCATGTGGCTGGACCGGGACGGCCGTTATCGCGGCCATGGCCGCCGCGCCTCCAGCGGGGTCTGGCGCATGCGCGGCGACGAGCTCTGCTTCACCCAGCGGCGGCCTATCCCCATTCCCGTCCCCTTCTGCACGCCCCTGGTCGAGGGCGATGTGGGCACCCGCTGGAACGCCCGCTCGGCCACGGGCGACCGCATCGTCATCGAGATCGTGCGCGGGCGCTGATCCGGATCAGACCGGTTCGGCGGCGATGACCCAGTCGGCGCCGGCGCGCAGGCCGTTCTGCGCCCGCGCCAGCTCCAACGCCTCTTCGCGGAGCGCCCTGATGCGGCCGTGCAGCGCCCCGGCGAGGGCCCGGTCCCGGATTTTCGCGGTCCGCCGGGCGGCCATGTCCAGCTGGCTGTTGATCCAGCGGGCCTTGTAGCGGTTGGGGAACCGCCGGGCTGACAGCACCCGGTAGCCGTCCGCCTCCAGCCGCGTCACCGCCCATTCCGCCGGGTACTCGCGATAGGGCGTCTCGCCGGCCAGCAGCAGGCAGACGTCGCGCAGGCGGCCGATCTCGCGGGCCATGGCCTCGGCGGGGGTGGCCGGCCGGCCCAGCACATAGGGATCCAGCCCGATCACATACAGCCGCCCGCCCACATGGGGCCGCAGGCGGCGGAACAGGTCCTGCTGGAAATAGGGGGCAAAGCCCTCCACGGCGCCCAGCAGATAGTCGGCCAGCACCGTGTCGAACACCTCGCCCTTCAGAATCTCGCCGTCCAGCCAGTTGCCGAGCAGCAGCCGGTCCTGCGGCCGGTCCCGCCCCTCCAGGGCGTCGCGCACCTGGGCGCCGTGGTCGGCCGAGCCCGTCACCGCCGTCCAGCGGTCCGTCTCCAGGCCCAGCACCCAGCGCATGGAGTTCACCCCCGTGCCCGCGTCCAGCACCGAACCCCAGCGGCGGTCGCCCTGCAGCCGCGCCACATGGGCGAACAGGGTGCTGGCGGCCGAGGGCTCGGGGACAGGGTTTCGCGGCATCTGAAAAGGCTCCGGAGAGGGTTGCGCTGTGGTATATTATAACATAGCAAAGCGGCCACGTTTTTCTCGCGCCTTCCCGGAGTTCCCGATGCGTCTTCGCACGACCCTACTGGCCGCCACCGGCCTGTCCCTTCTGATCGCGGCTCCGGCCTTCGCCGACACCCTGACGACCTCCAGCGCGCCGCCGGTGACCGATCTGGACGGCGTCGTGGTCCGGGCCCTGCCGCTGGATCAGCGCGGCGACGAGGTCATCAGCAATGTTGCGGTCCTGACGGGCGATGAACTGGTGCGCCGGCGTCAGGCGACCCTTGGCGAGACGCTGCAGGGCATTCCCGGCGTCAACTCCGACACCTTCGGCGCGGGAGCCAGCCGCCCGGTGATCCGGGGCCAGACCTCCCCCCGGGTGAAGGTTCTGACCGACGGCTCCGAACTGATGGACGCCTCGGCCGTGTCGCCGGACCACGCGGTGGTGGGCGAGCCCCTGCTGCTGGACGGCATCGAGATCCTGCGCGGCCCCAGCGCCCTGCTGTACGGCGGCGGCGCCATCGGCGGGGCGGTGAACCTGCTGGACCGCAAGATTCCCACCGAAATCCCCGCTGGCGGCGTGGACGGGGCCATCGAGTTCCGCGGCGGCACGGCCGACGGCGAGCGCACCGGGGTGGTGGGCCTGACCGCCGGCGCCGGCAATTTCGCCATCCGCCTGGAGGCGCTCGACCGCACCAGCGACGACTACGACATCCCCTCCTATCTGCGCGCGCATCATGATGATCACGATGATCACGACGACGACCATGATGACGATGATCATGACGACCACGACGACCATGACGACGGCCCCGTCACCCGGGTCGAGGGCACCTTCAACGACACCCGCACCCTGACCGTGGGCGCCTCATGGATCGGCGCGCGCGGCTATTTCGGCGTGGCCGTGACGGAGCAGAACAGCCGCTACGGCCTGCCGGGCCACGCACACGAGTACGAGGACTGCCACCCGCACGGCACGTCCCTGCACTGCGGCGGCCATGACCACGACGACGACGACCATGATCACGAGCATGATCACGACGAGGCGGCCCCCTGGGTGGATCTGCAGAACCGCCGGGTCGATGTGCGCGGCGAGCTGCGTGATCCCTTCGCGGGCGTCGAGCGCATCCGCTTCCGCGGCGGCCTGACCGACTACGCCCACGAGGAGATCGAGGGCGGCGAGGTGGGCACCCGCTTCACCAACGAGGGCCATGACGCCAGGATCGAGGTGGAGCACGCCCCCATCGGCGGCCTGCGCGGCGTGGTCGGCTTCCAGACCGCGCGCAGCGATTTCGCGGCCGTGGGTGAGGAAGGCTTCGTGCCCGAGAGCATCACCCGCACCAACGCCCTGTTTGTGCTGGAGCAGTTCCAGTGGAACGACTGGCGCTTCGAGGGCGCCGTGCGTCAGGAGTGGCAGGAGACCGAGGCGGTGGGCCGTCCGGACCGCGACCATGATCCGCTGTCCGTGTCCGGCTCGGCCGCCTGGTCGCCCATGCCGGGCTGGTCGGTGGCCCTGACCGCCTCGCGCTCGCAGCGGGCCCCCAATGTCCAGGAGCTCTACGCCCGGGGCGTGCACGTGGCCACCAGCACCTTCGAACTGGGTCAGGCCGACCTGGACGTGGAGACGGCCAACACCCTGGAGCTGACCTTCCGCAAGACCACCGGCCCGACCACCTTCACCATCGGCGCCTTCCATCACGATTTCGACGATTACATCTATGCCGAGACCCTGGACCAGGTCGAAGACTTCCGCCTGATCCGCTACACCCAGGCGGACGCCACCTTCACCGGCATCGACGGCGAGGTGCGCCACCGCTTCACGCCCAATGTCTCGGCCACGGTGTTCGGAGACTATGTGCGGGCCGAGGTGGACGGCGGCGGCAACCTGCCGCGCATCCCGGCGGCCCGCCTGGGCGCCCGCGTCGACGGCGGCTGGAACCAGTTCACCGGCAACCTGGAATACTACCGGGTGTTCGAGCAGGACCGCATCGCCGACTTCGAGACCGAGACCCCCGGCTACGACATGCTGAACGCCACCCTGGCCTACGACCTGCGCGCGGCCGGCGACGGGGTCCAGGTCTATGTGCGCGGCACCAACCTGCTGGACGAACTGGCCCTGAACCACACCTCCTTCATCAAGGATGCGGCGCCTCTGCGCGGCCGCAACCTGGTGTTCGGCGTGCGGATGAACTTCTGACCCCGGCCGGGGCGGTTCAGGCCGCCCCGGTCGCCCCCTCTTCCGGCTCGCTGTCGTCCAGCACGACGGTGACGGCCATGTCGGCGCTGACATTGCCGATGGTGCGGAAGATGTCAGGAATAACCTCCACCGCCAGCAGCAGGGGCAGCAGCTCCAGCGGCACGCCCAGCGCCAGGCAGATGGGCGCCATGGAGGTGAAGAAGGAGACCTGGCCGGGCAGGCCCACGGTGCCGATGCTGACCGCCAGGGCCACCACGCCCGCCGCCGCCATCTGGCCAAATGTGGGCTCCAGCCCGAACACATGGGCGATGAACAGGGCCACGGACAGATTGGCCACCGGGCTGGTGATGCGGAAGATGGCCACCGACAGCGGCAGGACCAGGCCGGCCACGCGCTCGGGGATGCCCAGGAAGTCCTGGGCCCGCTCCACCATCACCGGCAGTGTCCCCAGGGACGACTGGGTCGAGAAGGCCACCGCCTGAACGGGCACGAGGGCGCGGGCGAAGCGGGCGATCGGAACCCCGCCTCCCAACGCGGCCAGCGGATAGCTGGCCAGGACGGTGACGATGCAGGCGCCGGACACCAGCACGATGTAGTGGATCAGGGCCGGGGCCGAGCCGAAGCCGCTGCGCAGACCCAGCACCAGGGCCAGGGCGAAGACCCCGATGGGCGCGGCCAGCAGCACCCAGCGCACGATGATGATCATGATCTGGGCCACGGCCTCGAACACATTGACGATCAAGGCGCGCTGATCGGCCGGCAGACGGGTGGCGGCGAAGCCGAAGAAGGCGGCGAACATCACCAGAGGCAGGACCGCATTCTCGGCCGCCGCACGCACGGGATTGGCGGGCGCCAGCGACTTCAGCCACTGGGCGAAGCCGCCGCCCTCGGCCGCCGCCGCCAGCCCCTCCGCCGAGGCGCCCCCGGCGCCGGTGATGAGGGCCTGGGCCGCCTGGGGCGCCACCGGCCACAGGGCCAGCACCAGCGGAATGATCAGCAGGGTCAGGGCCGCCGCCGCCGCAACCAGCCCGACGAACAGCGCCACCGCCCGCGCCGCGAGCCGGCCCGTCGCCGCCGCGTCCGAGGCCGCCGCGATGCCGACGACCACCAGCGAAAAGACCAGCGGGATGACGGTCATCTGCAGGGTGTTCAGCCACAGGCCGCCGACCGCCTCGATCCCGGCCACCACGCCGGGACTGATGACCCTGTCCGAGCCCTGAACGACGGCCCCGATGCCCAGGCCGATGATCAGGGCGATCAGGACGCGGGCGCTGAGGGAACGTAGGACGGCGGTCATGGGTGGCTCCGCATGATGAGGGCCGCGAGCCTTAGCTGATTTTCGCTCCGCGTCGAATCCAGCCGCGCTGTCAGCCGCTGGGAGAGGGGCTGCAGGCTCAGCGAGGCTGGACGGTCAGGGCGGCGTGGTCCGGCGCACCCAGACCGCGCGGGCAGGCGCTGGGCGCGTAGTCCAGATCGTAGCACAGGCGCACCTCGCGCAGGCGCCCGTCGTCGGTGGTCGCCAGATAGACGCCGTTGCGGCGCAGATGGGGATTGGCCTGGACCCAGGCGTCACGGAGCGCTCCGGCCGTCGTGCGCGTCGGCGGCGCGGGCAGGGTCAGGGCGTTCCATAGTTCGGCCGACTGGTCGAAATAGGCGTCCGGGTCGTCCCAGCCGCAGGTCCCGTGGGCGGCCCATTCGTGCTGGAGCAGGGCCTCCGACGGCATCATGCAGAAATGCTCGCGCACCTCGACCTCGGTCATGGCGCGGGCGGGGGTGACGGAACAGTAGCGCGGATGATCGCCCTCGGCCGCGTTGGGCCACAGGCCGTGCAGGAAATATCCCACGTCCCGGTCCTGGGGCGTCAGGGCGTAGCCGCGTCCGTCGCGATTGCCTTCTCGCCAGTAGGGCCCCCAGGCCACGGCCAGCATGTAGTAGGCGACCTCGGCGTCCGCGACGATCTCGTCCGGGTCGGGTGTCTCCGGCCCAACGGGGCGCAGGCGGTCCGGAACGGCGCAGGCCTGGGCGGCGGGGGTCAGGGCGGCGGACGGCGGCGCCTCGGGCTGGGACCGGCAGGCGGCGGCGAGAAGGAGCAGCGGAATCAGGGCGAGGGCGCGTTTCATGTCGGATCTTCTAGCGGCTGCATGTGACGCCTGCGACAATTTGTGCGTGCGGCGCCTTGTGATCGACGGATCGAAGACCATCTTGTCGGGACTGCGCAGTCGAGGGGCCCGATCCATGTCCGCCGTATCCATATCCGGCCTCACCAAGACCTACGCCGGCGGCCATGAGGCGCTGAAGCGTGTGGATCTGGAGATCGCCAAGGGCGAGATTTTCGCCCTGCTGGGCCCCAACGGGGCGGGCAAGACCACCCTGATCAGCATCGTCTGCGGCATCGTCAATGCAACGACCGGCACGGTGCGCGCGGGCGGCTTCGACATCGGCAAGGACTATCGCAAGGCCCGGTCGATGATCGGCCTGGTGCCCCAGGAGCTTCATACCGACGCCTTTGAGACGGTGTTGGCGACGGTGACCTTCAGCCGGGGCCTGTTCGGCAAGGCGCCGAACCCGGCCATGATCGAACAGATTCTTCGCGACCTGAGCCTGTGGGACAAGAAGGACGCCAAGATCATGACCCTGTCCGGCGGCATGAAGCGCCGGGTGATGATCGCCAAGGCCCTGAGCCACGAGCCCGAAATCCTGTTCCTGGACGAACCCACCGCGGGCGTCGATGTGGAGCTGCGCCGCGACATGTGGAACCTGGTGCGGGGCCTGCGGGAGAAGGGCGTGACCATCATCCTGACCACCCATTACATCGAGGAGGCCGAGGAGATGGCCGACCGGGTGGGCGTGATTTCAAGGGGCGAGCTGATCCTGGTCGAGGAGAAGACCGCCCTGATGAAGAAGCTGGGCAAGAAGCAGCTGACCCTGAACCTGCAGGAGCCCATGACGACCATTCCGCCGGAGCTTTCGGAGTGGGCGCTGGCGCTCAAGGCCGACGGGGCCGAGCTGGAATACGTCTTCGACGCCAACGCCGAGCGCACCGGGGTGCCCAGCCTGCTGAGGAAGCTCAGCGACATGGGCATCGGCTTCAAGGATCTGAACACCCGCCAGAGCTCGCTGGAGGACATCTTCGTGGGCCTGGTGCACGACAGTTCGCGCGATGCGTCCAAACAGGAGGCCGCGCGATGAACGGTTATGGAATATGGGCCATCTACCGGTTCGAGATGGCCCGCGCCCTGCGCACCGTGTGGCAGAGCATCGTCACCCCCGTGATCACCACCTCGCTGTATTTCGTGGTGTTCGGCGCCGCCATCGGCTCGGCCATGACCGAGGTGAACGGCGTGCCCTACGGCGCCTTCATCGTGCCCGGTCTGGTGATGCTGAGCCTGTTCACCCAGTCGATCTTCAATGCCTCGTTCGGCATCTATTTCCCGAAATTCACCGGCACCATCTACGAGATCCTGTCGGCGCCGGTCAGCTATATCGAGATCGTCATCGCCTATGTGGGAGCGGCGGCAACCAAGTCGATCATCCTGGGCGTCATCATCCTGGCCACCGCGCGGCTATTCGTGCCGCTGGAGGTGCTGCACCCCGTGACCATGATCACCTTCCTGGTGCTGACTGCGGTGACCTTCAGCCTGTTCGGCTTCATCATCGGCATCTGGGCCCAGGGGTTCGAGCAGCTCCAGTTCATTCCCATGCTGGTGATCACGCCGCTGACCTTCCTGGGCGGGTCGTTCTATTCCATCGACATGCTGCCGGGCGTGTGGCGCACCGTCAGCCTGTTCAATCCGGTGGTCTATCTGATCTCCGGATTCCGCTGGAGCTTCTTCGGAACCTCGGACGTGAACATCGGCGTCAGCCTGGCGGCGACCCTGGCCTTCTTCGCCGTCTGCCTGGCCATCGTGGCGTGGATCTTCAAGACCGGATACCGGCTGAAGAGCTGACGATCAGTCGCGCAGAGGTTCGGGGAACTCCAGCCGCGAGGTGTCGTAGCCAAGCTCGCCGGCCCGCCGCACCAGCGCGTCGAGTTCCGCCTGGGTCGGGACGTCGCGGGTGTAGATGAACAGCTTGTCGAAGGACGGGTCCGAAGAGATGAACCAGCTGTAGTCGTCCGCCCGATCCAGCACCCAGTACTCCCACACGATCAGCCACAGATAGCGGACGCGCAGTTTGGCGTTGGCTCCCGGGTCTACGAAGGTTCCGACGCCCGAGATCGCGCGCTCGCGCCCCTCAGGCGTGTCCACGTGGCAGGTGTCGCGCACATCCACCTTGCCGTCGTCGCGCAGCCCATAGGCGGTGGCGGCGGCCACGCAGCCCTCGGTGATGTCCATGGGCAGACGGCCCACCTCCAGCCAGCGGCCGGAGTAGAAGCGCTCGGCGTCGATGGGCTTCAGGGGTTGCGGCGCGCCAGGGCCGGGGCCGGAGCCCCCGCCGCTCAGGCTGGCGCATCCGGCCAGGGCCAGGATCAGGGCGGCTGCGGCGATCAGGCGGAAGACAGGCATGGGCGGGCTCCGAAGCTGGGGTCGCTTCCAGCTACGGAGCCGCGCCTCAGTCGGATGAGCGGGCGGCCTGAAGTTCGGCCCTGGCCTGATCGAAGGTGGCGACAACGCTTTCGGGCGGACGGCCCATCAGGCTGACGATGACGGTGGCCAGGGTCGCCAGGATGAAGCCGGGCACGATCTCGTAGATCACCGTGGTCAGGGCCTCGCCGCCCGGCAGGACCGGCGCGAACACCCAGAACAGCACCGTCGCCGCGCCCACGATCATGCCGGCCAGGGCGCCGTTGCGGGTGACGCGGCGCCACATCAGGCTGAGAATCACCAGCGGCCCGAAGGCGGCGCCGAACCCGGCCCAGGCGTTGGACACCAGGGTCAGGACGTTGCTGGTGGGATCATAGGCCAGATAGATGGCCACCAGCGACACCAGCACCACCGCCAGACGGCCCACGGTCACCAGCTCCCTCTGGCTGGCGTTGCGGCGGAAGAAGACGCCGTAGAAGTCCTCTGTCAGGGAGCTGGACGACACCAGCAACTGGGACGAGATGGTGCTCATGATCGCCGCCAGGATGGCCGCCAGCAGGAAGCCGGTCACCAGCGGGTGGAACAGCACGTCCGACAGGATGATGAAGATGGTCTCGGGGTCCGAGACCTCGATGCCGTTGTTGGTGACGTAGGCCAGGCCCGTCAGGCCGGTGGCCAGGGCGCCGACGATGGTCACGGCCATCCAGGTCATGCCGATGTTGCGGGCTGCGGGTATGTCCCTGACTGAGCGGATGGCCATGAAGCGCACGATGATGTGCGGTTGGCCAAAATAGCCCAGTCCCCAGGACAGGGCGGATATGATTCCGATCAGACTGGTCCCGGTCAGAAGCCCGAGCAGGGCCGGGTCGACGCCGCGCACGGTCTCGGTCAGGCCGCCCACCCCGCCCACGTCGGTCAGGGCCACGACGGGCACCAGAATGAGGGCCACGAACATGATGCAGCCCTGGACGAAGTCGGTCATGCTGACGGCCATGAAGCCGCCGAACAGGGTGTAGGCCACCACCACGCCCGCGGTGACCCACAGGCCCCAGGCGTAGTCGACCCCGAAGGCGCTGTCGAAGAGCTTGCCGCCCGCCACCAGGCCGGACGAAGTGTACAGGGTGAAGAAGATCACGATCACCAGCGAGGAGATGATCCGCAGCAGCCGCGACCGGTCCTCGAACCGCTTCTCGAAATAGTCAGGGATGGTGATCGCGTCACTGGCCAGCTCTGTGTAGATGCGCAGGCGCGGGGCCACGAGCAGGTAGTTGGCGAAGGCGCCGATGAACAGGCCGATGGCGATCCAGGACGCGGACAGGCCCGAAGCGAACATGGCGCCTGGCAGGCCCAGCAGCATCCAGCCGGACATGTCCGAGGCGCCCGCCGACAGGGAGGTCACCGCCGGACCCAGCTTCCGCCCGCCCAGCATGTAGCCGGACACGTCGCTGGTGGAGCGCTTGAAGGCGTAAAGCCCGATGCCCAGCATGAGAACGAAATACAGGGCGAGGGTGATCAGCGTGCCGGTTTCCATGGTCCGGAGGGGTAGCAGCCCCACGGCCATGCTTCAAACCGTCAGGGCCGCCGGCGTCTCAGCCCGGGGGCGCGGGCGGGGCCAGATAGCCGCGCTCGACCATGCGCCGCATGGCTTCGTAGGCCTCGCTGAGCTCCTCGAACACCTTGCGCATATCGCCCAGCCGGGCCGCCTGTTCGGCGCTGACGGCATGGCCCGAGGCGGTCAGGCGCACCGCTTCCGCGACCCAGGCGCCCCGCGCGTTCGCGGCCGCCACGGCCAGGCGCTGGAAGGCGGCCATGTCGGTCTGGCCGAGGGTTCGCCCGATCACCTCGCGGTTGGAGATGAAGGCGGCGTAGTCGATCTGCTCCAGCTGGCCGCGCAGACGGCGCTGCTCTTCCGGACTGATGTCCTGCGGCTCGAAGTGATCGCGGCTGCGCCGATAGCTGGAAGTCATCGTGGACGCCATGACGTCCCTCCCGAGAACACGGCCCAATGGCCGCCATGCGCAGGATCGCGCGCGTCGGTTAAGGCTTGGACAACGCGGCGGCGACGGAAAAAGCTTCCCTTTACGCACACGTCAAGTTATTGAGGGGGCATGGCGTCCGCAGACGATCACCGCACCTATTCGATCCGCCAGCTCTGCCGCGAGTTCGGAGCCACGGCGCGCGCCCTGCGCTTCTACGAGGACAAGGGCATGCTGTCGCCGGCCCGCCGGGGCCAGACGCGGGTCTATGACGCCAAGGACCGGGCCCGGCTGAAGCTGATCCTGCGCGGCCGCCGCATCGGCTTCACCCTGGCCGAGATCCAGGAGATGATCGACCTGTATGACCGCAAGGATCACAACGTCCATCAGATGGCGGTCGCCCTGCCCCGGCATCGCGCCCAGGTGGAGGCGCTGAAGCGCCAGCGGGAAGATCTGGACGAGGCCATCAAGGTGGCCGAAGAGGCCTGCGAGGCCATGGAGAAGCGGCTGTCGGAACACCGGCCCGACCTCCTGCCCGGCGCCGAGGACTATGAATCCGCCCTGCGCGCGCGGCTGAACCATCACCACGACGACGATCAAGAATTCTTCAAAGCGAGAGCCTGACCCATGGCCTACAAGGCGCCTGTCCGCGATTTCCGGTTCATCCTCAACGAGGTGCTGGAGATCGACCGCTACGAAAACCAGCCCGGCTTCGAGGATGTGTCCTCCGATCTGGTGGGCCAGATTCTGGAGGAAGGCGCCAAATTCGCCGAGGAGGTGATCGCCCCCATCAACCGCGCGGGCGACCAGCACGGCTGTGAATGGAAGGACGGCGTCGTCACCGGCCCGCCCGGATGGAAGGAAGCCTACAAGCAGATGGTCGAGGCCGGCTGGCCCGCCCTGCACGCCCACACCCAGTACGGCGGCCAAGGCATGCCGGCGGTGGTGTCCATGGCCGTGGGCCAGATGACGGCCGCGGCCAGTCCGGCGTTCAGCATGTATCCGGGCCTGACGTCGGGCGCCTATGCGGGGCTGCACGCCAACGCCTCGGAGGCCATCAAGGACCGCTACCTGCCGAAGCTGGCCACGGGCGAGTGGGGCGGCACCATGAACCTGACCGAGCCCCAGTGCGGCACGGACCTGGGGATGATCCGCACCAAGGCGGTCCCCAACGGCGACGGCAGCTATTCCATCACCGGCCAGAAGATCTGGATCTCGTCCGGCGAGCACGACTTCACCGACAACATCATCCACCTGGTGCTGGCCCGCATCGAGGACGCCCCCGCGGGCATCAAGGGCATCAGCCTGTTCGTGGTGCCCAAGGTGTTCGTCAATGACGACGGGTCGCTGGGCGAGCGCAACGAGGGCGTCCAGTGCGCCGGCCTCGAGCACAAGATGGGCATCCACGGCAACGCCACCTGCGTGATGGCGTACGAGAACGCCAGGGGCTGGCTGGTGGGCGAAGAGAACCGCGGCATGCCGGCCATGTTCGTGATGATGAACGAGGCGCGGCTGGGCACGGGCCTTCAGGGTCAGGCCATCGGCGACGCCGCCATGCAGGCCGCCGTTGAGTTCGCCAACGACCGCCTGCAGGGCCGCAGCCTGACCGGTCCCAAGAACCCGGACGGCCCCGCCGACCCGATCATCGTGCACCCGGACGTGCGGCGCATGCTGCTGGAGTCCAAGGCCTATATCGAGGGCGGGCGGGCCTTCATCCTGTGGACCGCGCTGCAGGCCGACCTGCAGAAGTCCGGGGACGAGGCGGTCGCCACCAAGGCGAAGGACTACATGGGCCTGATCACCCCGGTGGTGAAGGCGTTCCTGACCGACCGCGGCTTTCACGTGGCCAGCCTGGCCATGCAGGTGCACGGCGGCTCGGGCTACACCGAACACTTCACCGCGTCCCAGTCCCTGCGCGATGCGCGGATCACCATGATCTACGAGGGCACCAACGGGGTTCAGGCGCTGGATCTGGTGGGCCGCAAGCTGCCGGCCAACGGTGGGCGCGCGGTCATGAGCTGGTTCGCCGACATCGACGCCTTCGTGGGCGCGAACGGCGGGGACGAGGCGACCAAGCCCTTCATCGACGGCCTGGCCGACGCGAAGAAGAACCTGCAGGAAGCCACCATGTGGCTGATGCAGAACGGCATGCAGAACCCGGACAACGCGGGCGCGGCCTCCACTGACTATCTGCACATCTTCGGCCTGACCGCGATGGCCTACATGTGGGCCCAGATGGCCGTGGCGGCGCAGAAGAAGGCGGGCGACAGCGACCCGTTCTACGCCAACAAGCTGGCGGTGGGCCGCTACTTCGTCGAGCGCATCCTGCCCGACGCCGAGGCGCACCTGAAGAAGCTGAAGACCGGCTCGGACGTGCTGATGGCGCTGCCGGCGGAGGCGTTCTGAGGC
>NZ_PNLV01000047.1 GCF_013823285.1 Brevundimonas sp. | reverse complement strand
GCCGATCCCTCGGGCGAGCTTCAGATCATGGCCCATCGGGGCGTCCACCACACCTATGGGCGCGAGGGGCTGACCCGCGACGCCTGCACGGCGACGCGCATCCACACCCCCACGCACGGCTTCATCGAGAACACCCGGCCTTCGACGGCTGAGGCGTTCCGACTGGGCGCCGACGTGGTGGAGATCGATGTGCATCCGACCACCGATGGCGAGTTCGCGGTGTTCCATGACTGGACGCTGGACTGCCGGACAGAGGGGACGGGCGTCACGAGGGAACAGAGCATGGCCGATCTGAAGCGCCTCGACGTGGGCTATGGATATACGGCGGACGGCGGAGCGACCTTCCCCTTGCGCGGCCAGGGCGTCGGACTCATGCCCACCCTGAATGAAATGCTGGACGCGTTTCCCGGGCGCCGGTTCATGATCAACGTCAAGTCGAACGATCCGGCCGAGGCCGACCTGCTGCACGCCTATCTCGAGGCGCGCGCCGACAGGGCGCCGGAGCGTCTGACCTTCTATGGCGGGGATCGGCCCATGACGCGGCTGCGCCGGCTTCGACCGGACGCCCGCATCCTGAGCAAGACCATGCTGAAAGCCTGCGTGAGGGACTACATGCTCATCGGCTGGACGGGGCGGGTTCCCGACTCATGCGCCGACATGGTGATTTTCGTGCCGGGCGGATGGGGGGCGGTCCTGTGGGGATGGCCGGACCGGTTTCTGCAGCGCATGCAGTCGGCCAACAGCGAGGTGTGGATCGGCGGCGAGCCGGATTTCAACACCGGAAGCCTGGGCGGCCTGAATGATCCGGTGTCGATCGATCACGTCCCGGACGGCTGGAGAGGCGGCGTCGACACCGACAGGATCGAGGTCATCGGGCCCGCCCTTCAGGCGCGCTCGGCGGGGGCGTGAGCATTTCTGGCTTTGCCCCGGCGCGAGAAGGCCTATCTATCCCCTAAGCCAGGACGACAGACAGGAGCCTTTCCATGACCGACACCCCTTACGACGCCTCGCGGCACGCCAAGACCGGACGGGGCAAGGTCTATGACTCCATCGTCGACACCATCGGCGACACCCCGCTGATCCGGCTGCCGCGCCTGTCGGCGGAGCTGAACCCCAAGGCCACCGTCCTGGCCAAGCTGGAGTTCTTCAACCCCATCGCCTCGGTCAAGGACCGCATCGGGGTGGCCATGATCGAGGCGCTGGAGCAGGCTGGAAAGCTGAAGCCCGGCGACGTGATCATCGAACCCACCAGCGGCAACACCGGCATCGCCCTGGCTTTTGTCGCCGCCGCCAAGGGTTACAAGCTGATCCTGGTGATGCCCGAGAGCATGTCCATCGAGCGCCGCAAGATGCTGGCCCTGCTGGGCGCTGAACTGGTGCTGACCCCGGCCGAGAAGGGCATGAAGGGCGCCATCGCCACGGCCAATGAGCTGCTGGCCGCCACCCCCGGCGCGGTGCAGCCGCAGCAGTTCGACAACCTGGCCAACCCCGCCATCCACCGCGCCACCACGGCCGAGGAAATCTGGAACGACACGGCCGGGGCCGTGGACATCGTCATCGCGGGCGTCGGCACCGGCGGCACCATCACCGGCGTGGGACAGGTGCTGAAGGAACGCAAACCCTCGGTGCGCATGATTGCGGTGGAGCCCACCGCCTCGCCGGTGCTGTCCGGCGGCGCGCCCGGCCCGCACAAGATCCAGGGCATCGGCGCGGGCTTCATTCCCTCCATCGTCGACCAATCGATGATCGACGGCGTGGAACAGGTCTCCAACGAGGACGCCTTTGACATGGCGCGGCGCGCCGCCCGCGTGGAGGGCCTGCCGGTGGGCATCTCGTCGGGCGCCGCCCTGACCGCCGCCTTCCGCCAGGGGGCCCTGGACGAGAACGCCGGCAAGACCATTGTCGCCATCATCCCCAGCTTCGCCGAGCGTTATCTGTCCACGGCGCTGTTCGAGGGGCTGTAGGGCGGGTTTCATCACCCCTGATTAACCGCTTCGGGCCTAGGCTCCCGCCGACATGTCCGAGCCAGCGGCCACATCCGCCGACGGCGCGCCCTCGCCGGGGCCGCGCGCACGCCATGCGCTGCTGAAGCGCCTGGCCGATGTGGTGTCTTTGCCCGCCAGCCGGGTGAACGCCTTCGAGCGCTCCGTGGTCGGCGACCTTCTGGTGGAGATGCTGCGCCTGGCCGCGCCCGAGGAGCGCCGCCGGGTCGCCGTGCGTCTGGCGCCCCTGGGCGAAGTTCCCGACAGTCTGGCGCGCCTGCTGCTGCGCGACGAGCCCGAGATCGCGGGCGTTCTGATCGAACAGTGCGCCGCCCTGTCGGACTCAGATCTGATCGCCTGCGCCGCCGAAGCCGGCATGGAGCACCGCTTCCTGCTGGCCGCCCGCCGCAACCTGTCCGAGGTGGTGACCGACGCCCTGCTGGCCCACCACGAACCGGCGGTGATCGAGGCGGTGCTGCGCAACACCACCGCCCGCCTGTCCCAGCCGGGCATCGAGGCCATGGTCAGCCTCAGCCGCACCCATCCCCAATTGTGCGAACATCTTCTGCGCCGCCCCGAGATGCGGCCGTCGGGCGCCTATGTGATGTTCTGGTGGTGCGGGCCGGACGAGCGGCGCACCATCCTTCAGCGCTTCGCCGTCTCGCGCGAGGTCATGCAGGAGGTGGTGGAGGACATCTTCGCCATGGCCGCCGCCGAGGGGTGGCAGGACCCGGTCTCGCGCAAGGCCCTGCAGTTCATCGAGCGGCGCCAGAGAAACCGGGCCGCCATCGAGAAGAGCCCCTACGACAGCCTCGAACACGCCGTGGCCGTCGCCGCCTCCGGCGGACTGAACCGCGAACTGGCCGCCGAGATCTCCTATCTGTCGGGCATCAAGCCCCTGACCGGGGCCAAGATTCTCGGCGACGAGGGCGGCGAGCCCTTGGCCATACTGTGCAAGGCCACAGGCCTGTCAAAGACCAATCTTCAGGGCCTGTGGCGCTCCATGCGCCGGCCGGAGACCATGCCGGACGGAAACTTCCACCCGGTCTGGGAGCGGGTGATGATCACCTATGACATGTTCGCCGTGGACCGGGCCCAGACGGTGCTGCGCTACTGGAACTGGTCTCTGTCCTCGGCCCTGACGCCGCAGTTGATGCAGGCGATCCGGGAAGGCGACGAAGAGGCGCTGGACGAATACTCGGCCCCCGAACGCGCCGCCATGCTGGCCCTGGCTGAAAACTTCGGACGATGAACTGATCTGCCTCTCTAAAGATCAGAGAGACGGTTAGAGTCGTTTCCTTCCGCGTTCCTGTTGATAAACCGTCGAAACAACTTTATTGCCCACTTCCATGGGGAGCGGCGTTCCGCTTCTGACCCGTAAAGTCAACAGAACTCCGGAAGCGTGATCATGGACGAAACGTCTGAACTTCTCGAAATGACCGCCGACATCGTTTCGGCCTATGTCAGCAACAACAATGTCGACGCCGAGGCCCTGCCGGGCGTCATCCAGAGCGTCCATGCCGCCTTGGTGGTTGTGAAGGCGGGCGGCGCCCAGCCCGAGCCGGAGCCGCAGGAGCCGGCGGTTTCGGTGCGCAAGTCCATCACCCCGGACTTCCTGATCTGTCTGGAGGACGGCCGCAAGTTCAAGTCGCTGAAGCGCCACCTGCGCACCAAGTACGACATGAGCCCGGAAGAGTATCGGGCCAAGTGGGGCCTGCCCAAGGACTATCCCATGGTCGCCCCCAACTACGCCAAGGCCCGTTCGGAACTGGCCAAGCAGATGGGCCTGGGCCAGGGCGGCCGCAAACCCGCCCGCCGTCCGCGCGCCAAGTAAGACGTCCTGCCTGTCAGGATCTGAAACGCCCGCTCCGGTCGCCGGGGCGGGCGTTTTCCGTTCAGCGGACCGGTTCGCTCGTGACGGGCGGCGTCAGCTCCGCCACCGGCATGCGCACGGTGAAGGCCGAGCCCTCGCCAAGGGTGCTGTCCACCATCAGGCGGCCGCCGTGCAGTTCGGTCAGGGAGCGCACCAGGGCCAGGCCCAGGCCGGTGCCCATCTTCTTCTGACCCGCGTCGCCCGCCTGTTCGAAAGGACGGCCCAGCCGGCCCAGATCCTCGGCGGCGATGCCCACGCCGGTGTCCGCGACCACGATCTCCAGATAGGGCCCGACCCCGTCGGCGGTCAGGGTCACCGAGCCTCCGGCCGGGGTGAACTTCACCGCATTGGCCAGCAGGTTCAGGGTGATCTGCTTCAGGGCGCGGCGGTCGGCCATGACCGTCAGGGCCTCGGGCGGAAGGACGCTGTTGAGGATCACGCCCTTTTCGTCGGCGTTCAGGCGGACCATGGCCACGGCCTCCGACACGGCGTCGCGGGCATCGAACCGCTCCAGCGCCAGCTCGTAGCGGTCCGCCTCGATCTTGGACACGTCCAGCACGTCGTTGATGACGGCCAGCAGGTGCCCGCCAGCCTCATGGATGGAGATGGCGTAGTCCGCGTATTTCGGGGGCAGCGGCCCGAACAGTGCCTGGCGCATGATGTCCGAGAAGCCGACCACGGCGTTCAGAGGCGTGCGCAGTTCGTGGCTCATGGAGGCCAGGAAGCGGGTCTTGCCCTTGTCGCGGGCCTCGGCCTCGCCCCGGGCGGCGTCCAGGGCGGCCTCGCGCGCATACTGGGCCGTGGCGTCGTGCATCTGGCCGATCACCCGACCGTCCGCCAGCCGCTTGAGCGCCAGCATGACCCGACGGTCCAGCGCCTCGCGCGGCGCGAAGCGGGCCTGGGCGTCCAGTCCGTTCAGGGCCTTGTCCAGTCCCGACAGCACGGCGGGCCGGTCGGGGCCATGGACAGCGGCGATCAGACCCTGATCAAACAGGATTTCGACGGTCACGCCAGGCGGCGGCGCGCCGTAGGCGGCCATCACCCGGCCGGACGGCGACAGCACCAGCGTCAGCCCCGGCTGGCCGGTCAGGATGGCTTCGCTGCGGGCCATGGCCGCCTCGGCCCGGTCCAGCCGCGTCTGCCGGGCATGGAACGACAGCCTCAGAGCCAGGGCGGCGGCCAGGGCGCTCATCACCCCGGTCAGGGCCGCAAGCACAGCGTTGTCGACGGCGGGGGCGCCGATCAGGGCGGCGGCCAGACCGCCCGCGGCCGCCAGTCCCGTCCCCAGCGTCCCCATCTGGGCCAGCCGCACCCCGCCCAGGGCCAGGCCCGCGATCATGGGCATGAAGACGAAGGCCGCCAGCGGGCCGTTCAACCCGCCGCTGAGCACCGCCGCCAGGATGGCCGCCGCGCTCCAGCCGGTCAGCAGGGCCAGACGCGGGCGAAAGCCGTCGCGACGCAGCAGCAGCAGCCCGCCAAGTCCCGGCGTCACCATGGCCATCAGGGCAAGGGCGGCGGGGCCCTCGACCCCCGCGCCCACCAACCGCCCGCCCAGCGCCAGCACGGCGCAGGCGGTGGCCCAGCCCGCATGCCACATGGCCAGCGGCGGCGGCGCCCCGGTCACGGCGGCGCCGGCGTCAGGCTCGGGCGAAGAGGCGGGGGGAGAGGTCAAGCGCGGCGGGGTCCGTTGCGATTTCGAGTCAGCGCGGCATGCGGCGCGACAGACCAGACTAGGGGTCCGCGCGGAGGGGGGCGAGATCGCTCGCGCCACAGGCGACCAGATTCCGGTGGATCACCGGCGCCGGCCTGGGGACGGGGATGGTTGTGGGGGACCGCCGGGGCGTCTATCTGCGCCCCATGACCGACGCCGTCCTGACCCCGCCCGAGCAGAGCATCGACGAGACCCTGGCCGAACTGGCCGAGGAGTTCGACCTGCTGGGCGACTGGGAGCCGCGTATCGAATACGTCATCGAACTGGGCAAGGGCCTGGCGCCCCTGCCTGACCACGCGCGGGTGGAGGCCAACAAGGTGCCCGGCTGCGCGGCCCAGGTGTGGCTGCATGTGATCCGCGACGGGAGGCGGCTGTTCTTCCTGGCGGATTCGGACAGTCACCTGTCAAAGGGCAACATCGCCCTGCTGCTGCGCCTGTATTCCGGCCGCGAGCCCGACCAGATCCTGGCCTTCGACGCCCGCGCCGCCATGGACCGGCTGGGCCTGCCCCAGGCCCTGACCATGCAGCGCGCCAACGGCCTGAACGCCATGATCGGGCGAATCCGTCAGGAAGCGGCCGCCGGGGCCTGAGCACGTCGCCGTTGCACGGTGCAGTTGGTGCAATTAGTGCAATTGGCGCCGGTCGATGACGCGGCGGGTTAGCGCTTCGCGGGCGGGCGTTCGACGCGGACCCGGAGGATCTTCAGGCCGCGCACATCCTCGGCGATGAAGCGGACGCCCTTGAAGTTCAGGACGTCTCCGCGCTTGGGCAGCACCCCGTTCCTGGCCAGAAACAGGCCGGCGACCGTGGAGACCTCGGGATGGGCCACGTCGAGGTCGTGGTCCTCCTCCAGTTCGGCCAGGGTGACCTCGCCGTCCAGCAGCATGGCGCCGTCAGGCAGGACCGTGACCCAGTCCGGCGCCGCCCCCTCGTCATCGATGAGATCGGCGACCAGATCATCCATGGTGACGAAGCCCAGGGCGCCGCCGAACTCGTCGACCACCAGGGCGGCGTGCACCCGCTGCTTCTTGAACAGGGCCATCAGGTCGTAGGCGGACATGCCCGAGGCCACGCGCGGGGCGGGGCGCACCAGGGCCCTGAGGTCGATGTCGGCGTGGGCCACCCGGGCGCGGATGAAGTCCTTGACGTGCAGCACCCCCACCACCTCGTCCAGAGAGGCGCCGTACACCGGGTAGCGGGCCAGGGTGTGGGCGGTGATGATGGCCGCGACCTCGTCGGGGCCGGCGGACAGGGGAATGGCGACCATGCGGGCCCGCGAGGTCATCAGCTCCTGGGCCGTGCGGTCCTCCATCTCGAAGATGTTCTCGATCAGCCGGGCCTGGGCGGCGTTCATCTGCCCGCCGGACATCATCTCTTCCGTGGCGATCTCCAGCTCCTGATAGCTGTAGAGCATGGCGCCCTTGCCGGGGTCGGGAATGCCCAGCAGGCGCATCAGGCCGAAGGCGATCCTGTTCAACAGCATGACCATGGGCCGGAACAGGATCGCGAACAGGCGCATCACCGGATTGAGGGCGATGCTGACCTTCTCGGGCGACTGCAGCGCCAGGGCCTTGGGGATCATCTCCCCGAACACCACGTGCAGGAAGGTGATCCCGCTCAGGGCGATGACGAAGCCCACGGCGTGGGACTGACCGTAGCTGAGACCGAGACCTTCCAGCGGGCCGTAGAGCCAGCGGGCCACGGCGGGCTCGCCGTACATGCCCAGGCCGATGCTGGCCAGGGTGATGCCCAGCTGGGCGATGGCGATGTAGGAGTCCTTTCCGGCCTCGCGGTCGAAAATCCGCAGCAGCCACCGGGCCGCGCGATTGTCGTTCTGCGCCAGGATCTCGAAACGGCTGCGCCGGGCCCCCACGAGACCGAACTCCGCCGCGACGAAGACGCCGTTGACGAGCACGAGAGCCAGGATGGCGGCGATGGGAAGCAGGACGTCGGTCATCCCTCGACCTCCGGTCCGCGCTGGATGCGGACGCGCCGCACCGCGTGGCCCTCCATGGCCTCCACCACCAGCCTGACGGATGAGTCCTCCACCACCACCAGATCGCCGACCACGGGCAGGCGGCCGAGCTCGTGCCAGACCAGGCCGCTGATGGTGTCGGCCCGGTCCTCGGGCAGGATGACGCCGTGGCGATCGGCCAGCATGGTCAGGCGGACGTCGCCGCGCACGCTCAGGTCCGGGCCGTCCGTCACGAACAGTTCGTCCTCGTTGTCGAACTCGTCCTGAACCTCGCCGAAGACCTCCTCCAGCGCGTCCTCGAGGGTCACGAGACCGGTGAAGCTGCCGTACTCATTGATGACCATGGCGCTGCGCCGGCCGCGCTCGCGCAGGGTCTGCCACAGGCTGGGCACGCTCATCACGTCGGCGACGATCAGGGGGTCGCGCTTGATGGAGCCCACCAGGGCGTCGGGCGTCTTTTCAAAGGCGGCGAACAGGGTCCGCAAGTGGATGATGCCCACCACGTCGTCGGTGGTGTCGCCGGTGACGGGAAAGCGCGAATAGGGCGTCTCGGCGACCCGCTTCAGCGCCTCTTCGACCGTCTCCCTCGCGTTGACCCGCACCATGCGGGTGCGCGGGGTCATGATCTCGCGCACCAGCCGCCCGTGGACGCTGAGCGCGCCGGACAGCATGTCCCGCTCGTCCGCGTCGATCAGGCCCCCGGCGGCGCTGGCCTTGAACAGGCCCTCCAGTTCGTCGGGAGAGTGGACATGGGTATGGCTGTGGTCGGCGCTGAGCCGGAACAGCCGCATGATGGCGAAGGCGGTCCCGTTGAAGATGAAGATCAGCGGCCGGAACAGCAGCAGGCTGACGCGCATGGGCGCCAGGGTGGCCATGGACAGCCGCTCGGGATAGCGCAGGGCGATGGTCTTGGGCAGCAGTTCGCCCAGCACCACCTGGACCATGGTGACGGCCAGCAGGACGACGACGATCGCCGTCACCTGTCCGCCCACGGCGCCCAGAAGCGGAGCCAGCAAGGGGGTCAGCTGGGCCTGGCCATAGGCGCCGGCCACAAGACTGCTGATGGTGATGCCCACCTGGCAGCCCGCCACATAGTCATCCAGCTTCGCCGGATCGCGCAGGATGCCGAGCAGCTTGCCCGCGGGGCGGCTGCCCGCCTCGGCGCTTTCCTGCACCCGCGACTTGCGCGCGCCCACGGTGGCGAACTCCGCCGCCACATAGAGCGCATTCGCCGCGACCATGAGGAGGATGACGCCCAGGGGGATCAGGAAGCTGAGAATGGTGCAGGCGCCTCGATTGCGGAGTGACCGGCCATATCAGCGTGCTGCGACAACAACAATCACAGAGGCATGGCCGAACCACGATGGGCCTTGAACGTCAGGGCCACGTCATCCGATCCCGTAGTGGCGCGCCAGATCCGTCAGGGCCTGTTTCAGCACCGTCTTGCCCTGGCGGCGCCGCAGGCCCAGGCCCTGTTCGGCCAGTTGCAATGACGAGCCGTGGATGCAGATCCGCTCCAGCATGGCGCGGCGCCCGGGCGCGGCGGCGTCCAGGGCGGCCTGAACCCGTCTCCGGGCTGCAAGGGCGCGCTCGCCCGGCCCCGAGGGCGTCCCTTGCCCGGCTCCGCCGCGCGGCAGGGCGTCCCAGCGCATGGTCAGGGACGGGCCCAGGCTGGCCAGTTCGGCGTCGGTGCGCAGCGTCTCGCCCGCCGCCACCTCGGCCGGCGACAGCCAGGGCCGGCCGCTGGGATCCTTGCGCCGCGCCAGCCACAGGATGGGCGACTCCCCCAGATTGACGGCGCGGGCCTTCACCGTCCCGTCCGGACTCGTCACGGACCGGGTCCCCGCCATGAAGCCGGGACGCCCGCCATCGGGCGAGCGTGGCGGGATGGCGCCCGCCCGCGCTTTCCAGCCGCCGCCCTCGCGCACCGCAAGACCGGGCTCGCGCGCCAGCTCGCGGAACGCCGCCTCGTCCAGGGTCAGGGCCGGGCGACGGCGGCGATCGTGGCTTAGCCGCAATCGATAGCGGCCAGGCTCAGGGGCCGCCTCGATCCAGGCGCCGGGGCGGGCCAGCAGGGTGCGCAGGCGCTCGCTCATGCCGCCTCCGCCACGCCGGCGATCTCGGCCAGCCCGCGCCCGACCCGCTCCAGCAGGCCGTCCAGGGCGGGGTCGTCGCGCCTGTCCTCCACCTGACGGCACGCCTTGGCCACGGTGGTGCGGTCGCGGTCGAAGGCGGCCCCCACCCTGTAGAGCGGCCAGCCGTATTCCGTGTGGCTGAGATACCAGGCCAGGGCGCGGGCGCGGCGCACCTCGTCGTTCACCCGGCGGCGCGACTGCATGGCGGCGGCGGACACCCCCGTCACGCTGGCCACCGCCTGCATGGCCAGAAGGGCGCGGGCGCGGTCGGCGCGGACCCGCTCCACTCTCTGCTCCAGTGTTTCGTCATGGTCTTCCATAGTCCTCACTCCGGTTCCTGCGCCCCAGCGGCGCGACGCCATGCTGGACCCGCCCGCAAGCAGTGAGGATTATATTCCTATTTTGTGCGTCATTCCCGGACGCATCCCGTTAAGGAGTGCGGCATTGGCGAGGCGGAAATGCGGGATTAACAGCGGAGCAGTGCGTACGTCTGCGCAATCGCGGCCCCGGCCAACGGACCCGTGGCGACAGGGACGGGCAAAGAAATATCGAATCGTTGACTCGTTCCACTGGACGCCGATTCGCAAATCAGACTATCGATTCGGCATTAACCGTTCTTAAGGTTTTTGCGGCCTTAACTGGTCGGAAAGGTTACCCGCTCCGGTGCGAGCGGCCTTATGGTCAAGGTTCGCCTGGAGGGGCATCAATGCGTGTTCTGCTGATTGAAGACGACAGCGCGACCGCGCAGAGCATCGAACTGATGCTCAAGTCGGAAGGTTTCAACGTCTATACGACGGATCTGGGTGAGGAAGGCGTCGATCTGGGCAAGATCTACGATTACGACCTCATTCTTCTCGACCTGAACCTGCCCGACATGAACGGCCTCGAGGTCCTTCGCCAGTTGCGCGTGGGCAAGATCAACACCCCCGTCATGATCCTGTCGGGCTCCACCGAGGTGGAGACCAAGGTCAAGACCTTCGGCGGCGGCGCCGACGACTATCTGACCAAGCCGTTCCACAAGGACGAGCTGGTGGCGCGTCCACGCTGTTGTGCGTCGCTCCAAGGGTCACGCCCAGGCCATCATCACCACCGGCGAGATCGCGGTGAACCTGGACGCCAAGACGGTGGAGGTGGACGGCCACCGGGTCCACCTGACCGGCAAGGAATACCAGATGCTGGAGCTGCTCTCGCTCCGCAAGGGCACGACCCTGACCAAGGAAATGTTCCTGAACCACCTGTACGGCGGCATGGACGAGCCCGAGCTGAAGATCATCGACGTCTTCATCTGCAAGCTGCGCAAGAAGCTGGCCACGGCCGCCGGCGGCAAGCACTACATCGAGACCGTCTGGGGCCGGGGCTATGTGCTGCGCGACCCGCACGAGAACGCCACGGCCAACGCGGCCTGATCGCCTCGATCACCGAACAATGAAACGCCCGCCGGAGCGATCCGGCGGGCCTTTCTGCTTTTGGGGGGCCCGACTGGGGATCAGTTCCCCTCGCCCGCCTTGCGCACAGTCCAGGAAGGCTACCCGCCCAGGGCCACGAAGCCGGGGTTGAGGTAGTTCGGCTTGGCGTAGGACAGGGGCTGGCCCTGGTCCAGGGTGATGACCCGGCCGCCGGCGGCCTCCAGGATCGCCTGGCCCGCGCCGGTGTCCCACTCGCAGGTGGGGCCGGTGCGCGGATAGACGTCATAGCGTCCCTCGGCGATCAGGCAGAATTTCACCGACGAATCCAGCGCCTGCCATTCGGCGCAGCCGAAGCGGGCGGCGATGCGCTCCGCCTCGTCCTCGCCCAGGGAATGGCTGATGAGGGCGAAGCCGCGGTCGGGTTTCTGGCGCACCCGCACCTGACGCCAGGCCGTCTCGCCGAACCGGCGGGTGAAGGCGCCGGCCTTGTCGCCGCTTCCACCCGTACGCCAGGTCTGGGCCATGGCCGGGGCCGAGATGACGCCCGCCAGCACACGCTCGCCGTGGGCCAGGGCGATGTTGACTGTGAACGCCTCGCGCTCGCCCACGAAGGCCTTGGTGCCGTCCAGCGGGTCGATCAGGAAGAAGGCGTTCTCGGCGTCGGGCGTTCCGTCCGCGGCGCAGGCCTCCTCGGCCACGGTCTGGACGCCGGCGTAGAGTGCGGTCAGCCGCTCGACGATCAGGCCTTCGGCCTTCTGGTCGGCCTCGGTCACCGGGCTGTCGTCAGCCTTGGTGGTGACGGCGGCGCCGGCGCGCCAGTAGGGCAGGATCAGGGCGGAGGCCTCTTCGGCGATCTCGGCCAGCTGTTCGGTCAGGCGGCCTGATTCCAGGTCGCGGCTCAGGGATGGGGGAAGGGCAGTCATCAGGGGGCGGTCCTTAGACCATGCCGGGCGTTTGAAGAACCGGCAAATCAGGGCAGCTTGTCGCGGCTTTGACAAATGTGGGCTGCGGGACACGATGACCACCGACTCTGACGCCATGATGGACGGGGCCGACCTGGCCACCTTCCTGACCGGAAAGCTCTGCCATGACTTCATCAGCCCGGCGGGCGCCATCGCCTCCGGTCTGGATCTGATCAAGGACCCCTCCGCACAGGACATGCGCGAGGAAGCCATGGGCCTGATCGAGGCCAGTTCGGAGAAGCTGATCGCCCTGATCAATTTCGCCCGCGTGGCCTACGGCGCCGCCACAACCGCCGAACGGTTCCGGTCCGACGATCTGAAGCCCCTGGCCGAAAGCGTGTTCAAGGGGGCGCGGGCGTCGCTGGACTGGCGTGTCGATCCACAGGAATTCTCCAAGCCCCAGGCGAGGGCCTTCCTGAATCTGGTGCAGCTGACCGGCGCCGCCCTGCCCGGCGGCGGCGTCGCCGCCGTGACCGCGCGCGCGGACAACGGCTGGCTGACCCTGCGCGGCGAGGCCGACGGCCCCCGCGCCCGGCTCAAGCCCGAGGCGGCCACGGGTCTGGCCGGCGAACGCCTCACCGAGGGTCTGGCCGGGCAGTGGATCCAGTCCTACTGGCTGTGGCGCACGGTGAATGACCATGGCGGCGCCCTGGCCTTCACCGTGGGCGAGGATCGGGTCACCCTGACCGCGCGCATGCCGGTGTGAGATCGTGCTGAACGCCGCTTAAGGGTGTCCGCCAACAGCTCGTTAACCGCAAAGGACGATAAGACGTAAGGGCGCGGTTCTGCGCCCGAAGCGTCCGGATTTCACACCGTGCACCCCCCTGTCGAGGCCAGAACCTGTCTGATCGTCGATGACAGCCGCATCATCCGCAAGGTGGCGCGCCGCATCGTCGAGGAGCTGGGATTCGAGGTGGACGAGGCGGGCGACGGCGCCGAGGCGCTGGCCTATTGCGCCACGGCCATGCCGGAAGTGATCCTGCTGGACTGGAACATGCCGGTGATGGACGGCCTGACCTTCCTGCGCCGCCTGCGAGGCCAGCCGGGCGGCGACCAGCCCAAGGTGCTGTTCTGCACCATCGAGACCGAGGTGGACCGCATCAAGGAAGCCCTGGACGCCGGCGCCGACGAATATGTCATGAAGCCCTTCGACGGCGAGATCCTGGAATCCAAGCTGGCCGAGGCGGGGGTGGTCTGACCCTCATGACGCCCGAGAACCTGCACCATCTGCAATCCCTGCTGGTCAGCCGCACAGGCTACCTGCTGAACGCGGACCGGGCGCATCTGGCTGAACACCGGCTGGCCCCGGTGGCCCGACGCGAGGGCTACGCCGGCGTCGACGCCCTGATGGACGCCGTGCGCGCCGAGCCGCCCGCCGCCCTGGCCTGGAGCGCCATGGAGGCCGTGCTGAATCCGGAGACTTGGTTCCGCCGCGATCGGGCGCCCTTCACCACCTTCGCCCGCGAGGTTCTGCCCGCCATCGCCGGCGTGCGGCCGCAAGGCCGGGTGCGGGTGTGGTCGGCCGGCTGCGCGGCGGGACAGGAAGCCTATTCCCTGGCCATGCCGGCGCTGGAGGATCAGACCAATGTGGAGATCGTCGCCACTGATCTGTCCCAGCGTGCGCTGGAGAAGGCGCGGACCGGCATCTTCACCCAGTTCGAGGTGCAGCGCGGCCTGTCGGCCCGCCGGCTGCTGGACTGGTTCGACCAGAGCGAGGACATGTGGGAGGCCAAGCCGCGCCTTCGGTCCGCCGTCGCCTTTTCGCGCGCCAACCTGCTGGACGAGCCGCCGCCGGGCGGACGGTTCGACGTGATCTTCTGCCGCTATGTGCTGGGCGACATGGCGCCCGAGCGCCGCGCCCGCGCCCTTGACGTGCTGGAGCAGGCCCTCGCCGACGACGGCTGCTTGTTCCTGGGTCTGGACGAAACGGCGGGCGAGCGGCCCGACTCCTTCCGCCCCGTGCCCGGCCGCCCCGGCGTCTTCGTCAAGTCGCCGGCCGCCCTGAGACGCGCGGCCTGATCCTCCCCGCTCGACGCCCGCCGTTCGGGCGCCTACTAATGGCCCCATGACACCCGGGGCTTTCATGAATCGCATCGTGCTGCTGGTCGCGGCGCTTGGACTGGCGCTGGCGGTGGCGGTGGCGGCCTCGCATACGCCCGACCCGGCGCCCGCGGACGCGCCCGACACCGCCTTCTCGGCCGCGCGGGCCATGGTCGATGTGCGCGAGATCGCCCAGAGACCGCACCCGACCGGCTCGCAGGAGAACGCGCGCGTCCGCGCCTGGCTGACCGACCGCATGGCCGGACTGGGCCTTGATCCGTCCGAGCAGACCGGCGCCCTGTCCGAACGGTCGGCGACGCGGCTTGAACGCTGGGGCGACACGGAGGCCGCCACCCGCCAGATCGTCAATCTGATCGGCGTCCTGCCGGGGCGGGACCGGGACGGCCCGGCAGTGCTGCTGATGGCCCACCATGACACGGTGTGGGACTCGCCCGGCGCGGCCGACGACTCCACCGGAGTCGCCGCCATCCTTGAGGCCGTGCGGGCCATCCAGGCGCGCGGTCCGGCGGAGCGGGACCTGATCGTCCTGTTCACCGACGCCGAAGAGCTTGGCCTGGACGGCATGCGCCTGTTCCTGGACGAGCACCCGCTGGCCCAGCGGGTCGGCATGGTGGTGAATCTGGAGGCGCGCGGCGGCGGCGGGCGGGCCTCCATGTTCGAGACCGGACCCGGCAACGCCCAGACCGTGCGGGCCTTCACCCGCGCCATGGACCGGGTCGAAGGCGGCGCCAACAGCAACTCCCTGGCGGTGCTGGTCTACGAGAACATGCCCAACGGCACCGACTACACCCTGGCGCGCGAGCGCGGCATCGCCGGGGTCAATCTGGCCTTCATCGGGCGGGCGCATCAGTATCACGACCCCGCCTCCACCCCCGAGGCCCTCGACCAGGGCAGCGTCCAGCATATCGGCGAAAAGGCGCTGGAGGCCGCCGATCATTTCATCCGCGCCGACGCCCTTCCCATGGTCACGCGCAACGCAGTCTACTCGGACCTGCTGGGCCTCTTCTTCATCCAGTATGCGCCCTGGGTCGGCTGGCTGGTGCTGGCGGGCGCGGGCGGGCTGCTGATCGTTGCGGTGTGGCGCGGACGCAAGGTCGGCGCCGTCACCTTCGCCGGCATGGGGCTGGGCGCCCTGGGCGGCCTGTGGCTGGCCATCTCCGGCGTGGTGCTGGCCACCGCCATGCGCGGCCTCGCCGGGCCGTCCATGAGCCGCGCCGGATCGCCGGAACTGTACTACGCCATGCTGCGCCGCCTGCCCTGGCTGGAGGCGGGGGTGGTGCTGAGCCTGCTGGCGGCGGCGCTGATCCTGTTCGGCTCGGCGCAGGGGCGCCGCCGGCTGGTGGCGGCGGCCCTGTTGCTGTCCATGATCACCGCCCTGACCTTGTATGAATTCAGCTGGGTCATCCTCGTCCTCGGCCTGATCGCGGTCGCTGGCGCGCTCTACAGCGGCTGGATGAAGGCGGCGCGCTTCTCGGCCTGGGCCGGGCTGATCGCCCTGATGCTGGTGCTGGGCGTGGTTGTTCAGGTGCTGGCGCCCACCGCCGCCTTCCTGATCGCCTGGCCGGTGCTGGGGGCCGCCTTCGCCGCCGCCCTCGGCGGATTGATTGACCCCCGGCTGGAGCGGCACATATCCCTCTGGCCCGCCGTGATCGTGACGGCGGTGATGGGCGGCTGGCTGTTCGCCCTGGGACACTGGACCTTCCTGGGGGTGGGCATGGACCTGCCGGGCGTCCTGGCCCTGATCGCCCTGATGGCCGCCATGCTGGCCCGGCCGCTGGCGCCCACCTCGCGGCGGGGGCTGGAGATTCTGGCCGTTCTGGCCGCCGTCGCCCTGATCGCCGGGGCCGGCCTGGCGCTGGGCGCCCGCGTCATCGAACCCGTCCCGACAGAAGGACACGCCACATGAGCGTCACCGTCTTCCACAATCCGAAATGCGGCACGTCGCGCAAGCTGCTGGCCGCCCTGGCAGAGCGAGGCGTCGAGCCGACGGTGGTCGAGTACCTGAAGGCGGGCTGGACCGAGGATCAGTTGACGGCCTTGCTGGCCAAGATGGGCGGGGCGCGCCCGCGCGACATCCTGCGCCGCCGCGAGACCCTGGCCCAGGACATGGGCCTGCTGCCCGAGGACACGCCGGACGATCTGATCCTGCACGCCATGGTGCAGCATCCCATTCTGGTGGAGCGCCCGATTCTGGAGACGGACGCCGCCGCCGTGGTGGCGCGGCCCATCACCCGGGCCGACCCGCTGCTCTAGGCCGATCAGGCTCTAGAGCGGGCCGAGCGACAGGAAAGCGCGGGCGGCGGCGAAGTCTCCGGCCTCGAAATGCACCCGCATGACGCTGTCGTCGCGGAACAGGAACTCCACCGTGAACCGCTCGCGCGGGTCCAGTCCGGCGATGGCGTCGCCCGCCGCCTCCGGGAAGCGCCAGATTTCGCCCTGGCGGCGGCCTTCCGGCAGCAGGATCCCGGGCGCGGCCTCGTGGGACGCGGCCCAGAAGGCGCGACGCGTGTTAGCCGGCGGCAGCAGCCCCACGCTGGCCTGAATGATCCAGGGCCGGTGCGCCCGATCGGGGTCGCGAAGGACGATGCGGGCGCCGTAGGGACGCGGACGTCCCGGGAAGGACACCACCGCCGCCAGACCCTCTTCGCCGCCCGCGTCCGTCACCCGGCCGAAGGTCACCGGCGCCGATCGGAACCGCCCCGTCTGGGACAGGCGCCAGGCGTCGCGGCCGTAGCGGGTGCGGTCCGCACTCCAGTCCTGACGCTCGCCGGGGAAGGTCATGCGCGCGGTGCGGCGCCAGCCCGCGAAGCCGTCGCGCACGCGCGCCGCGGCGGTGGTCAGATCGTCGGACGCGCAGTCCGCCGTACGCGCCCGCAAAACGGCGCGCGCGCCGGTGTTGGCCAGTTCGTCGCTGGTCGCCCCGGCCCGCAGCGCCGCGCCCCGCGCCTGGTGCGCCGAGACGTCCAGCGCCGCGCGCACCTGGGGCTCGAACAGCCCGCAGCGGGCGTCGGCGGCCAGCATCAGGCTGCGCTCGTAATAGAGGCGGTCGGCGCCGGCGTGCGCCGCCCCCCCACAGAGAGCCGCAACCGCCAGACCTGTCGCCAGACGTTCTGTCAGGCCTTTGAACATGGGCCCAGACTAGGCCATACCCCTTCCGGTCCCGTTTCCTTTCAGGGTTAGCGAATTGCTTATCGCCAGCGACGTGTGGGTCGGCGCCCTGATCCGCCGCGCCGAACTGTCCGGAGCCTTCGCCACGGTGGTGCGCAAGGGCGACGCGCGGGCCGGGAGCGTCATCGTCAAGGCGTATGACTCATCCGAACGCAAGGCGCGGATCTACACCGAAGCCTTCGGCCCGGACGGCGAGCGCCTGTGGATCCAGCCGGTCTCCAGCGACCAGGAAAGCGAGCTGGACGCCTATATACAAAGACAGGTGGGCTACGATCCGGATCTGTGGGTGGTGGAGATCGAGGACCGCCAGGGCCGCCATTTCATCACCGAGACGGTGCAGGGCGAGCGGTCGTAAATCCTTAACCGCGTTCGTGAACCGGGCTGAAAGCGCGCCCGGCTAATCTCACCATCAACGGGCGAAGAATGCGCCTGACACAGATGGTGATGGTGCGGTGCTCTTTCTGCTGAACGATGTGGTGTTCGACCTCGACGCGGCCTGCCCGGTCACGGCGGCCGACGCGCGCCGGTTCGACCGGCTGGATCTGGACTATGTGATCGAGCTGGCGTGCGAGCTGTTCGCCGAGGATCCGATGCTGCATCACAACGATCCCGAGCGCGCGGTGCGTCTGGCCTGGCTGATCGCCGACCGGGCGCCGGAACTGAACGCGGCCATGTTCGCCGCGCCGGAGAAAAGCTGCGCGCCCGAACTGGTGGAGCCGCGCTTCTGCGCCCTGCCCGCCCCGGTCATGCGCCAGCTTCACGCCCGCGCGGCCAAGGGCGCCCTGGACGCCGTCGCGGCGGACAAGGCGGTCTGGGGCCGTCTGGCGGCCTGATTACAGGATCACGCGGAACAGCGCATTCACCCCGAAGGCCACGCCCAGCAGCAGGGCGAACCCGATGACAAGGTAGAGGCCGGGGTGTAGTTCGCCCGGCTTGTGGAATGCGGGGGGGGCGTCCTCGCGCGATTGCGGGGTCATGGTCATTTCGTCTCCTCCTTCAGCGGCGGAGGGCTGCATGGCCCTGCCGTCTCGCCTTACAGAAATGTAACATAGCGCAAATAGCCCTGTTCCGCGAGGGGGTATCCACCGCGCCACGCATCTCGACTCCCGCATCATGCAACCGCTAGATACCCACCGGAAACGGGGGATGAGCATGTCGGGAATGACTCTGGCGCGGATCGCCATGGCGGCGGTGGCGCTGATGCTGCTGACCGCATCGCCGGCGCGGGCGGACTGGCTGCGTGCTGAAAGCGAGCGCTTCGTCATCTACAGCGACGGCGATGAACGCACCCTGAGAGCCTACGCCCAGAAGCTGGAGACATTCGACAGGGTGCTGCGGCTGTTCATGGGCCTGTCCATGGACGAAGCCCCGCCGCGCAAACTGCCCATCTATCTGATCGGCCATCAGCGGGAGCTGATCCGGGTGCTGCCCGATGCGATTCAGAACCAGAGCGGGGTGTATGTGCCCGCCGAGCAGGACATCTTCGCGGTGGCCACGCGATCGCGGAATGACGATTCCACCCTGCTGCACGAATACGCCCACCACTTCATGTTCCAGAACTTCAACTTCCCCTACCCCGCGTGGTTCGTGGAGGGGTTCGCCGAGTATTATGCGGCCTCGACCATCGAAGCCGGGCGCGTCGAGGTCGGCCTCTACAACGAAAACCGGGTGGCCTGGCTCCAGAACGGTCAGTGGATGCAGATGGAGGACTTGCTGGCCGGGCGGTCCCGGAACGCCCGTGGCGACCGGTTCAATGAGACCTATTATCCGCTGGCGTGGCTTCTGACCCACTGGTTCATGAGCGACGTTGAGCGGCGCGCGGCGATGCAGCGGTATCTGGCGGATGTGGGCTCAGGCGGTGATCCGGTGGAGGCCCTGGAGCAGCACACGGGCCTCACCCCGACCGCGCTCCGTGACACCCTGCGCGCCTATATGCGAGGCCGCATTCCCTACTCCCGGGTGAGCCATCCCTTCCCGACGGTCCCTGTCACCATCGAACGCCTGCCGCGGTCGGCCAACGATCTGCTACTCATCAATCAACAGCTCAAGATCGCGCAGGGGGATGATCAGGATGCCCTGGTCAGCCAAATCCGCGCCCTCGCCCCCCGTCACGCCGGAGATCCCTTCGCGCAACTGGTGCTCGGGCGGGCCGAAATCATGTTCGGGGACCCCCGGCAGGGGGAAACGGTTCTGGAGGCCTTGTTGCAGCAGCAGCCGGACAACGTCGAAGCCTTGCAGCTTATGGCTCTGGCCCGCATGAACGAGGCGTCAGACCATCCGGAGGGCTACGACGTCGCCATGCAGCAGATGCGAGCCTTCCTGCAACGGGCCTATGACGCCGATGGCGCGAATTACTTCACTTTCCTCCTGATCGCCCAGAACCGGATCGGCGAGCCCGGATATCCCAACGAGAACGATCTGCTGGCCTGGGAACTGGCGTACACGATCGCGCCGCAGCTAGGGCACGCCCGCTTCGGTCTGGCCCAGGCGCTGATGGCCCACGACCGCAACGCTGAGGCCATCGCCCTGTTGCAGCCCCTGGCCAACGATCCGCACAACCCCCAGAACGCAGACTTCGTGCGAACGCTGATCGCCCGGGCCGAGGCGGGACTGAATGGAGACGACGCGGACGCGTCCCACTGGGACGACGCGGATTTCGAGGCGATGGACGACGCCGGACTCGAATAGCCGTCCTGCCACCACGAAGCGGGTTTTGGACGGCTATGAACGGGCCTCCAGTTGTCACCCGACGTGACAGCGCCCCCTGTCCGCGCTATCGGCGCGGCCATGTCGAAACGAACACTGCCTGAAGAAGCTGCGCGGCGGCGCACCTTCGCCATCATCGCGCACCCTGACGCGGGCAAGACCACCCTGACCGAGCACATCCTGCTGGCCGGCGGCGCCATTCGCGCGGCGGGCGCGGTGCGGGCGCGCGGCGAGAACCGGCGCACGCGCTCGGACTGGATGAAGATCGAGAAGGAGCGCGGCATCTCGGTCTCGGCGTCGGTGATGACGTTCGAGCACGAAGACAAGATGTTCAACCTGCTCGACACCCCGGGCCACGAGGACTTCTCGGAAGACACCTACCGCACCCTGACCGCGGCGGACTGCGCCATCATGGTGCTGGACGCGGCCAAGGGTATCGAGCCCCAGACCCTGAAGCTGTTCGAGGTCTGCCGCCTGCGCGACATCCCGATCATCACCTTCATCAACAAGCTGGACCGCGAGGCCCAGGACCCCATGGCCCTGCTGGACGAGATCGCCTCCCGCCTGCAGCTGGACCCCTCCCCTATCTGGTGGCCGGCCCAGAGCGGCAACCGTCTGCGC
>NZ_PNLV01000046.1 GCF_013823285.1 Brevundimonas sp. | reverse complement strand
CGGAAGAGCGCATCACCCCGCCCGACTTCGGGGGCTCTGGCGCCGGCGGATTGGTGGAGGCCGAGGCCCGGATTTCGGGGTCGATGGTCATTTCAGCGAAACATCCGGGATGGCGCGTTGATGGCCCTTAGCGCGCTTCGGCGCGGCGGGGAACGGCGGCCTTGCGGCCCAGCTCGGAGACGTCGCGGGCGCTGGCCCGGGCGCGGATCAGCGGGCGACCGCGCGGACTGGGCGGCGGGGCCTGATCCATCACCGCCTCCAGCGCCGCGCGGATGGCGTCCAGCCGCCTGTCGCCGGTGATCTTCTCGCCGCTGTCGGTGGTGACATAGAAGGAATCCGCCGCCCGCTCGCCGAAGGTGACCACGTGGGCCGAGCGGATGGACAGGCCCAGATCGGCCAGGGCGCGGGACAGCTGGGCCAGCAGGCGCGGGCGGTTGGCGCCGGACACCTCAATCACCGTGGCGGTCTCGGACGCCGCATTGTCGATCATCACCACCGGGCGCACGTCGAAGGCGGCGCGGCGGGGGCTGGCAGGGGCGGCCGGGTCGGCGGGGGTGACCGCGCCGCCGCGCCCGACCCGCTCCAGCGCCGCCAGCAGACGGCGCAGGCGGCGCGGCTCGGCCAGGCCGTAGGGCTCGCCCGCCCCGTCCTGCAGCTGGAAGATATCCAGCGCCATGCCGTCGGCGGCGGTGGTCACCCGCGCGCCCACGATGTCGGCGCCCAGATCCGCCATGACCCCGGCGATCAGGGCGAACAGGCCGGGGCGGTCGGTGGCGGCGATGGCCACCTCGGCGGCCTGGTTGTCGGACGGGCCCGCCATGGCGGCGGCGCCGTCGCGCCGCGCGCGCTCGATCAGGGCGTCATAGGCGGCCATGGGGCGGCTGAGGGGATCGTCCATCTCGGCGGCGTCGCCCCGGAACTGGCGCTCGGTGTGGCGATACAGGTCGCGCATCAGCTGGCCTTTCCAGCCGTTCCAGACCCCGGGGCCGACGGCGCGGATGTCGGCCACGGTCAGCACCAGCAGCATGCGCAGCCGCTCCAGATCGCCCACGATCTCGGCGAAGGCGCGCACCGTAGCCGGATCCGAAACATCGCGTTTCTGGGCGTAGTCGGACAGGGTCAGGTGCTGGCGCACCAGCCAGGCCACCAGTTCGGCCCGGCGCGGGTCCAGCCCCAGCCGCTCGCAGGCCCGGCGCGCGGCGATGGCGCCGTCCTCCAGCTGGCCCCGGTCGCCGCCTTTGCCCACGTCGTGCAGCAGCATGGCCAGCATCAGCACCGCATGATCCCGGATCAGCGGCATGAGGGACGAGGCCAGGGGATGGTCGTCCTTCAGCTTGCCCCGGGCGATGTCGTTGATGACGCCGATGGCCTGCAGGGTGTGCTCGTCCACCGTGTAGGCGTGATACATATTGAACTGGGTCTGGCCGACGATGCGGCCCCATTCCGGCAGGAACCGGCCCAGCAGCCCCGTCTCGTTCATCAGGGTCAGCACCCGGTACGGACGGTCGCCGTCCGCCAGGATGTCCAGAAACGCCGCCGAGGCCGCCGGATCGCGGCGCAGCTTCGGCGTGACCAGATTCAGCGACCGGGTGACGGCGGAGAAGGCGTCGGGGTGCAGGTCCAGGTCGTGGCGATCGGCCAGCTGGAAAAGGGTCAGCAGCCGCAGGGGCTCGGCCGCGAACACGTCCGGACCCGTGATCGACAGGCGGCCGTGATCCTCCACGAAGCCCGGCTCGCCCAGCTGGCGACGGCGGCGGGGGATCAGGCGGGTGAGGCTCAGGGCCCGTTTCTGGCCGCGCTCCTCCAGCTTGGCGGAGAGGGCGCGGGTCAGGCCGCCCACGTCCCGGGCCACCAGAAAATAGCGGCGCATGAAGCGCTCCACCGCCGGTTCGTCGCCCCGGCCCTGCCAGCCCATGCGCCGGGCCACCTCGGGCTGCAGGTCGAAGGTCAGCTTCTCCTCAGCCCGCCCGGCGGTGCGGTGCAGGTGATGGCGGACCCGCCACAGGAAGTCGAAGGACTCCTCGAAGGTGCGCCGTTCGCGGCCGGTCAGCAGACCCTCCAGCGCCTCGGCCCCCAGCAGGCTGTCGGGGGTCAGGCGGCGGGCGATCCAGAACAGGGCGTTGAGGTCGCGCAGGCCGCCCTTGCCGTCCTTGATGTTGGGCTCGACCCGGTACCGCACGGCGCCCGCGCGGGAGTGGCGCTGGTCCCGCTCCTTCAGCTTGGCGGCGATGAAGGCGCGGGGGTCGGTCTTCGTCATCTCGCGGCGGAACACCTTGAGGAAGGCGTCGGCCATGACCGCGTCGCCGGCCAGAAAGCGCGCCTCCAGCAGGGAGGTCTGGATGGTCATGTCGTCCCGGGCCAGGGTCAGGGCCTCGTTCATGGTGCGCGAGGCGACGCCCACCTTGGCCCCCAGATCCCACAGCACATAGAGCATGAAGCCGGTGACCCGCTCGATGCGCTCGCCGGCCCGGGCCGGGCGCAGGAACAGCAGGTCCAGGTCCGAATAGGGCGCCAGCACGCCGCGCCCGTAGCCGCCGGTGGCCAGCAGGGCCAGCTTGCCGTCCTCGTCGACACTGTCGGACGGGTGCAGGATCTGGGTGGTGAAGCGCCACAGGGCCTGCAGCATCTCGTCCGCCGCGCCGGAGAACAGGCGCGCCACCTCGACCCCGCCTGTCCCCGACGCCAGTTTCGACGCCGCCTTCTCGCGGCCCGCGCTCCAGTGCTCCGACAGGACCGCCGCCACCTCGGCGCGAACGTCCGCTGCGTCCTTCAGGGCCGCCAGCCGGTCATCGAGGGCGATCCGGGTCACGGGCGGGCCAGACCTTTCAGGCGATACAGCGCCTCCAGCGCCTCGCGCGGGCTGAGCTCGTCGGGATTGATGGCGGCCAGGGCCTCGTCCGTGGGGGACGGACCGAACACGGGCTCTGGCTCGTGCACCGCGAACAGGGGCAGGTCGTCCAGCCGGACGCTGGAGGCCTTGTCGGCCTCAAGCCGGTCCAGCACCTCGCGAGCGCGGCCCACCACCGACGAGGGCACCCCCGCCAGCTTGGCCACCTGCACGCCGTAGGACCGGTCCGCCGCGCCGGGCGCCGCCTCGTGCAGGAAGACCAGCTCGCCGTTCCACTCGCGGGCCTTCATGGACAGGTTGCAGACGTGGTCCAGCCGCTCCTCCAGCCGGGCCAGCTCATGATAGTGGGTGGCGAACAGGGTGCGGGCGCGATTGGTCTCGTGCAGGGCCTCGGCCACGGCCCAGGCGATGGCCAGACCGTCATAGGTGGCGGTGCCCCGGCCGATCTCGTCCAGCACCACGAAGCTGCGGTCTGTGGCCTGGGTCAGGATGGCGGCGGTCTCGACCATCTCCATCATGAAGGTGGAGCGGCCCCGCGCCAGATCGTCGCCCGCGCCGACGCGGCTGAACAGCCGGTCCACCGCGCCCAGCTTCATGGATTTCGCCGGCACGAAGGCGCCGGCCTGGGCCAGCACCACCAGCAGGGCGTTCTGGCGCAGGAAGGTGGACTTGCCCGCCATGTTGGGGCCGGTGACGATGGAGAGGCGCGCGCAGTCCGCGCCAGAGCCGTCCAGGGCGCAGTTGTTGGGCGTATAGGGATCGCCGGCGCGGGTGACCGCCGCCTCGACCACCGGATGGCGGCCGCCGGAGACCTGAAAGATCAGCGAGCCGTCCACATGAGGGCGCACGGCGCCCGCCTCGACGGCCCATTCAGCGAGAGCGGCGGCAGCGTCCAGCTCGGCCAGGGCGTCGGCCACGGCCTGCAGCGGGGCGGCCAAGTCGGCGACCGTGCGGCGCCAGCTCTCGAAGATCTCCCCCTCCATGGCCAGGGCGCGGGCGCCGGCCTGGCTGATCTTCGCGTCCAGCTCGGACAGCTCCACAGTGGTGAAGCGGACCTGATTGGCCAGGGTCTGGCGGTGAATGAAGGGGCTGTCGGCCTGCGGGCGCAGCAGCGGTTCGGCGTTCTTCGCGCTGGTTTCGAGGAAATAGCCCAGCACCGCGTTGTGCTTGACCTTGAAGGCCACGCCGGATTCGGTCTGGGCGCGCTGCTCCAGATCCACGATCACCTTGCGGCTGTCGTCGCGCAGGGTGCGCACGGCCTCCAGCTCGGGCCGCCAGCCGGGGCGCACCAGACCGCCGTCGCGGGCCAGATGGGGCGGTTCGTCCACCAGCCCCTCCTGCAGATCGATCAGCAGGGCGCCCGTGTCGGGCGTGGGCGACAGGTCCGACAGCCGGTCCTCGATCTCGGCGGGCGGGCCGGTCAGGGGGTCGGGGGATCGGGCGAACAGGGCGGAGACGGCCTCGGCGGTCTTCAGGCCCGAGCGGACGGCGGCCAGATCGCGGGGGCCGCCCCGCCCCAACGCCAGCCGGGTCACGGCCCGGGCCACGTCGGCCGAGCCGGACAGGACCTCACGCAGATCCCGGCGCAGGTCCCGGCGTTCCAGCAGCCACTCCACGGCGTCCAGTCGATGATTGATGGCCGCCGGGTCGCGCAGGGGCCGGGTGATGCGCTCGGCCAGCGCGCGGCCGCCGGCGGAGGTGATGGTGCGGTCGACGCAGGCCAGCAGGCTGCCTTCGCGGGCGCCGGACTGGGCGCGGTCGATCTCCAGGCTGGTGCGGGTGGCCGGATCGATGGCCACCCAGCCGGCCCGGGCCGCGCGGCGGGGCGCCTTGAGCGCCGGCAGCCGGCCCGCCTGGGTGGTCTCCAGATAGGCGGCGGCGAGGCCCAGGGCGGAGACCTCGGCCTCTTCAAAAGCGCCGAAACCGTCCAGGGTGGCGACGCCGTAGAGGCGCTGGACCCGATCGCGGGCCGCAGCCGGCTCGGCCAGCCCCTGCGCCAGGGCCTGGACCACCCCGCCCGAGCCGTCCAGGGCAGCGCGGATGTCATCGTCGGAGAACAGCCGGTCCGGCACCAGCACCTCGGACGGGCGGAAGGCGGCCAGATTGGCGGCGAGATCGCCGGGATCGCTGACGATGGTCTCCACCTGGCCGGTGGACAGCTCCACCACCGCCACGGCGGCGCGGCCGCGCCGGACCGACACCGCCGCCAGCCGGTTCGAGCCCCTGGCGTCCAGCAGGGAGTCCTCGGTCAAGGTGCCGGGGGTGATGACCCGAACCACGTCGCGGCGGACCACGGCCTTGGAGCCGCGCTTCCGGGCCTCGGCCGGATCCTCCAGCTGTTCGCAGACGGCGACCTTGAACCCTTGGCGGATCAGGCGGGCGATGTAGCCCTCGGCGGCGTGGAACGGCACCCCCGCCATGGGGATGTCCTCGCCCTTGTGCAGACCCCTTTTGGTCAGGGTGATGCCCAGCGCCGCCGCCGCCTTCTGCGCGTCCTCGAAGAACAGCTCGTAGAAATCGCCCATGCGGAAGAACAGCAGGGAATCCGGGTGCCGCGCCTTGGCGTCCAGGAATTGGGCCATGACCGGCGTCACGCCCGGGTCGGGCGTGATCGGGCGGGCGTCGGTCGGCTGTTTGACGGGGGCGTTCATGAAGCACGCAGGGTGACGGATCGCGGGGGCGCGCTCAAGGCTGACGACGCCCTGGCCGCCACGGGATCGTGGACGAATGTCAGCCGGTCAGGGTCCGGGCCAGAATCTGGCGCATCTGGGCCACAGCGGCTGGGGACAGGCGACCCTGAACGCCGCGCCTGTCCTCGGGCAGGTGGCCGCCGGGCGGATCATCCGCATCGAACACGAAGGCGTCGAACATGGCCCGCCACGCCTCGCGCTGGGATGGGGGCAGGTCGCGGACGCCCAGCATGGCGTGGATCAGGGCGCCCATGGGCGCGGTCGGAGCCTCGGCAGCGTTCCACCAGTAGTTCACCAGCACGCTGAAGCGGTCCAGCGACTGGACGTGGTGCCACCACAGATAGGGGATGAACAGGGCGTCGCCGGGCTCCAGATCCGCCACCTCGGCGGCGGCCCAGGCCTCGGCGAAGCGAGGGTGGCGATCCAGATCCGGCTCCACCACCGACGCCATGCTGACCGGCGGCCCGGCCGGGGTGCGCTCAAAGGGGCCGATGTAGAGGTTTTGCGTCTGGTCTGGCGGAAACAGGATGACGCGGCGCCGACCCGCCACGGCGCAGGCGATGTTGTCGTTCATGTCGTGATGGGTGTGGACCGTCGCCGCGTTGCCGATCCACAGGCGCGGAAACACCTCTTCGCCAAGCAGGGGTGAAGGATTGGCCCGGGCGAAACCGGGCAGGGCGTGCGGCTCGGGGATCGACTGCATGGCAACGGCGGGCGGGGCGTCCTTGTCCCTGAGCGCCAGAAGCCGGTCCAGCACAGACCCGACGGTGGCCTCACGCTGAGTGAAATTCATCCCCGTCATGCCGTCATTGTAGAAGAAGCGCCCCTCCACCTCGGGCGGGGCTTCGGCGAACCGGACCGGCGCGCCCGTATCGAAACCCCGGACGTGGTCGGCCAGGGCCTCGGGCGATTTCAGCCCCGCCCGGACCGCGGGCCAGTCGCCGACGAGGCCCCGCAGGATCGCGGGTCGGGCGGCCGGCAGAATTTCAGTCCGAAAGGTCTCGGCGGTGACGTCCCGGAACTCGGGTGTACTGCGGTCGGGTACTGGGGAGGACATGGTCAGAACCCTAGAGCCTGTGGTCACTTGCGCAAGGTCAGGACCCCTGCCACAAGCGCGGCAGGCGGTTTAAGGGAACGCGGTCAGACACCGCGGCTGTGCCCGCAACTGTAGGCGGTTAGGCCGTCGTCCGACCCCTGTCTTCGGACAGGGCGCCACTGGAGCGATCCGGGAAGGCGAGGACGGCGGGTCGACTTTTCAGGTCGGCCTTTGCCTGTGATCCGCAAGCCAGGAGACCTGGCCGCCGACGTCGCTCGTCCGCTGTCCGGGACCAGACAGAGGCGCGGGGACTGATCCGTCGAAGCGACCCGATCCGGCGCCGTCCTGTCTAGCGACAAGGGCGGATTGGTCGCTTTGAACGCCGCCGCGCGCGCCGCGCGGGGGCTTTATGACGGAGCATCGCCCCATGAGGCGTTCCCTTATCCTGTGTTCGGCCGCATCCGCGGCCCTCTTCGCCCTGCCCGCTTCGGCCGACGACGCCACCGATCTGGACGAAGTCATCATCACCGCCACCCGCATCCCGGCCATCGTGGCCGAGACCCCCGGGGCCCGGGTCATCGACGCGGACGCCATCGCCCGGCGCGGCGCCGTGTTCGCCGCCGACATTCTGGCCGACGTGCCCGGGCTGAGCGTCACCCGCTCGGGCGCCTTCAGCGGGCCGGCCAATGTGCGCATCCGGGGCGCCCATCCGGGCAAGACCCTGGTTCTGGTGGACGGCGCCGTGGTCAATGACGTGGCCGACATCGACGGCGCCTTCGATTTCACCGGCTTCGACCTGGGCGACGTGGAGCGCATCGAGGTGCTGTCGGGGCCCCAATCCTCATTGTGGGGGTCCTCGGCCATCGGCGGAGTGATCTCCTTCACGACCCGGGAGCTGGACGGCGTCCGCGCCGAGGCGGAGGCGGGCTCTTACGACACCATCCGGGCCCGTCTGGCGGGCGGCGTGGCCAATGACCGCTTCGCCCTGGGCGCCTTCGTCTCGCACTTCGACACCAGCGGCATTTCTGCGGCCGACGAGGCGGACGGAAACACCGAGGCGGACGGGGCGACCATCACCACCGTCGGCGCCAACGCCCGCTACAGCTTCGGCCCCGCGGTCACCGTTGAGGGCCGCGTCCGCTACAACGAGACCGACGCGGACATCGACGGCTTCCCCGCCCCGACCTACGCCCTGGCCGACACTGACGACAGCATCTCGCGCGAGCAGTTGTCCGGCTTCGCGCGCCTGACGGTCCAGGCCCTGGGGCTGGAGCACCAGTTCAGCGTTTCGGCTTCGGACCTGACACGCCGGACCTTCAGCGCCTTTCCCGCGGTATTCGAGGCGGACCGCCAGGCCTATCGCTGGCAGGCCTCCGGCGATTCCGCCGAGGGCAGGGTCACCTACGCCTTCGGCGCCGAGCACGAGGAGAGCAGCGGCGCCCTGTCCAGCGGGGCCACCGAGGACCTGTCCACGAGCTCGCTTTTCGCCACGGCGCGCATCGACCTGTCGGAGCGGTTCAGCGTGACCGGCGGCATGCGCCATGACGACACCGATGACTTCGGCGACGCGACCACCGGGCGCCTGTCGGCAGCCTATGAGCCGGGCGGCGGCTTCATCCTGTCCGGGGCCTGGGGCACGGGCTTCAAGGCCCCCACCATCAGCCAGGCGGTGTGCGACTACTGCTGGTCGGCGATCCCCTATCCGGACCTGCGCCCCGAGCACGCCGACGGCTATGAAGCGGCTCTGGGCTGGCGATCGGCGAACCGGCGGATCGAAGGGCGCATCACGCTCTATCGCCTGGAGATCGAGGACCAGATCGTCTGGTTCAACGCCTCCGGCGGCAACAGCTTCTACGCCAATGTGGACGAGACCCGCACGGACGGCTTGGAGCTGGAAGGACGCGTGGTCCTGCGGGCCGGGTTGGATCTGGCTGTGGCCTACGCCTGGACCGACGCCGTCGATGTGACGGACGGCTCGCGGCTGCTGCGCGTGCCGGAGCATTCGGGTTCGGTGACCCTGGGCTGGACGGGCGAACGCCTGTCGGGAGCCCTGACCGTGCGGGGTGAAGGCGATCAGGAGGATTCCGGCGGGGTGCGCGACAGCTTCGTCACGGCGAACCTGAACGGCGCCTTCGCGCTGAACGACCGCATCAGCCTGACGGCGCGGATCGAAAACCTCGCCGACACGCACTACCAGCAGGTGCGCGGCTACGGCGAACCGGGCCGCAGCGGCTATGTGGGGATCAGGCTGCGCTACTGACCGCCCGGGGCCCGGCGGCGCTGAGCGTCGCCGGGTCGTCCAGGGCCAGGGCGGACCAATCCAGATCCGGCGCGGGGGCGTGGGCGGCGGCCAGAACGGCGCGCAGCTCGGCCGCCGAGGCCACGGCGACAGACACCGTATCGACCCCCGGCAGCATCAGTCCGTAGGCCAGGGCGGCCTGCATGGGGTCGGCCCGGCTCTCGGCCAGACTGCGGCGCGCCCGCGATACGCCCGAGCCGGCGCGCACCAGATGGGCGGGCAGGTCCTCGCGCGGCGCGAACAGCACGCCGCCGGCGAAGATCGAGCGCAACTGAACCGAAACATCATGGGCCGCCAGACCCTCGATGAGGCCGGAGACGTCCGCCCGTTGGTCCAGCAGATTGCAGGGCAGCTCCACGATGTCGGGGCGGAATCGGCGCGCCAGCAGCTCCGGGCCGTCCTCGACCCGGGCGCACACGCCGATGCGGCGGAACAGGCCCATGTCCCTGAGGCGCTCCAGCCGGTCCCAGAGGGCGCGGCCTTCCGCGCCCGCCAGATCCGAGGCGGACGACACCATGACGGCCTCGCCGCGCGGCAGGCCCATGCGTTCCAGAGAGCGTCGGGCGCGGGCCTCGACCCGGTCCAGTCCTTCGGCGGCCGGAAGGGTGCTGACGGTCACGCGGAATGGACTTGGAAACGGCCAGCACTGGCCCAGCAGGCGCTCGGTGTCGCTGACCGGACGGGTGGCCACCAGGCCGACGCCGCCGTCGGCGGCGGTGCGCAGCAGGGCGCGCACCTGCTCCTCGCGCGAGGCCGGCCCCGGCCCATGGGCGGGGGCCCCCAGCACATTGAGGGCGAGCCGGGACGCTGGTCCGGCGCCGGTCCGTGTTTTGGCCTGAAACGTCACGGGGCGGACCATGCGCCCACAAAGCTTAAGGAGCGCTGATCGGAAGTTTTACAAACCCTTACCCGACAGGGTTTACGAGACGTCAGCGTCCGGCTGGCGGTCCGGGTGCGCAGCCTGAAATGCGGGGTGCGCCGCCGCCTTTTCCGCGATGGCCAGGATGCGGGGAAAGGCGCCCAGCGGCGTGTTGAACCGCTGCGCCGAATAGACCTGCGGGATCAGGCAGCAGTCCGCCAGGGTGGGCGTGTCTGCATAGCACCAGCCGTCGCCGTGCCGGGCGATCAGAGCCTCCAGCGCCTCGAACCCGGCGATGATCCAGCGGGCGGCCCAGGCGTCCGTGGCGGCCTGGTCGGCGCCAAAGGTTTCGCGCAGGGCCTTCAGGACGCGAAGGTTGTTCAGGGGATGGATGTCGCAGGCCACAAGCGACGCCATGGCGCGGACCCGGGCGCGGGCCGTGGCCTCCCGGGGCAGGAGAGGCGGTGCGGGGTGCGTCTCCTCCAGCCACTCCAGGATGGCCGGGCTCTGGGTCAGGACAGAGCCGTCCGTCTCCAGCGCCGGGACAAGCCCCTGCGGATTCATCGAAAGGTAGGCGTCGCTCTTCTGGGCGCCCGTCCTGAGGTCGACGCCCGCCTGCGCATAGGTCAGGCCCTTCAGGTTCAGGGCGATGCGGGTGCGGTAGGAGGTTCCCGAGCGCCAGTAGCCGTGCAGGATCATGGTCCGCCTCTTCAGGTCAGGGTGAAGGCCAGCGGCGCCAGCCCCTCGATCGTCGCCTCGATCCGGTCGCCGCGCACGACAGGACCGACGCCCTCGGGCGTGCCGGTGAAGATCAGGTCGCCCGGCATGAGCCGCCAGAGGCGTGAGGCCTCGGCCACCACCTCGGCGGGGCTCCAGATCATCTGGTCCAGACGGGAGGACTGGCGGGTCTGGCCGTTCACGGTCAGGACGACGGCCCCGCCCGGGCTCGGCAGGGCGCCCAGGGTCAGGGGGCCGCAAGGGGCGGAATGGTCGAACCCCTTGGATGCGTCCCACGGCCGCCCCCGGGACTTGGCCTCGGCCTGGACGTCGCGGCGGGTCAGGTCCACGCCCACGGCCCAGCCGACGATCAGGTCCGCCGCGGCTGCGGGGGACAGATCCGCCCCCTCGCCGCCGACGGCGCAGACCAGCTCCACCTCGTGGTGCAGGTTTTCCGTCGCGGAGGGGAACGGCACGTCAGCCTGCGTGATCAGGGCGTCGCGCGGCTTGGAGAAAAAGAACGGCGTCTCGCGCGCAGGGTCGGCGCCCATCTCGCGGGCGTGGGCGGCGTAGTTCTGGCCTACGCAAAGAATGCGGCGGACGGGGAAGCGCGCGTCACGGCCGAGGATGGGCAGTGCGACGGGGGCGGGCGGATCGAACAGCCAGGTCATGCCTGCGTCCTTACGTCGCCGGGCGTTGTGGCGGAACCCCTCATCCCCTCTGGCGTTGCGATGACGGGGTACCTATTCTCATTTCACCGCCAAGCTAGCCGGAGAGCGCATCATGGCCACCACCAAGGCCCGGGAAGACATCAAGAACGACCTGAAGACCCTCAAGGACGACCTGAAGGTCGGCGCGCGTGAGGAAAGCGCCCGTCTGCGTGAGATCGCCGCCGAGACCGAAGCCCGCGTGCGGGCCAAGTCCGACGAGGTGCGCGAACGCGCTCGCGACTACTACGACCAGGCCCGCGTCCGCGGCCGGGAGTATTACGACGACGCCGCCGAACGGCTGGACGAGGCGCAGCGCGCCCTCGTCGAGCGGGTGCAGGAGCGTCCCATGCAGTCCACCGCCATCGCCCTCGGCGTGGGCGTTGTCCTGGGCCTGCTGCTGGCGGGCCGGCGCCGCTGATGCCGGGCAAGGGGCTGGTCGACAAGGTGGTGGCGGCGGCGATCGCCGCCGCCTTCGTCTTCGTGGCCGTCGTGGCGCTGGGGGCGACGCTCTTCTATCTGCTGCTCATGGTCGTTCCTGCCGCAGCGGCTGCGGCCGTCACGGCGGCGGTCGCCGCCCTCGGGGCGATTATCATCGCCATGACGTTCCTGAACAGGGCGAAGGGCGAAGAGGATGAGGAAGAACCCGCGGGTCTGGGCGAGCGGGCTTTCGTCCTGTTCCGCAACCGCCCCGTGCTGGCCACCGTCGCCGCGCTTGCCGGCGGATGGATCTTCCTGAGGAACCCGGCGCTGGCCTCAATGGTCGCGGCGGCTTTCACCGAGAGCAGTCGCGGACGGCGTCGCTGATTGGAACAGTGACGCTCGCGGAGCGTTGATGCCGCAGGTCCGGCGCAAGGTCGCGACCTTTGATCTTAACCGCTTCGGAGGCGCCACCCATGATTCGCTGGGCCATAATTTTCCTGGTGATCGCCCTGATCGCCGCTGTTCTGGGCTTCGGCGGCATCGCGAACTTCTCGTTCGAGATCGCCAAATTCATCGCCGTCATCGCCATCATCCTGTTCGTCATCGCCCTGGTGGCCGGCGGACTGAGAGGGCGAGGCCCGAGAGTCTAGACGACCACCAGTCGTCAAAGGAAAGGCCGCGGGAGCGATCCCGCGGCCTTTTATTTCGCCCCGCCGCGACGGGGCAGGGTCCAGGCGCGGCTGTCCACGAAGGAGCCCTTCTCCCACGCCATGGCGGTCACGGTGATCGCGTTCTCGTCCCAGTCGATGCGGTTGAAACTCGGCGGCGCCCCCCGTTCGCGGTGTGACAGGGTCCCGCAGCCCACGGCGTAGGAAAACTGATCGCCCGCCTGCAGCGGCAGGGCGAAGGGCTGATGAGTGTGGCCGGTGGTGATGAGATCGACGCCCGCCTCTGTGAAGATGTGGGCGGCCTTCTTGCCCCGAATGACGTCGCCGGTCATGGGGGTGCCGATCATCTCCACCAGGGGGTGGTGACAGGCCAGGATACGCAGGGCGCTCCGGGGCGCACTGCGCAGGGCCTGGGCCGCGCGCCGGGTCTGGTCCAGATCGATGACGCCCTTGGACCAGTTCAGTCTCGCCTGCCAGCCGCGCGCGGTGGTCACGCCGCGCACCATCAGGCCCTCGGCCCGGAACTCGTGATCGTGCGCTGGGTGGCCCGTGGCGCGCTCGAACCGACGCCAGGGCCAGAATAGCCGGTCCAGCACGTTCCAGTAAGGAACGTCGTGATTGCCGACGGTGACGAAAACCGGCTCGGGCATCGCCTTGATCCAGCGCGCGGCGGCGTCGAACTCGTTCGTGTAGCCGTTCTGGGTGATGTCCCCGGTTATCAGCACCAGGTCGTTCGGTGTGGCGTGGGCGTAGTCCACCGCAGCGGCGGCGGCGTCCGCGTGCTCACGGCCGAAATGCACATCGGAGAACTGCAGAACCCGGCCCATCAGGCGCCGGTCGCCGTGCGCCGCGCCATCAAACCGTGTCCTCCGCGGCGGGCGGACGCGGGGCCAGGGCGCGGAAGGCCCTGGGCAGGAACCGCACCGTGCTGTCGGCCGGCAACAGGATGGGTTCACCGTCCAGCACCGCCGGAACCCGGGAGCGGGCCGAGACGCGAATGCGGCGGGCCGGCCGGGTCCTGACCGCCGGGTCATGACGCCAGTCGTCGAACAGGGCGTGAGCCGCCAGGCGGAAGGCGTCGGACGCGTCGTGGGGGTTCATCGCCGCCGCCTCCAGACCCACAGGCTCCTCCAGCGCGCGCGAGATCATCGGGCTGATCAGCACCAGGGCCTCGGCCCGCTGGCGCGGCCCACCATCCAGGTCGAAACGGATGCGGCCCGAGAACGCCCGGCGCCAGGCGCGGCGGGCATGGGTCAGGGCCAGTTTCAGCTTGCCGCCGCGCAAGGCCTCCCGGGCCGGGGCCCACAGGGCCGGGGCGCCCAGGATGGCGGCGCAATAGAAGGCGTGGCCGTCCACCTCGCCCCCGGACACATACTGCGGCTCGCCGTCCTCGAGGATGACGCTGAGCGCTTTCTTCCAGTCCGTCGTGCCGTACAGCGCCTTGGGTAGCATGTTCATCGTTCCCCCCGGCAGCGGCGCCACCAGAGGCCCGTCCGGGCCGGCGCGCGAAGCCACGGCCCGGGCTGTGCCGTCGCCGGCCAGCACCACCACAAGATCAGCATCGCCCGACAGGACCTTGTCGATGGTCCGGGCCATGTCCGCGCCTTCCAGCAACACCACCTCGGATTCACAGGCGAAACCCGCCATCAGATCGCGGGCTTCCGCAGCCGCATTGGCGCCGACGCTGCCGGACATGGGGTTGACCAGAACCACCACGTGTTTGATTGGCGCGTGGCAGGTCATGGGTCGGCGCTCGGCGACCGACCCTTTATCTTCCGGTAGCTGTTCTTCGGGCGGCGCGCCCAGAGTGTCTGTCATGCGGGGCGAACGCCCGACGCGCGCCCGCGTTCCAGCCATGGGCCGGCCCATGGCTGGACATGATGCGACGATCGCCCGGCCTTATTCGGATTGAAGCGTCCGGGCGGCCTCATCAGCGCCCTCGCCGAGCGCGGCGCCGGCGCTGTCCGCCGCGTCGGCGGCTTCCGTCAGGGCCTCATCGGTCGCCTCGTCGGCCTGGCCGGTGATGTCCTTGATCTGCTCCCAGCCCGCGGTGATCCAGCCGTCGATCATGGCGCCGCCCTCAGCCACGGACCGTTCCTTGATGCCCAGAACCGCCGTCAGGGCGCCGAACAACGCCAGCAGGGTGATGATGAAGCCCACCACCGGCGGACCGCCGCGACGGCGCTTGCTTCGCGCCCAGACCGGGCCCCCATCGTCCTCGGCCATCCGGACAGGTTCGGAAAAACGCATGAAAAACCCCCCATTCAACACGCCGCGTCACCGCGCCGCAGAACACCCCGGATCGCCTCGGACGACCCGGTGAAATGTTTAACGTAACCTTAACCACAATCATAGTCAGGGAACCGGAGCCGTAATCCAGCGTTCTCGCCTCGGGGGCGACTTACTCGGACCGAAGGGACATCCAATGAAAAAGATCATGATCGCGATTGCAGGAGCCGGCTTGCTGGCCAGCGCCTGCGCCAGCGACCCGTACGGCAACACCAATCAGACCGTTCGCCAGGGCGCCATCGGCGCCGCCATCGGCGCGGCTGCAGGACAGATCATCGGCGGCAACACCGAGGCCACCGTCGCCGGTGCGGCCATCGGCGGCGCCGTGGGCGCGATCCGGGGCTCGTCCCAGGATCGCCAGAACCAGCAGCGCTATCGCGCCGCGAACGGCCAGTACTACTACTGCTACGACAATCGTCAGACCGAGTGCTATTGGGAAGATGGCACGCGCGTCCGCTGGTAAGCTGTTTCAGGCCTTCGGGTGAAACGGATGAAGGGCGGTCCCGACGCGGGCCGCCCTTTTTCATGGGGAAGAATTGGGAGGGGACAGATGATGCGTTTCAGGATTGCGGCGGCGGCGGCGGTGGCGGCCATGGCGGTTTCGGGCTGCGGCGCGAACGGGCTGTGGGACCGGTCCGGGCTGATCGCGGACACGGCGGGCTGCACCGAGCAGCGGCTGGACATCTATTTTGACGAGGGTCAGGCGCGCCTGACCCAGCCGGCGCAGCAGATGATCGCCATGACGGGCGAGCGGCTGCAGGGGTGCCGGGTCGAGGGCGTGGACGTGATCGGCCTGGCCAGTTCGACCGGCGACTCCGCCAGCAACCAGACCCTGTCGGAGCGGCGCGCAAGGGCGGTGGCGGACGCCCTGATCGAGGCCGGCTGGCCAAGCCCGAGGTTCACCCTGTCGGCGGGCGGCGATGCGGGGGCGACCACCGACGGCGGCCTGGCCGAGCCCCTGCGGCGGCGCACCGAGATCGTCATCCACGCCCGGCCGCAATAGCCGGAGCCGCGACCCATAGAAAAAAGGCCCGCCCTGTCGAGGGGCGGGCCTTTTGCAAGATCGATCACATCGATCAGTAGCGGTAGTGGTCCGGCTTGAACGGGCCGGTGGTCGGCACGCCGATGTACTCGGACTGCTCCTTGTTGAGCACGGTCAGCTTCGCGCCCAGCTTGTCCAGGTGCAGGGCCGCGACCTTCTCGTCCAGATGCTTGGGCAGGACGTAGACCTGGTTCTCGTAGGACGACAGGTTGGTGTGCAGCTCGATCTGGGCCAGGGTCTGGTTGGTGAAGGACGCCGACATGACGAAGGACGGGTGGCCCGTGGCGTTGCCCAGGTTCACCAGACGACCCTTGGACAGCAGGATGATCTTGTTGCCGCCGGGGAACTCGATGTGGTCCACCTGCGGCTTGATCTCGTCCCACTTCATGTTTTTCAGGCCCGCGACCTGGATCTCGGAATCGAAGTGGCCGATGTTGCAGACGATGGCGTTGTGACGCATCCGGCGCATGTGATCGACGGTGATCACGTCCTTGTTGCCGGTGGCGGTGACGAAGATGTCGGCCTTGTCGCACACGTCGTCCAGGGTCTGGACGTCATAGCCTTCCATGGCCGCCTGCAGGGCGCAGATGGGGTCGATCTCGGTGACGATGACCCGGGCGCCGCCCTGGCGCAGCGAGGCGGCCGAGCCCTTGCCCACGTCGCCGTAGCCGCAGACCACGGCCACCTTGCCCGACAGCATCACGTCGGTGCCGCGGCGGATGGCGTCCACCAGCGACTCGCGACAGCCGTACAGATTGTCGAACTTGGACTTGGTGACGCTGTCGTTGACGTTGATGGCCGGGTACGGAAGCTCGCCCTTCTTCGCCAGCTCGTACAGGCGGTGCACGCCGGTGGTGGTCTCCTCGGACACGCCCTTGATGGCGTCGCGGATGGCCGAATAGAAGCCGGGCTTCTCCTTCAGGTACCGCTTCATCACCGAGAACAGGGCTTCCTCTTCCTCGTTCTGGGGATTGTCCAGAACCGAGGCGTCCTTCTCGGCCTTGGGGCCCAGCACGGTCAGCAGGGTGGCGTCGCCGCCGTCGTCCAGGATCAGGTTGGGATAGCCGCCGTCGGACCATTCGAAGATCCTGTGGGCGTAGTCCCAGTACTCCTCAAGCGTTTCGCCCTTGGTGGCGAACACCGGGGTGCCGGACGCGGCGATGGCGGCGGCGGCGTGGTCCTGGGTCGAATAGATGTTGCACGAGGCCCAGCGCACGTCGGCGCCCAGGGCTTCCAGCGTCTGGATCAGCACGGCGGTCTGGATCGTCATGTGCAGCGAGCCGGCGATGCGCGCGCCCTTCAGCGGCTGGGCCTTGCCGTACTCGTCACGCAGGGCCATCAGACCCGGCATTTCGGTTTCGGCGATCTCGATCTCCTTGTTGCCCCAGTCGGCGAGGGAGATGTCGCGGACGATGTAGTCGACCATGTTCGTTCCTGACGTGTCTTGAAGGTTTGAGCGCGCTATAGCGGTCCGGACCGCGCGGGGCAACAAACATATAAGGATGTCTTTATATGTTTAAGAATGCGTGGAGGGGCGGCTATGGGATGTGGGACCCTGAGATCGTGTGGTTGAACGCCCCCGTCTTCGTCATCGCCGGGCTTGTCCCGGCGATCCATACGCGCCGACAGGGCACGGCGCGCCCGGGCGGGTCCGTGATCATGGATTCCCGGCACAAGGCCGGGAATGACGGATGTGTTGAGGTGGGACGTGTGAGGATGAACCCATGACCGAACCCCTCGTGCCCGAGGACGAGCTGGAGTTCCGGTATTTCCGCGCGGGCGGGCCGGGCGGGCAGAACGTCAACAAGGTGTCCACCGCCGTGCACATGCGCTTCGACGCGGCCAGGTCGCCGTCGCTGGATGAGGCGGTGCGCACGCGGCTGATGAAGGCGGCGGGCTCGCGCCTGACCAATGAGGGCGTCATCCAGATCACGGCCACGCGCTTCCGCACCCAGGAGCGCAACCGCGACGACGCGGTGGAGCGGCTGAACGCCCTGATCGAGAAGGCCCGCGTGGCCCCGGTGAAGCGCATCCGCACCAAGCCCACCAAGGGGTCCAAGGAACGGCGGCTTCAGGCCAAGGCGGGGCGGTCGAAGATCAAGGCGGCGCGGGGCAAGCCCGGCCTGTCCGACTGAGACGCGGCTTCAGATCAGGGCGTCGGTGGCGGCCTCCACCAGCTCGAACAGGCCGTAGGCCCCGGCCATGACCACGAGCAGCAGGGCGGCGTTGACCGTGTGCTTGATCAGCTTGTAGCGGCGGACGTCGGTCTGTTTCAGGGCCCGGATCCGGGCGCTGATGGGCGCGAGCGAGGCGAACAGGGCGCTGACGAAGCCGCGCTGGTCCTCCGCCGTATTGGGCACCAGCGTCACGGCGGCCAGACGGCGGTAGCCGGCGTTGAACACCCGGCCGAAGACGTTGAGGGGCCGGGCCACGTCGCACATGAGGATCAGGCGGCTGTCGCCCGTGTCGTTGCGGGCCTGATGGGGATAGGTCTCGTCGAAGATGAAGTCCTGACCGTCGCGCCATGATATGGGGACGCCGTCCACCTCGATCAGGCACGCGTCCGCGTTGGGCGTGCGCAGGCCCAGATGATAGCGCAGGGAACAGGCCAGCGGGTCGGCGTGCAGGGTCAGTTCGGACCCGGCGGGCAGGACCGTGAACATGGCGCCCTTCACCTCGGGGATCTGGTTCAGCAGGGCCACGGTGCGCGGGCAGGTGCGCCGGGCCGAGCGGTGGGTGGTCCCGTACCAGGTCAGATAGAATTTGCTCCAGCCGCGCTTGAAGAAGGTGCGGAAGCCCAGGTCGTAGGAGCCGGCCGAGCCCTCGGCCTTGGCCGCCTCGAAGGCGCCGCCGGCCTGCAGCGCCAGCGCCTCGTCGCGGATCACCTGCCAGTTGTCCCGCAGCAGCGCCAGATTGGGCATGCGCTCCGCCGCCGTCACCGGCCCCCGCGCCCACGGGCGGGTGGTCATGTACAGGATGCAGTTCAGCGGCGCGAAGATCGGCCAGGCCTTGCGCAGATACTGGGTCGGCCCGGCCCAGCGGGTGCGCCCGCGCCAGCGATAGACATAAGCGATCGAACACAGCGAATACAGCACCAGCGCAGACAGCGCGACGACACTGAAGCTCATGGATTGTCCCCCGTCCCGGCCGGAGTCTTACGGCCAGGAACGGCATTATCCAAGCGGGATGTGACGGTTTTGGTGGGGGGAGGCGGGCGCGGGTGCGGACTGGCTATGCCCTCAGATTCGTCATTTCGCCCAAATGGGGCCTTCTCGTCCAAAATTGCCGCAGGACACGGTTAATCAACCGCTGCTATGCGTCAAACTATGAGCCAAGCTACCTTCAAGCTCGTCTACGACGGCGACGCCCTGAAAGAGGGCGAGATGGACGTGGCCGATTTGGCGCCGGCCCTGCTGGCGATGGGAGAGTTTGTCCGAGCCTCGGCCCACGCGGTTTATGGCGATGAAGCGCGGGTGTCGGTCAAGGTGAGGGCAACGAACGAAGGTTCGTTCGAGGTGCTGTTCGCCATGGCGGTGGACGCTGCCAGCCATGCTTGGGAGTTCTGGAAAAAAGACGACGTCCAAGCGGCCGCCCAGTTGGCGAGCTTGATGGGGCTGTCGGGTGTTGGCGTGGGCGGCGGGGCGATCTGGGCTATCCGAAAACTGCGCGGTCAGCCGGCGATCCTGAAATCGGCTAGCGAACCGGGGAGTGTGGAGATTGAAACGCCTACCGGCCTGATTGTGGTGCCGGAGGGGGTCGGACGCATCGTTGTTGATCGCGCGGTGCGTTTGGCGCTTGAGCGCCTAGTCGCCGATCCGCTGGAGAAAGAGGGCATAGATACCGTCATTTTCGCCCAAGGCGAGCGGGCCGAAAAAATCCAGGAATTCGAGGCGAGCTGGTTCCGCACGCCTTTAACGATTGAGGCTGACGAGTTTATCAGCCGCTATACGCGTGCGTTCTCAATCATGTCTCTGCACTTCACCGCCGGAAAGAAATGGCGGCTGAGTGATGGCAGGGGACCGGCCAAGCTGATCGCGATTGACGATGAAGACTTCAACGGGAAAGTAGCTCGCAACGAGGTGCGGTTCGCCAAGGGCGATATTCTCATCTGCGAGGTGGTGGAGACGTCACGTCGAACCGACGCTGGCTTCAAGTCTGAATTCGAGATTATCCGCGTGATTGAGCATCGACCTGCACCGGCGTCTCCCCCACAATTACCCCTCGCAGGGTCGTCGGAAAGCTAGGGCTCCAGTTTCAATAGGTACTGCAGCGCGGGCTGACCTGAAATTTCGTCAGTTATCGGCGTCGGCGTTTGGGAGATTAGCGCTTCAGCGACATTCCGCGAGGCCAAGTTCGGTTCGGCAACAACAGCCTCAACATAGATCGGAAGGATGCGCGCGCGACCGAACCCATTACGAATTTCGGCAAGGGCAGACCTTACGACTGCCTTAGCCAATCCCCGGCCACGGAAGGCCGGCGGCACAGCATAGCCAACCATAAAGCACGGCCGACCTTGGAACGGCTCTACGTTCACGAACATGGCCAACGCAGTAACGGTTTCACCTTCCGTGTAGACATACGTCAGGCGCTGAACGCCGGGCGCTGGCTCGTCTCGGTGAAACCGAAGATCAGCATCCAGCTCGCAATTGTGGAGTTGCAGGATGCCGGACGGCAGCACCTCTTGGAATGAGAGCAGGGCGTCATTTGGGTCGGTCATGGAGGCCATGCGGTGAACATAGCTCAACGGCCGTTACTGGCTACTCTCATCATAAGGTAGCCTCTGAAGAATACGGAGCGAGGCCACCTCCCCCTACCCCGCCGGGCGGAACACCAGACCCGCGATCTTGCCGTCGTCGCCGAGGGCGATGAACCAGTCCGTCGCGGCGTTTTCGAACGCAGCGCGGTAGTGCTGGGCGCCCTGGACCTCGCCCTGGCGCTCGAGGGTCTGGAGGGCGCCGAAGCCCTGGATCATGGGGGTGATGGAGGCCTCGCCGGCGCGGACGGCGTCGGCCAGCTCCGGGACCATGTCGTCGTAGTTGGGGGTTCCGGCCTGCAGGGCGGCGATGGTGGTGCGCAGCATGGTTTCTTCCGCCGAGACCTCGGCCTGCGCATGGGCGGCGTGGTCGCCGTGGCCGGCGTGGGTGTCCTGCGCCGCAGCGGCGGCGGGGATCATAGCGATGGCGGCGGCGAACAGGATCGGCTTCATGGGGGTGCTCCGGCTGGGGGTCACGACAGGACGCCCGTGGACAGGATCAGGGCGACGGCGGCCCCGGCGGCGGCGATGATGGATAGCACAGCAGGCCAACGGGCGGCGACCCGGCGCTCGATGACGATGGTTTGCGGCGCGTGGGGCGACTGGGCCCATTTGGACAGGGCGCGCATCGTGTCCAGCCCTTCCTGAACGAAGTCGCGGACCTGGGCCTTTGGCCCCAGCTCGCGCTGGATCCATTGCTCC
>NZ_PNLV01000045.1 GCF_013823285.1 Brevundimonas sp. | reverse complement strand
AACGTGGACTTCTGATCCACCCGATCATCGGGAATTGAGACCGGGGGGTCTGGCCATGCGGTGGCGGGACCCCTTAGTCCTTCGGGGCGAATCTTTCGTCATGGAGTTCAGATGACCCCGACCCTCTACGGCATTCCCAACTGCGACACGGTCAAGAAGGCGCGCACCTGGCTTGAGGGCCGGGGCGTGGACCACGTCTTTCACGACTACAAGAAGGCGGGGATCGACCGCGTGTCTCTGGAGCAGTGGTGCGGCGAGCATGGGTGGGAGACGGTGCTGAACCGCGCCGGGACCACCTTCCGCAAGCTGCCGGAGGCGGACCGGGCGGATCTGGATCAGGACCGGGCCATCACCCTGATGCTGGCCCAGCCGTCCATGATCAAGCGCCCGGTGCTGGACCTAGGGGACCGCCGGATCGTGGGCTTCAAGCCCGAAATTTATGAGGCGGCCTTCGCCTAGCGCACCAGCCGGAACTGCGCGTGCGGCCCGCCCTGGGCGTTCGGGGCCAGCCACAGGTCGAACCAGCCGGGCTCCACCGTCGGGGCCATGTCGCGGCCGATGAACAGCAGGTCCTGACGCGTCAGGGTGAAGGCCGCCTCGACCGTCTCGCCGGGTGCGATGGTGACGCGCTGGAAGGCTTTCAGCAGACGCTCGGGCTGGGTCAGGCTGGCGACGCGGTCGCGGACATAGAGCTGGACCACCTCGTCCACGGGTCGATCACCGGTGTTGGCGACGCTGACCGAAGCGGTCAGTTCGCCGTCCCACGACAGGGTCTCCGACCCCAGCGCGATGTCCCCATAGCGCACCGGCGCGTAACCCAGGCCGTGGCCGAACGGATAGAGCGCTGTGTTCGAGGTCTCGCGGAACCGGGCCTTGTATTCGGACTCCGTCGGCAGCTCAGGGCGGCCGGTGGCCTTGCGGCTGTAATAGTACGGCTGCTGCCCCGAATAGTGGGCGAAGCTGATGGGCAGGCGGCCGATGGGGGCGTGGTCGCCGAAGATCAAGTCGGCGGCGGCGTTGCCCTCCTCGGAGCCCAGGAACCAGGTGACCATGATGGCCGCCGCGTCCTTGATCGCGCCGGACAGTTCCAGCGCGCGGCCGGTCTTGAGCAGGACCACGACGGGCTTGCCGGTCGCCGCCACCGCTTCGGCTAGGGCCTGCTGGGGGGCGGGGACGACGATATCGACCCGCGACTGGGCCTCGGCGGACATGTTGTGGGACTCGCCGATGGCCAGCACCACAACGTCAGCGTTGCGCGCGGCGGCGACGGCCGCCTCGATCCCGCCGTCCAGCGGGGCCTCCACGTCCGAGCCCTTGACCACGGTCAGCAGGGACGGGTCGCTCAGGGCGGCGCGGAAGCCTTCCTCGAAGGTGACGCCCATCTCGCGGTCGGCGAAGATGGACCACGGGCCGAAGACGTTGGAGCGGTCGTCGGCGAACGGGCCGATCAGGGCGATGCGCTTGCCGGACTTCGGCAGGGGCAGAAGGCTGTTCTCGTTCTTGAGCAGCACCACCGACTTGCGGCCGGCCTCGCGAGCCAGGTCGCGGTGGGCCTGCGAGCGCACCACGCGGCGCTCCACCTCGGGGTCGGTGCCGCGATAGGGGTCGTCGAACAGGCCCAGCGCAGCCTTGGTCATGAGCACGCGGCGCACGGCGCGGTCCACGACCGCCATGGGCACGTCGCCGCTTTCGACCAGATCAGGGATATGGGCCAGGTAGATGCCGCTCTGCATGGACATGTCCACGCCGGCGGTCAGGGCGATGCGGGCGGCGTCGCGGTCGTCCTCGGCGAAGCCGTGGGCGATGAGTTCGCGCTCGGAGGTGTAGTCAGACACCACGAAGCCGGTGAAGCCCCACTCATCGCGCAAGATTTCGGTCAGCAGCCAGTGATTGCCCGAGGTGGGCACGCCGTTCAGGTCGTTGAAGGCGCTCATGGTGCACAGGGCGCCCGCGTCGAACGCCGCCTGGAAAGGCGGCAGGTGAACGCCGCGAAGCGTCTGCTCGCTCATGTCGGTGGTGTTGTAGTCCAGCCCCGCCTCGGCCGCGCCGTAGGCTGCGAAATGCTTGGGCGTGGCCAGCAGGCTGAGCGGATCGGCCAGGTCGTCGCCCTGGAAGCCCCGTGTGCGGGCTGCGGCGAACAGATTGTTCAGCAGCACGTCCTCGCCCGCGCCTTCCACAACGCGGCCCCAGCGCTGGTCGCGGGCCACGTCGACCATGGGGGCGTAGGTCTGGTGGATGCCCGAGGCGCCGCCCTCGGCGGCGGCGGCACGCGCGGTGCGCTCGGCCAGATCCAGATCCCAGCTGGCCGCCTCGCCCAGCGGCACGGGGAAGGTGGTGCGCAAGCCATGGATGATGTCGGCGGCGAACAGCATGGGAATGCCCAGCCGGCTTTCCTCCAGCGCCAGGCGCTGGGCGTAGCGGGCCTGTTCGGCGCCCACGCCGTTGAACAGGGCGCCCACATGGCCGTCGCGAATCTGCTGCGCGGTCTTTTCCTGATCGGTGTCGAAATCGCCGGGGTTCACGTTGCCGGGGCGCCAGCGGAACGGGTCGTTGAACAGGGTGAGCTGGCCCGCCTTTTCCTGAATCGTCATGCGGGCGATCAGGTCGTCGATGCGCTCCCGGTGGCTGTCGGCGTGGCGAGCGAGGGCGCGGGGCGCCGCCACCAGGGCGAGGCCCATCGCGCCGGCGGCCATCAGGGTGCGTCTTGTCAAAGCGGTCTCACTCATTTCACAGGGTCCGATCCTGTCGGGGACGCGGGCAGCCCTAGCGCCCCGGCCCCGGGATCGGAAGACAGGGCCTATCACAAAGCGTTGCCCGGATCAGGCGCGGGATTTCCACCACAGCCAGCCGCCGAGGCCCAGCAGGATCAGGGCAGGGACCAGCAACCGCGCCTCGTCGGCCAGCGACGCCCCCGCGAACAGCATGACCGACGCGTTCGTGGCGCCCGACAGGCCCAGGATCACGGCGAACAGGCCGAAGCCGCGATACATCAGGCGGCGACGCTCAGCCGGGTCCATGGGCGCCTCGTGGAAAAATCATCGCTTGCTGCATCCGGCCAGCATATCGGCGGCGACTACGGGGGGAAAGCGGGCGATGATCGCCGCGCCTATCGGAGGGATGAGACATGGAAGACCTGTTCCGCAGCTACTGGTGGTTGCTGTTTCCCGTGGGCTGGTTCGTTTATTCGGGCTGGGCCAGCTGGCTCAACTATCGGCGGCAGCGGGCGACCCTGGACATCGTTCGCCGCTATGCCGACAGCGGCAAGGAGGTTCCGCCCGAGCTGATGAAGGTGCTCGACAAGCCCATAGATTCGGACGCGGAGATGTGGGGCAGCGCTTCGTATGGATCCGCAAGGCCCACCAACTACTGGTCGCTGTTCGGCCTGTTCGCGGTGCTGGCGGGCGGCTTCGGAATCGCAGCCTATATGCCCCAGGTGTTCGGCGTCGACATGGGGGTCCGCTTCCCGTTCACGGTGGTCGCCCTGACCATGGGAGCGGTCGCGGTCTGGGCCCTGATCTCGGCCCTGACCACGCGTCGGGACGGCTCCTGACGGTCGCGGTCACGGCTCGGGGGCGAGATGGCGTTCGACAACGACACCGAGCTGGTGACGTCCGCCTGCGCGGGGTCGGACGCCGCCTTCGCGCGTCTTGTGGCCAGGCATCAGGGGGTGGTGAGGGGCTTTCTGAGGCGCATCCTGGGCGGCGACGGGGCCGAGGCGGACGATGTGGCGCAGGAGGTGTTCCTGAGCGCCTGGACCTCGTTGAGGTCGCTCAACGACGCGGCCGGGGTTCGCGCCTGGCTTTGCGGCATCGCCTGGCGCAAGGCGCGGGACCGGATGCGGGGCCGGCGGCGGGCCGAGGCGCGGGATGCGGCGTGGATGGCGGCGAGCGCGCCGCCTCCGGGCGTGTCGCCGGAGGACCGCATGGCCATGGAGGCGGCCATGGCCGCCCTGGCCCCGGACGAGCGGGCCTGTGTCGCCCTGTGCCTGGCCGAGGGCTGGTCCCACGGCGAGGCGGCCACGGCGCTGGGCTTGCCCCTGGGCACGGTGAAGTCCCATGTTGGGCGTGGGCGCGCGAAACTGCTTCAGGCGCTCGGAGGATCGGATGGCTGAGTTGACCCCGGAACAGAAGCTGGCCGCCCTGTTCGCGGAACAGGCGCCGCCCGCGCGGGACCCCGTTTTCTGCGCCGATCTCATGCAGCGCGTGGCCCGGCGTCGGGCCTGGGCCCGGGTGGGCGCGGCTGCGCCCTGGGCCGGGGTGGCCGGGCTGCTGGCGTGGGCCCTGCAGCCGGTGCTCGGCCCCTCGGTGGCGCCGCTGGCGGACAGCCTTGTGCTCTCCGCCGCGATCCTTGGCGGAACGGCTGTGCTGGTGCTGGTCAGCCTGATGGGCGCCCGGAGGCTGTCCCGCTAGCGCACGCGCAGCCGCGCGACGACCGCCACATGGTCGGAGGGCCAGACGCCGGCGACGGCCCGGTCGGCGGCCAGGCCGGCGGACAGGATCTCGAACCGCCCGTCCTGCACGAAGATATGGTCGATGCGCGCCGACCGGTGGCCGTGATCCGTCACCAGGGTGGAGCGGGCGGCTGCGGCCGGATCGGCGGCTTCCAGAGCGTCCGTGTATCCTGAAAGAACCGGCGCGAATTCAGGCGCATCGGCCGGTGCATTGAAGTCTCCGAGCAGGATGGTTGGTGCGTCCTCCTGCGCCTCGACCGCCGCCAGCACGTCATTGATCTGGCGTTCCCGCAGGGCGCCGCCCTCGGGTGTGTGGTGCAGGTGGGTGACCGCGATCTGGACGGGGCGGCCGTTCACGGACACCCGGACCATCGCCAGGGTGCGCGAATCCTCCAGCGGCCGAAGCCGCAGTTCGCCGGTCTCCAGCACCGGCAGCCGGCTCAGGACGGCGTTGCCGTAGCGACGCGCCTGCTCCGGGGGATCCACCGAGACGAAGTGGACCGAGTAGCCGCCCAGGGCCCGGGCGATGTCTTCGGCCTGGTTGGGCAGGTGCGTGTCCTGCAGGACTTCCTGCAGGGCGATCACGTCGGCGTCCATGTCGCGCAGGGCCGCGATGATCAGCGGGCGGCGCGCCGGCCAGTCGCCCATGTCGTGCCAGATGTTGAAGGTGACCACGGTCAGCTCCGCGCCGCTGTCCGGGGCAGGGACGGCGGCGCAGGCGACGAGGGGGAGGACGGCGGCGAAAGCGAGAAGACGGCGACGGGTGGGCATGACACTCCCGGTGGATCGATGATCGGCTTGTGCATCAACGCGCCAGGGAGCGGTCGAGGCGGTTCGGGTTTGTTATTTCGGACTCTGAGGCGGAAAAAACAGGGTCTGAATAGTCCGAATAGTCCGAAATCGTGATGGCCTCGCGGGTGTTCAGACGGTGCAGATTAAGCCCTGCGGAAAGGCGGGGGCGAAAATAGTCCGAAGCGGGTCGGACAAGGCGGCGATACCAGCTGCTCGAAAGGCCGGATGATCAGCCTGACGTCGCCTTACGAAGATTTCACGTCGGTTCGCGCATCTGTCGGCGACGGTCATCGCCTCCTATGATCAGAAGGGCGCGGCGCGACGCTGCTCCCGCTTCAAGAAGGACCAAGCCATGCAAGGTTTCGAGATACTCATCCCCCTGGCGCCTTTCCTCATGGTCGTCGCCATCATCGCCATCCCCGCCTGGCTGAAGAGCCGCGACCGGCGTGAAATGCAGAAGACGCTGCGGGCGGCGATCGACAAGGGCCAGCCCATGCCGCCAGAGATCATCGAGGCGATGAGCAAGGAAGGCGCCCGCCCGCCGTCGACCGCAGCGCGGGACATGCGGGTCGGGGTGATCTGGCTGGCCGTGGCTATCGGCGTCGCCGCCGCGGGCTGGGGCCTGAGCTACGCCGACGGCGACAGCGAGATTTTCTACGTTCTGGGCGGGCTGTCCGCGATCCCCGGCTTCATTGGCCTCGCGTTCATCATCCTGAGCTTCTTCAACAAGAACAAGGGCTGAGCCGGCGTCTGAAGACAGGGGAACGCCATGTCCAATCCTATCGACCTTCACGACGTGGAACTGGCCGCCCTTGCGGCGGCCGGTGGACGTCGGGAGTTCGGCGAGCTGGTGCGCAGGCACGGTTCGGCGGTCCGGGCGCTGCTGCGCCGCATGGGCGCCGATCCGGCCACCGCCGACGACGTCGCCCAGGACGCCTTCATCCAGGCGTTCGAGAAATGCGCCGAGTTCCGGGGCGAGGGCGCCTTCGGGGCATGGGTCAAGCGGATCGCCGCGCGGCTCTACCTCAAGCGCAAGGCGAAGGAGGCACGTTATGTCTCTGAAACCGAAGCGCCGGCGGAAGAACCGATCCACGCCGATCAGGCAGGCCGCATGGACCTGGACGAGGCGCTGAAAGGTCTCACCGACATCGAGAGGCTGTGTGTCTCTCTGTGTCACGGCGCCGGTCTCTCGCACCCCGAGATCGCCGCCGCCTTGAATACGCCACTTGGGACCGTGAAATCACATGTCAAACGTGGTCTGGATAAACTCCGCGCCCGGCTTTCGCCGGAACCGGACAACCTCGGGAGGGCGGCCGATGTCCGCGCCTGACGAATTCGACCCTTTCATCGAACGGCTGTTTCGAGAGACGCCGCCGATGCCCGACTCCGCCGACTTCGCGCGGGGCGTGGAGAAGCGCCTGGCGTCCGGCTCGCGCATGCGCACGGTTGTGATCGGCGCGGCGGGTCTGATTGGCGGCGTGGTGGCCGTGCGGGAGACGCTCGGCGCCAATCTGAACTTCAGCGCCGGTGGCGATGACGTGACCACGACGGGGTTTTCGGCCTCGGCCGCCTCGTTGCCTGAAAAGGCGGGATTGATGGACGCCGGCGTCGGCGCCCTGACCGCCCAGGCCCAGGCGGCCCAGAGCGGTTTGTCCACTCTGGGTGTTGATTTCGATTTCGCCGCGCTAGGGGGTATGCAGATGTTCTGGGCCATGGCGGCGCTGCTGATCGCGGCGGCGGTCACGGCGGGCATGAAGCTGGCGAACGAGGTCTGATGTCTTCTCAAAAACAGGAGCCGGTCAAGCGGCTGCACGCCCCCGACATCCTTGCGCGCAAGGGCGGGGAGCCCATCGTCTGCCTGACGGCGTACGACGCGCCCACAGCCGAGATGCTGGATGAACACTGCGACCTGCTGCTGGTGGGCGACAGCGTGGGCATGGTGGTGCACGGCCTGCCCAATACGGTTGGCGTCACCCTGGACATGATGATTCTGCACGGCCAGGCGGTGATGCGAGGCGCGCGCCAGGCCATGGTGGTCATCGACATGCCCTTCGGCAGCTACGAAGGAGGCAAGGAGCTCGCCTATCAGAACTGCGCCCGGGTGATGAAGGAGACGGGCGCACAGGGGGTGAAGCTGGAAAGCGGCCCCACCGTGCCCCAGACCATCGAGTATCTGGTCCAGCGGGGCATTCCGGTGATGGGCCATGTGGGGCTGCGGCCCCAGGCGGTGCTGAACGAGGGCGGCTTCAAGGCCAAGGGCAAGACCGAGGACGAGCGCATCCGGGTCATGAGCGAGGCCGAGGCCACCGCCGACGCCGGCGCCTTCGCCGTTGTCATCGAGGGAGTGGCCGAGGGGCTGGCGGCCGAGATCACCCTGGCCATCGACAAGCCCACCATCGGCATCGGCGCCTCCGCCGCCTGCGACGGCCAGATCCTTGTGGTCAACGACATGCTGGGCATGTTCGACTGGTCGCCGAAGTTCGTGCGCCGTTACGCCGATCTGCGCGGCGAAATCACGCGAGCGGCGAAAAGCTACGCCGAAGATGTCAGGGCGCGCCGTTTTCCCGCCCAAGTCGAGACCTACTTCTCCAAAAAGCCGGTCTGAACCCGGTTCGTCCGCGTTGCGGGCGGCGCGCCAAGCCTTTAGGGTCGCGCCGAAATTGTCAGCGGCCGTGCTTCCCGTACGGACCGCACAGCCAGCGTGTCCGGGGAGCCTGTCTTTAAGTGGTCGATGTCTTCGAAGAGGTCGAGGAGGAGCTTCGCTCCGAACGATACCGCCGCCTGTTCCGGACCTGGGGTCCGTGGGTGGCCGGTGCTCTGGTGCTGGCGCTGGTCGCCGCCCTGGCCTGGTGGGGCTGGCAGTCCTGGCAGACCAGCCGCGCGGAAACCGCGGCCACACATTATGACCGGGGCATGCAGGCCCTGGGCGAAGGCGACACTGCCGCCGCCGACGCCGCCTTCATCGAGGCGGTCGATACAGGATCGGGCGGCTACAAGGCCCTGGCCCTGCAGCAGCGGGCGGGCATCGCGGTCGGCAACGGCCAGACCGACGAAGCCGTGGCCCTGTTCGATGAAGCCGCCGAGGCCTCCGGCCAGCCGCTGATCGCTGACCTGGCCCGCCTGAAGGCCGTCTACCTGCTGATGGACAGCGCGCCCCTGGAGGAGATCGAGCGGCGTCTGGCCCCCATCGCCGCAGACAACCGCCCGTTCAGCGCCTACGCCCGCGAGGCGCAAGGTCTGGCCCGCATCCAGCACGGCCAGGTCGCGGAGGCGCGCCCGGTGTTCGCTCTTCTGGCTCTCGGGCAGGACGTGCCGGACCTGGTGCGTCAGCGCGCCCAGCTGGTCCAGGACGCCATCGATTCGGGAGTCGCCGCCTCCCTGGCGGAAATCGTCCGGGCCCAGGCCGAAATGCCCCAGCCCGATATCGGTCAGGTTCAGGCGCAGGCCCCGGCCCAGGGCGCTCCCGAACAGCCGGCCGTTCAGCCGTAATCCCAGGATCGAAATCCAGCATGCGCTCCATGTCCCAACCCCTGAAGATCGCCCTGGTCTGCGGCCTTGCCGTGACGGTGGCCTCCTGCTCGACCGCGCAGCGCCTCTGGCCGTTCGGCGGCGACGACGCCCCCTCATCGGTCGCTTCGGCGGGCGAGCGCGTGTCGATCCTCGAGTTCGAGCAGAGCCTGTCGCCCAGCACCGCCCTGTCCGGGCGCGATTTCTTCGTGCCGGGTCCCCAGGCCATCAACGCCTGGCCTGTCCCCGGGGGCAATGTGGAGCAATCCCTGGAGCATGTGATCGCCGCGCCGGAGTTCACCGTCGCCTGGCGGCGCGACATCGGCCAGGGCGCGTCGCGGACGACCCAGGTGACAGCGCCGCCCGTTGCGGCGGACGGCCGTATCTATGTCATGGACGGCGAGGCCCGTGTCAGCGCCGTAGACGCCAACACCGGCCAGATCCTGTGGCAGACCAATCTTCGTCCCGAGGGACGTGACCGGGCGTTCGGCGGCGGCGTGGCCGTCTCCGGCGAGCGGGTCTTCGTCACCTCCGGCTACCGCATGGCGGCGGGCCTGAACGCCCGGACGGGCGCCGTCGAGTGGACCACCCAGTTCGACGCCCCCATTCACGGCGCCCCGACCGTGGCGGGCGGCCGCGTCTTCGCCGTGGACGTGGACAATCAGATCGTGGCCATGGACGCGGCGACGGGCGCCATGACCTGGTCCTACCAGGCCATTTCCGAGCCCGCGCGCCTGATGCGCGCCTCCAGCCCGGCGGTGACGGGCGATACGGTCATCGCGCCGTTCTCGTCAGGCGAGGTGGTGGCCCTTCGCGCCGCCAACGGCCAGGAGCTGTGGACCCAGGTCCTGTCGCGCACCAGCCGCACCAACGCCCTGTCGGAGATTCGCGACATCGCCGGACGTCCGGCTGTCAGCCGCGGCGTGGTCTACGCGGTGAGCCACTCCGGCCTGATCAGCGCCATGGACGTGCGCACCGGACAGCCCGTCTGGCAGCTGCCCCTGACCGGCGTGAACGCGCCGTGGGTGGCCGGCGATGTGGTCTATGCGGTGTCCAAGGGCGGCGAACTGACCGTGATCAACCGCCAGGATGGCCAGGTCTACTGGATCCGGGACATCAACGAGGGCCGCACCCGCACCGAGGGCGGCTGGTTCTTCGGCGTGGGCAAGCGGACGGTTCGTCCGGTGTGGAGCGGCCCGATCCTGGCCTCCAACCGCCTGATTCTGGTCAACTCCGACGGCCAGGCCGTGGCCTATGACCACAAGACGGGCCAGGAGGTCGCCAGCCTGAACCTGGGCGCGCCCGCCTATATCGCCCCCATCGCCTACAACGGCGCTCTCTACGTCGTGACCGACAACGGTCAGCTGGTCAGCATCCGCTGACCTGAAAAAGGGCCTATAACGTTCTCATGGCCCTCAAGGTCGCTATCGTCGGTCGCCCCAATGTGGGCAAGTCCACCCTGTTCAACAGACTGGTGGGCAAAAGACTCGCGCTCGTCGATGACCGGCCGGGGGTGACGCGCGACCGTCGCTATGCGGACGGCAATATCGGCGACATCGACCTGACCCTGATCGATACGGCGGGCTACGAGGACGTCACCGACGACAGTCTGGAATCGCGCATGCGCGAACAGACCGAGGCGGCGCTGGATGACGCCGAGCTGATCCTGTTCATGATGGACGCCCGCGAGGGGGTCACGGCGCTGGACCGCATCTTCGCCGACCATCTGAGGCGTCACGAGACGCCGGTGATCCTGCTGGCCAACAAGTCGGAAAGCCGCGAGAGCGGCGGCGGCGTGGGCGAGGCCCACGGGCTGGGCTTCGGCGAGCCTGTCGCCATCTCGGCCGAGCACGGCGAGGGCATGGCCGATCTGTACGCCGCGATCGTCAAGGCCAGCCGCGACATCGAGGTGGCCGAGCAGGAAGAGGCCGAAAAGCCCATCCGGGTGGCCATCATCGGCCGCCCCAATGCGGGCAAGTCCACCCTGATCAACCGCCTGCTGGGCGAGGACCGCCTGCTGACCGGGCCGGAGGCGGGGATCACCCGCGACTCCATCTCGGTGGACTGGACCTATGAGGGCCGCAACATCCGCCTGGTGGACACCGCCGGCATGCGGCGCAAGGCGCGGGTGCAGGAGAAACTGGAGAAGCTGTCGGTGGCCGACACCATCCGCGCCATCACCTTCGCCGAGGTGGTGGTGCTGGTCATGGACCGGGAGAACGCCTTCGACACCCAGGACCTGCAGCTGGCCGACCTGGTCGAGCGCGAGGGCCGGGCGCTGATCTATGTGATCTCCAAATGGGATCTGGAGGAAGAGCCCCAGTCCCGCATGGCGTCGCTGAAGGAAACCGCCGACCGCATGCTGCCCCAGCTGAAGGGCGCGCCCTTCGTGGCCCTGTCGGCGCACAACGGACGCGGGGTGGAGCGGCTGATGCCCGCCATCCTGAAGGCGCACGACACCTGGTCGGTGAAGGTCAAGACGCGGGATTTGAACGACTGGCTGGCCCTGGCCGTTCAGCGGCACCCGCCGCCCGCCGTGGACGGCCGCCGCATCAAGCCCAAATACATCGCCCAGACCAAGGCGCGTCCGCCGACCTTCGTGATGTTCGCCAACCGGGCGTCGCAGATGCCGGAGCAGTACAAGCGCTATCTGATCAACAGTCTGCGCGAGAGCTTCGACCTGCCCGGCACGCCCATGCGGCTGACCGCCAAGTCGGGCGCCAATCCGTTCGTGGACGGCTCTGGCGGACCAACCCGGCCCAAGGGGGAGGCCAAGACCGCGCCGCGACGCGTGACCAAGGCCCAGAAGGCCGAGGAGGCGAAGGAGTCCGCCAGGGGCCTGCCCGGAAATGCGCCGGCGAAGAAGGCCGCGCCGCCGAGGCCCACGGTGCTCAAGGCCAAGCAGCGCGCCGCCTCCAAGGCCAAGGCCGCCTCCATTCCCGGCAAGCGCGCGCGCGGCGGCGCCCGTCAGGTGTCCCGCTCGGGCCGCATCCGCACCGGCGGACCGTCCAAGCCGAAGCGGTGATTCCGCTCAGGACTGGAAGGTCACATAGCCTTCCGGACTGATCGGCCAGGCGGGATTCCAGGCGATCTCCAAGCATTGTCATCGGGGTCGGCGACATAGCCGGAGAAGCCGCCATGAGACGGCTCGGCGCCTGCTCGCAGCAGGTGTCCGCCCGCAGACGCCAGTGTTTGCAGAAGCGGATCGACGTCGCTTCGGGACGGCACATTGTGGGCGAGAGCGAAACGGCCGGGCCGGAGCAGTCCCGCGCGGCCCATGTCGGCTTCCAGCTTTTCTGCCAGCCAGGTCCCGAGCACGAAACCGTTCATCTGGTAGAAGACGATCTCGTCGTTCTCGAAGATCGGAGTCCAGCCAAATCCTTCGACATAGAAGCGGCGCGAGCGGGCCAGATCGGCGACACCCAGGGTGATTACGGAAAGCTGCTGCTGCATGATCTCACGTCCCATTCTTCGCCGGCGCGGGATGCACCGTCGTTGCGGGCCGTGGGACTTGGCGTGCGAACGCCAGACAGAACCCTCGCCAGAGGGCGACCGGGCTAACCACACCGATCCGCCTTTTTCGACAGGGTCAGTCTAGCGAGGACGGCGGACGCGTCAAACCAGCGCCGAGACCGGCGGGCCGTCTTTCCACTCGCGGAACGAGACGATGCCCCCGGGCGGTTCGCGGTCAGGGCGGCACAGGTCCACCATCAGCGGCGCCATCTCCGACGGGTGGGGCAGGGCGGAGGGATCCTCGCCCGGATAGGCCTGGGCGCGCAGGCGGGTCTGCATCCGGCCGGGGTCGAGGACGGCGACCCGGATGTTGGTGGATTCGATTTCGTCGGCCCAGCACTGGATCAGGTTCTGCCCTGCGGCCTTGGTGGCCGCATAGGCGCCCCAGAAGGCGCGCGGCTTCCACGCCAGGGATGAGGTCAGATAGACGGCCCGGCCCGCGTCGGAGGCGCGCAGCAAAGGCTCGAGAGAGCGGATCAGGCGAAAGACGGCGGTGAAGTTCACCTTCTCGATCCTGGCGAACTGGCGCGGGTCGGCGTGGCTGACGGGCACGAGGCCTTCGGGCCCCATGGTGGCGGCGGTGTGGACCCAGATGTCCAGCTTGCCGAAGCGCTCGAACAGGGCGCCGCCCATGCGGTCGATGGCCCCGCCGTCCACCAGATCGAACGGGATCAGGGTGGCGTGCTGGCCGGTGGCGGCGAAGATCGCGTCGTCCAGTTCCTCGAGCCCGCCCTCGGTGCGCGCCGTGGCGATCACATGCGCGCCGGCCTTGGCCAGGGCGATGGCGCTTTCGTGTCCGATGCCGCGCGAGGCGCCGACCACAAGGGCGACGCGGTCCTTCAGGGGAAGCTGATCCGTCATGGCGCCTGCTTACGCGGGCCGGGGCGGCGGTGAAAGAGGCGGAGCGCCGCAGTCCTATTCCGGCGCGACATTCCGGGGCAGTTGAGCCGCATCATAGTTCTGTCCCAGGTTCAGAACGAAGGCCGGTCCCAGTTCGATGGTCTGGGCCGCGCCGGCCAGATGCACCGAGACGTTGGTCGAGCCGCCGGGATAATCCTGCTGCGCCACGCCGGAGGCATAGACCATGGTCCATTCCGACGGGACGACCGCCGAATCCTGGGCGATGGCGGTATAGGGCGCGGTGCTCTGTTCGACCCGGATGCCCGGGAGCACGCCAAACCGTTCGCCTTGGGGCGGCGTGTGGGTCCGCGCCCAGACGGCCAGCAGGATGGTGTCGCCCCGGTTGATTTCCCCCGCGATGGTCATCCGGCCCGCGATGTCCCACGGATTGGCGCCGGGGCGGGGGACGGCGACGCGGATCGCCTGATCGCCGACGACGCCCTGGGCCCGGACCGGTCGGGGCGTGGCGCGCAGGCCGGTCACCTGCCATGACTGGACCGGCGGGCTGTTGATGACCTGATCGAGGATGTCGTCCTCTCCGGCGCTCTGGGCCGAGGCGAGGGACGCGAAGATCGAGACGACGGCCGCCGCTGCGGCGACCCATGCGGTTCTGGCCATGAGATCCTCCCTCCCTGATCGTTCCTCCGTCAGGGTGGAAGGATTAACTCAGACAAATAGAAATCTGTCCAGAGGGGCTACAGGCCCTCGGCAGGCTGCCACAGGCCGAAGCTGACGCCCTGGTCGTCGCTGGCGGTCACGCTCCGGCCAGAGCGGCTGTCGGCCGGGACGGCGCATTTGCCGCCAAGATCGACGATCCGGGTGCAGACGGCGTCTATGTCGTCGACCCGGAAGTACAGGTGGGAATAGTCCCTGTGCTCGCCCTTCACGAAGCCGAACGGGATGCCCGCCCCAGTCACATGGGCGTAGGTCTCGTGCGAGGACGCTTCGTCGAAGGTCCAGCCGAACAGGGCGCCGTAGAAGGCGCGCGCCCGGTCGATGTCGGGCGTGTCGAGGGTGAAGTAGCCGAGTTCCGTGCTCATGCGCCCTTAAGCGCTGACAAGCAGGGAAAGTTGCCTCGTCGAGACGTCCCGTCCGTTTTCCTCAATTTCGCGGTCCAGCAGGCGGGTGGGGTAATCGCCGGTGAAATAGTGGTCCGTGAACTGCGGATTGACGGGGTCGCGGGGACCGGCGCCCATGGCCTGATACAGACCATCGACGGACAGGAAGCCCAGGCTGTCCACCTCCAGCCGCGCGCGCATCTCCTCCAGCGACAGATTGGCGGCCATCAGCTGCGAGCGTTCGGGCATGTCGATGCCGTAGAAGTCCGGCCACATGATCGGCGGGCTGGCGGACCGCAGGTGGACTTCCTTCGCCCCCGCCGCACGCACGGCGCGGACCAGCTTCACCGAGGTGGTGCCGCGCACGATGGAGTCGTCGATCAGGATGACCCGCTTGCCGGCCAGAACGCCGCGGTTGGGGCTGTGCTTCATGCGCACGCCCAGTTCGCGCACGCCCTGGCTGGGCTGGATGAAGGTGCGGCCCAGATAGTGGCTGCGGATGATGCCCATCTCGAAGGGAATGCCGCTTTCCTGGGCATAGCCGAGGGCCGCAGGGACGCCGGAGTCCGGCACGGGCACCACCACGTCAGCCTCGACGCCATGTTCGCGCGACAGCTGGGCGCCCATGGCCTTGCGGACCTCATAGACCGCCTTGCCGTTCACCACGCTGTCGGGCCGGGAGAAATAGACATATTCGAACAGGCAGGGCCGGGCGACCTTGTCCGGGAAGGGCTTGATGGAGCGCAGGCCGTCCTCGTCGATGACGACGACCTCGCCGTTCTCCACGTCGCGCACGAAGGTTGCGCCGATCATGTCCAGGGCGCAGGTCTCGGACGCCAGCACCCAGGCGTCGCCCAGTTGACCCAGCACCAGCGGGCGGATGCCCAGCGGATCGCGCGCGCCGATCATCTTCTTCCTGGTCTGGGCGACCAGGGCGTAGCCGCCCTCGATCTGCATCATGGCGTCGATGAAGCGGTCCACGATGCGCGATTTCCGCGACCGGGCGATCAGGTGCAGGATGACCTCGGAGTCCGAGGTGGACTGGAAGATCGAGCCCTGGTCCACCAGCTCGTTCCGCAGCGCCAGGAAGTTGGTCAGGTTGCCGTTGTGGGCGATGGCGATGCCGCCGGAATCCAGATCCGCGAACATGGGCTGGATGTTGCGCAGGAAGCTGCCGCCTGCGGTGGAGTAGCGGGTGTGGCCCACCGCAGCCCGGCCGGGCATGCGGGTGACCAGATCGGCGCCGGAGAAGGCGTCGCCCACCAGACCCATGTGCCGCTCGGTGTGAAAGCGGGTCTTGGTGACCGAGGCGATGCCGCAGGCTTCCTGTCCCCGGTGCTGCAGGGCGTGCAGGCCCAGGGCCACAACCGCCGAGGCGTCCTGAACGCCCCAGACCCCGCAGACCCCGCACTCCAGACGGGGGCGGTCGTCATCGACGTCCCGCCAGTGTTCACGGTGGACGACGACGTCGTTGATCTGGTGGCGGCTCATCGTGGGGGCTCCGATGAATGCGGGAAGCGTACTTAGGGTGAGTCCGGCGCCGCGCTAGCGTCGGATTGGGGCGTGGCTGTGTCATCAGCGGAAAAACCGTCGCGCACGGACGATCCGATGACGGGTGAAAGGGCGTCCGCACCCCGACCAAGGGTCGGCAGGACGGTCTGGATCATCCGGGCCGAGGCGTGGCCAAGAGGGAAGACGGCGGCCTCCCGGAACCAGTCCGGCGTGCGCTCGGCCGGGGTGGCGGCGTGGAACACCAGATGGATGGCCCCCAGCAGGACCAGAGCCCGCACCGCGCCCACGCCCACGCCCAGGAAGCGGTCAACTCCGCCCAGCTGCTTGTGGTCGCGCAGACGGCGGCTGAGGATCGTGCCGGTAATGCGGATGCCGAAATAGAGGATCAGGAACACCACGATCGCCGCCGCGATGGACCCGGCCCAGTCGGGATCGATAATCGCGCTGCCTACGGGGCCGGACAGGGGCAGAGCCAGCAGGGAGAGGATCGCGGCCACGGCGAAGGCGGCCAGGGTGACCAGTTCGCGCAGGCCCCCGCGAATCCAGCCGGCCGCAGCAGAGGCCAGGATGACGACGATGGCGAACAGGTCGTAGCCAGTCACGGTCGGCGAGGGTCCCTGAAGGGCGGTGAAGGTCAGAACGTGCTTTGCGAGATACGCTCGACCGCCTCTGCGAGTCGAGATAGCCCCATGACCTTAACATTCTTTCCGCCGTTCGCCGCGCTTTCCGGGGCGATGGCCTGATCGAAGCCCAGCTTGGCCGCCTCGCGCAGGCGCACCTCGGCCCGGCCCACGGCGCGCACCTCGCCCGACAGACTGATCTCGCCGAACACAACGGCCCGCTGGGGCAGGGGCACGTCCACGGCCGAGGAGATCAGCGCCGCCGCCGCCGCCAGATCCGCCGCCGGCTCCGAGACCCGCAGGCCGCCCGCCACGTTCAGATAAACGTCCCGGTCCCCGAAGCCGATGCCGCAACGGGCCTCCAGCACCGCCAGAAGCATGGCCAGGCGCCCGGAATCCCAGCCCACCACGGCCCGGCGGGGGGTGCCGTAGGCGCTGGGCGCCACCAGGGCCTGAAACTCCACCAACACAGGCCGCGAGCCCTCGATGCCCGCGAACACCGCCGCGCCCGCCGCCCGCTCGCCGCCTTCGCCCAGGAACAGGGCCGAGGGATTGGACACCTCGGACAGACCCGCGTCGGTCATCTCGAACACGCCGATCTCGTCGGTGGCGCCGAAGCGGTTCTTGCCCGCCCGCAGGATGCGGAACGGATAGCCGCGCTCGCCCTCGAAGGAGAGGACCGCGTCCACCATGTGCTCAACCACGCGGGGCCCGGCGATCTGGCCGTCCTTGGTCACATGGCCCACCAGCACCACGGCCATCCCCGACGCCTTGGCCAGCCGCACCAGCTCGCCCGCACAGGCGCGTACCTGGGTGACCGAGCCCGGCCCCGCCTCATGGGCGTCGGACCACAGCGTCTGGATAGAATCGATGATGACGATGTCGAACTTGTCGCGCTTCAGGGTCGAGACGATCTCGCGCAGGGCCGTGGCCGAGGCCAGGTTCACCGGGGCGTCGGCGAAGCCCATGCGTCGGGCTCGGGCGCGGATCTGCTCCACCGCCTCCTCGCCCGAGATATAGGCCACCCGCGCGCCGCCCAGGGCCGCCTTGGCCGTGACCTCCAGCAGCAGGGTGGACTTGCCGACGCCGGGGTCGCCGCCCAGCAGAATGGCCGAGCCCGGCACCACGCCGCCGCCGCAGACCCGGTCGAACTCGCCGACCCCGGTGGTGATGCGCGGCGGTTCGGGGGTGTCGGACTGCAGGGTCTCGAACACCACGCCGCGTCCGCGCGCTGTGGAGGCGGGCTTCAGCGCGCCGGGCGGGGCCGACCGGCTTTCCTCGACGATGCAGTTCCACTGGCCGCACGCGCCGCACTGGCCGGACCACTTGCCGTGGACCGCCCCGCACGACTGACACACATAGATCGCACCGTCCCTGGCCATGGGCCGGGTCTAGCAGGAATCGCGGTCAGGGATAGATGAGGCCGGCGGGGGTGCGTCCGATGCTGACGTACTCAGCCGACGTAGACCCTCGGTACGCGCGGGGTGATGGAGGTCAGCAACTCATAGGCGATGGTGCCCGCCGCTGTGGCCTGATCGTCGATGTTGCGGTTCGGGCCGTAGATCTCGCACAGGTCGCCGACCGCGACCTCCGCGTCCGCGACCTCCGCGTCCGTGACGTCCACGGCGATCACGTCCATGGACACCCGCCCGACGATGGGCCGCAGGGCGCCCGCCAGCCAGACCTTGCCCCTGGGCGAGTATGACCGCAGCACGCCGTCGGCGTAGCCCGCCGCGACGATAGCGACGGTGCTGTCGCGCGGCGCGGTCCAACCGGCGGAATAGCCCACGGTCTCGCCTTTGCGCACGGGCCGAACCTGCACCACCTCGGCGCTGAGGGTGGCCACGGCCCTGATGCGGTCGTCGGGCCGGCCCTCGGGGCCCCCGCCGTACAGGCTGATGCCCGGCCGCACGGCGTCGAAGGCGAAGTCCGCGCCCATGAAACAGCCGCCGGAGTTGGAGAATGAGCGGATGGCGCCGGGATATCTGGCGCTGACCGCGGCGAAATCATCGCGCTGGCGACGGTTCATGGAGTCGGCGGGGGCGTCGGCGCAGGCCAGGTGGCTCATGACCAGGGCCAGCCCCTCGAAGGGTTCGGGCGCGTCCTCGGGCCGGAACCCCAGACGGCTCATGCCCGTGTCGATTTGCAGGCCGCAGGCCCCGCCGCCCGCCGCCCGCCAGGCCTGAAGCTGGACCGGCTGGTTCAGGATGGGCCGCAGGTCGGCCGCCTTCTGCGCGGACGCCGTATCGCCATGACAGCCGTCCAGCACATAGATGACGGGGGCGGGCCCCAGCGCCGCGCGCAGGGCCACGCCCTCGGCTGCCCGGGCCACGAAGAAGGTGCGTGCGCCCTCGACCATCAGCCGCCGGGCCACGGGGGTCGCGCCCAGGCCGTAGCTGTCGGCCTTGACCACGGGATGCACGGCCGCGCCGGAGGCGGCCTCCAGCGCATGAAAGTTGTGCGCGAGGGCGTTCAGGTCGACGGTCAGGCTGGCGGGGGAGGGCATCTGCCCCTTATGACGCAAGAATCCTGCGTTTGAAGGGGAGGGGCTGCGATTCGTCCGGATTTTCTTTCGCCGACGACCCTAGTTCGGCTCGTACCGGCCCGGCTGGGCCAGGTTGCCGAAGCGGGTGGTGTCCTCGTCGAAGGACAGTTTGACGATGCCGATGGGGCCGTGGCGCTGCTTGCCGATGACCACCTCGGCCTGGTGGCGCAGGCGATCCATGTCCTCCTGCCACTTGAGGTGCTCTTCGGTGCCTTCGCGCGGCTCGGTGCGGCCCAGGTAGTAGCTTTCGCGATAGACGAACATGACGGCGTCGGCGTCCTGCTCGATGGAGCCGGATTCGCGCAGGTCGGACAACTGGGGCCGCTTGTCTTCGCGGGACTCCACCTGACGGGAGAGCTGGGACAGGGCCAGGATCGGCACCGACAGCTCCTTGGCCAGGGCCTTCAGCCCGCCGGTGATCTCGGAGACTTCCTGCACGCGGTTCTTCTGGCCGTTGCCCTCGCCGACGGTGATCAGCTGGAGGTAGTCGACGACGATCAGGTCCAGCCCGTGCTCCATGCGCTTCAGGCGCCGCGCGCGGGCCGCCAGCTTGGACAGGGACAGGCCGCCGGTGGCGTCGATGTACAGGGGCGCCTCGCCGATCTCGGCGGCGGCGTCACGGATGCGGCCGAAGTCCGAGGCGTCGATCTCGCCCTTTCTCAGCCGGTCGGACGAGACGCCCGAGGCATCGGCCAGGATCCGCATGGCCAGCTGCTCGGCGCTCATTTCCAGCGAGTAGAAGGCGACGACGCCGCCGTCCACGGTCTTGCGGCCCTCCGGCGTGGGCTCCCAGCGATAGTTGCGCGCCACGTTGAAGGCGATGTTGGTGGCCAGGGCCGTCTTGCCCATGGAGGGGCGGCCCGCGAGGATCAGAAGATCTGAGGGGTGCAGCCCGCCCAGCTTCTGGTCCAGATCGTCCAGATGGGTGGCCAGGCCCGCCAGCTTGCCGTCGCGCTGATAGGCTTCGCTGGCCATCTCCACCGCCCCGGCCAAGGCGTGGCCGAAGCTGACGAAGCCCGACGAGGGCTGACCCGTCTCGGCCAGATTGTAGAGGGACTGTTCGGCCTGTTCGATCTGTTCGAGGGCCGCGGTTTCGGGGTCCGGGGCCTCCTTGATGATGTCGCCGCCGATGCGGATCAGGTCGCGGCGCAGGGCCAGATCATAGACCAGCCGGGCATAGTCCGGGGCGTTGGCGCCGGGCGGGGCCCGGTCCACCAGATCGGCCAGATAGCGCAGCCCGCCGAACTCCTGGAACGCCGGGTCGGTCTTGAACCGTTCCATCAGAATGGTGGGCTCGGCCAGCAGGCCCTGGCGCACGTGATCCTCGATGGCGTCGAACAGGCGCTGGTGGAATGGCTCATAGAAATGGCTGCCGCGCAGCCGGTCCGACAGGCGTTCGAACACCGCATTGTCGAACATCAGCGATCCCAGCAGCGCCTGTTCCGCCTCCAGATTGTGGGGCAGGGCGGCGATGGGCCGGGCGTCGGAGGATATGGGGCTGAGCGCGTTCATGGACTGACGGGTCTAGCCCTCGCACGTCCCTGCGTCAGGGGCGGACGTCCACAAGACGGGGGATGAGTCCGGCCCGCCTGTGGACGGCCCGGATTTCGTCTTTCCGGTCAGCGACGATCACGACGGGCAGGGGTGTTCCTCGGCCATCCACTCGCGCATCGCCTGGGTCACGGTGATGTTGCGGCGACCGGGGGGGATGGCGTTGAAGCGGGCCAGCAGGCCGTCGGGGCTCATGCTGACCCGCTCGGGCATGCAGGTGCGCGGGGGCCGACCAGCGCTGCGGGCGGCGTCCTGCTCGGCGCGGACGGTGCGGGCGGCGGTCCGGATCTCGCCCATCAGTCGGCGGGTGTCGGCACGAAGCATTGCGGTGGGATTGCGCGGAATGTCAGCCGCCGTGTCCAGAAACGCCGCCACGGTCATGCGTCCGTCCTGGGCGAAGGCGGGAAGGGCGGCGAGACTGACGGCGACGACGGCGAGGACGGCGAGAATGGTTCGGCTCATGGCCCGCTCCCTGAATGGCGACGCTTGAGCATAGCCCACGAAAAACGGCGCGGAGATGGCTCTCCGCGCCGTCGTTTCGATAACCCGGTCGAGAAGGATCAGACCTCTTCGACGTAGGAGACCTCGTGCTGACCGGCGCCGCCGTCCAGCAGATCCTTGGCCTGATCGCTGGCGGCTTGGCGCTCGTCATCGAACTGGCTGGCGATCACGTCCTCGCCCTTGGCCTGACGCTCGGCTTCGTCGGCCGAACGGGCCACGTTGATCTTGACCGTGGCGCGGACCTCGGCGTGCAGGCGGACCTGCACTTCGTGGACGCCCAGGGTCTTGATCGGGACGTGCAGGACGACCTGCGCCTTCTCGATTTTCGACCCCGAAGCCTGGACCGTTTCGGCCACGTCGCGACCGGCGACCGAGCCGTACAGCTGGCCCGTCTCACCCGCCTGGCGGATCATGACGTAGGTCTGACCGTCGATCTTGTCGGCGATCTTCTGGGACTCGGCCTTGTTCTTGTCGTTGCGGGCCTCGATGGCGGCGCGTTCGACCTCGAAGGCCTTCAGGTTGGCTTCCGTCGCCCGGCGAGCCTTGTCGCGGGGCAGCAGGAAGTTGCGGGCGAAGCCGTCCTTGACGGTGACGACGTCGCCGATGGCGCCGAGGTTCTCGACGCGTTCAAGCAGAACGACCTTCATCTTACTTCACCACGTAGGGCAGGAGGGCCAGATAGCGGGCGCGCTTGATGGCCTTGGCCAGTTCGCGCTGCTTCTTCTGAGAGACGGCGGTGATGCGCGAGGGCACGATCTTGCCGCGTTCGGAGACGTAACGCTGGAGCAGCTTCACGTCCTTGTAGTCGATCTTCGGCGCGTTATCGCCCGAGAACGGGCAGACCTTGCGGCGACGATTGAAGGGGCGGCGGGCGGGGCCGGAGCCGGCCGGAGCGCCCGGGGAGGGAGCAGTCGTATCGGTCATGATCCGGTTCCTTATTCAGCCGACGCGGGGGCGGCGTTGTCGTCGGAGCGCGGCGTCGAACGCTCACGCTCACGCTCGCGGCGGGCCAGCAGGGGCGACAGCTCCAGATCCAGCTCTTCCACGCGGACGGTCAGCCAGCGCAGCACGTCCTCGTTGATGGACAGCTGGCGCTCGACCTCGGCCATGGCGGCCGGGGGCGCGTCGACGGCGAGCAGCGAATAGTGCGCCTTGCGGTTCTTCTTGACCCGATAGGTCAGGTTCCTCAGACCCCAGTACTCGATCTTGGCGACGGTGCCGCCGGCTTCCTCGATCAAGCCCTTGATGGTGTCGTTGAGTTGTTCGGCCTGTTGCGCGCTGATGTCCTGGCGCGACATGACCGTGTGCTCGTAAAGAGCCATGCAGTCGTCTCCCTTGATGGGCGCCGGCGCGGGTGGACCGGGTAAAGTCCAATCCCACGATGGATCCTGACGCGGCGGCCGGAATGACTTCCCGAACCCTTTGGAACTCCACGCCAGGACCGAAGCCCTGGAAAGCGGCGGCCTATAGGGCAAAAGCCGGGGGGTGGCAAGGCGCGCG
>NZ_PNLV01000044.1 GCF_013823285.1 Brevundimonas sp. | reverse complement strand
CCCTCACACAGTATGCCGCATACACTGTGTGTCACACACTATATGACGTCTGGAGAGTGATGCGTGGGCGAGGGTGAGCTGTTTGAGGCGATGCGGCTGGAGCTGCGGCGGGGGTCGCTGGTGCTGGCGGTTCTGGCGCGGCTGCGGAGCGAGCAATACGGCTATTCGCTGCGCGTGGCGCTGGGCCAGGACGGGGTCGAGATGGAAGAGAGCACCCTGTATCCGCTGCTGCGGCGGCTGGAGACCCAGGGCCTGCTGACCAGCGAATGGCGCGAGGAGGACCGGCGCAAGAAGCGGTTCTACCGGCTGTCGCCGCTGGGCGAGACCATGCTGGCGCGGCTGGCGGCGGAATGGCGGGGCATCTCGGCCTCGCTGGAGCGGATGCTGTGATCGGCGCGAATTTCAATCAATCTGCCAATCAATCGGGAAGTGGAGGGCGGGGCATGACCCTGACGGAGAAATATCTGAAGGCGGTGGCGGCGCAGCTGCCGGCGGCCGGGCGCGAGGACGTGATCGCCGAGCTGCGCGACGCCCTGATGAGCCGCATGGAGGACCGGGAGGCCGAACTGGGCCGGCCCCTGACCGAGGCGGAGGAGGAGGCGGTGCTGCGCGAGATGGGGCACCCGCTGGCGGTGGCCGCGCGCTTCGGCGCCGGGCCGCACCATGTGGTGGGGCCTGAGCTGTATCCCTGGTGGCTGTTCGGGGTGAAGACGGCGCTGACGGTGCTGCTGGTGATCACGGTGATCGGGGCGGTGGTGCGGATGCTGGTGGGCGAGGTGGAGGCGGCCCAGGCCTTCGGCCAGGCGATCCACGGCCTGCTCTGGAGCGGCATGATGATCGTGGGCTTCGCCACCGTGGCGGGCTTCATCATCGAGCGCATGAAGGACAAGCCCGCCTTCCTGACCGAATGGCGGGCGCGGGACCTGGGCCTGTTCGAGATGGGGGTGTTCTCCAGCGCCTGGGCGGCCAAGGCGGCCGACATGGTGGGCGGGGAGCGGGCCGACGGGATCAAGGACCCGGGCGCGTCGCGTGGCCAATCGTGGGGCCGGTGGGACGGTCAGGCGGCAGGCATGTCGCCGACGGCGGGGGCGGTGGCCTCCGGGGTGGCGTGGGGCGTGTTCGTGCTGTGGTGGACCGGGGTGATCGGGCAAGAGATCCGGCCGGGCGTGATCGGCGGCGAGCTGATGGTGGACGGGGTCGACTGGGGCCTGCTGCTGAACGAGACCATCGCGTGGGTCTGGTGGCCGCTGCTGGCCTTCGGCGCGGCGCGGGCGGCGTTCCACCTGATGCGGGCGGCAATGGGGGCGCCGGTGCGGTTCACGGCGTTCGGGGATGTGGCGTTCAGCGCGGCGAGCCTGGGCTTCATCGGCTGGTTCTGGCTGTATTCGCCCATGGCGTCGGTAATCGCGACGGACAACGTGTGGGCGCTGGAAGACCGGGTGCGGGCCGCGTGGGAGACGGGCGAACCGATGGCGCCGGTGATCCTGATGCTGATCACCATCGTGGTGTTCATCGCCGAGGTGTTCACCCTGCTGGGGGCGGCGGGGCGGTTCGTGACCGGGCGCGACGGGCGCAGACACGCCGGGTGACCGGGGCCGAAAACCGCCAGACGGCGGGGGCGGGCCGGGCCAGGGTGGCGGCTTGAACGGGAGATGATCATGAGCCAGTCCGACCGCGCCGCCGCCTTTCGCCGCCTGCATGAGGATGGGCTGCTGATCCTGCCCAACGCCTGGGACGCGGGCACGGCGCGGCTGATGGCGAGCCTGGGGGCGAAGGCCGTGGCCACCACCAGCGCGGGCGTGGCCTGGGCGCACGGATGGCCGGACGGAGACGTGCTGCCGGCGGCGCGGCTGGTGGAGACGGCGCGGGCCGTGGCCGGGGCGGTGGGCGTGCCGGTCAGCATCGACATCGAAGGCGGCTACGGGGACGACCCGGCGGCGGTGGCCGGAACGGCGCGGGCGGTGTGGGACGCGGGCGCCGTGGGCATCAACATCGAGGACGGCGGCGGGGCGGCCGAGGCGCTGGCGGAGAAGATCGCGGCGATCCGGGCGGCGTGCGGGCCGGGGCTGTTCATCAATGCGCGGTGCGACGTCTGGCTGAGAGGCCTTGGCGGGCTGGACGAGGGTCTGGCGCGGGCGGCGCTGTACCGGGCGGCGGGGGCGGACGGGTTCTTCGCACCCGGACTGGCGGAGGCGGAGACCATCCGGGCGCTGGCGGCGGGGATCCACATGCCGTTGAACCTGATGGCGGTTCCGGGCCTGCCGGAGGCGGCGGCGCTGACGGCGCTGGGGGTGCGGCGGCTGAGCGCCGGGGCGGCGATCAGCGCGGCGGCCATGGGGCTGGTGCGGGACCGGGCGCGGGACTTCCTGGCCACCGGCGACGCCGCGCCGCTGGGGCAGGGCGCCATGGGCTGGGCCGAGCTGAACGGGATCATGGCGCGGACCTGAAGGCGGGGGCATGAGGCCGACCCTGTCGCCGGGTTTGATTTTCGCGCGGGCGGCGGGCATCACAGACGCTGACAAACGGGGAGACTAGCGATGCGCGGCCTGGGATCGGTGATTGTTCTGGTGGTGATCGGGGTGGTCATCCTGACCGCCTTCCTGGTGGGGTGGCCGCGCTACAATGTCTATCGCCAGGAGATGGCCGGCCGGGCCGCCTACGCCCAGGCCGAGCAGGACCGGCGCATCCGGGTGCTGGAGGCGCAGGCGGCGCTGGATTCGGCGCAGCTGACGGCCCAGGCCGAGATCGCGCGGGCGCGGGGCACCAACGAGGCCAACCGCATCATGGCCGACAGCCTGGGCGGGCCCGAGAACTATCTGCGCTGGTCCTACATCAACATGCTGCAGGAGACCGCCGGGCGGGGCGACCGTCAGGTGATCTACATCCCCACCGAGGCGGGCATGCCGATCCTGGAGGCCGGGCGCCGGGCGCAGTGAAGCCTTGCTCCCGCCGTGATCGGGCGGTCTGACTGGTCCCATGAGTGATGTGTTGCGCGATGTCTTCGTCACCGGGACGGGCGCGGTCCTGCCCGGTGAGCGGGTCGGAAACGACCGCATGGAGGACTTCATCGGCCGGGTCGGCGGGCGGCCGTCGGCGGTGGGGCGCCGGGCCTTGCGCTGGAACGGCATCGAGGGGCGGCACTACGCCCTGACGCCGGACGGCGCGCCGCTGCACTCCAACGCCTCCATGTGCGCGGGGGCGGTGCAGGCCGCGCTGGACGACGCCGGGCTGGGGATTTCCGACCTGCAGCATCTTGGCGCGGCGACGACGCAGGGGGATTATCTGGTTCCGGGCCACGCCAGCGCGGTGCAGGCGGAGCTGGGCGCGGCGGCGCTGGAGGCGGTCAGCTATCAGTCGGTGTGCGCCAGCGCCCTGATGGCGGCCAAGGGCGCCTGGCTGACCGTGCGGGCGGGGGAGGCGGACGTGGCCGCCGCCTGCGCCGGGGAGTTCTCGTCGCGCTGGTTCCGGCCGGAATTCTATGAGGGCACGGCCCTGACCGACGGGCGCGGGCGGGTGCGGATGGAGGCGGACTTCCTGCGCTTCACCCTGTCGGACGGGGCGGGGGCGGTGGTGATGGAGCCCCGGCCGAGGCCCGGCGGGCGCAGCCTGAAGGTGCGCTGGATCGACATGACGTCGCTGGCCGGACGGTTCGACCCGTGCATGTGGGCGGGCTCGACCTTCGCCGACCGCGCGGACCTGAAGAGCGCCTGGAGCCACGCAGGCCCGACGGCGGCCCATGCCGCCGGGGCCATGGCCCTGCTGCAGGACTTCGACCTGCTGAAGATCGTGATCCGGGCATGGATCGGGGTGTGGCTGGCCAAGGTGGACGCGGGGCGAATCGCGCCGGATCAGGTGGACCACCTGCTGTGCCACTATTCCGCGCGGTCGCTGCGGGCCGAGATCGTGGGGCTGCTGGAGAATACGGCGGCCATGATCCCGGAGGAGAAATGGTTCACCACCCTGCCGGAGAGCGGCAATGTGGGCTCGGCCTCCATCTGGGTGATGCTGGACGCGTTTCTGAAGTCGGGGCGCGGCAGGCCGGGCGAGACGGTGCTGTGCATCGTGCCGGAGAGCGGCCGGGCGATGATCGGATTCATGCTGCTGGAGATCGTGTGATGGCGGACCAGGTCCAGGACACCCTGCGCAAGCTGGCGGTGGTGTTCGCCGATTTCGAGCAGCGGCTGGAGGCGACGCCCCTGATCCGCAAGCTGACGCGGGGGCGGTTCGAGACGGCGGACTATCACGCCTTCCTGATCAATCTGCGCCAGCAGGTGAAGGACGGGTCGCTGTGGATGAGCCGGGCGGCGTCCAGCATCGATGAGGCGCATCTGGAGCTGCGCTCCACCCTGATGAAGCATGCGGTGACCGAGCACCGGGATTTCCGCCTGCTGGAGCAGGATTTCGTGGCGGCGGGCGGGGCGCTGGAGGCCATTCAGGGCGCGCCGAAAAATGTGGGCTCGGAGGCCCTGTCGGCCTGGATGTTCCATGAGGCGTCCAAGCCCAACCCCTTCGGCCTGCTGGGGGCCATGTTCATCATCGAGGGGCTGGGGTCCGTCAAGGCGGCGCCGTGGGGGCGGATGGTCAAGGCGCGGCTGGACCTGCCCGAGGACGCGGTGCGGTTCCTGCTGTATCACGGGGAGAACGACGCCGAGCACATGGAGGAGTTCCGCGAGATGCTGGAGATGGTGCTGCCGGACGCCGAGACAGCCGAACGCATCGTCATGTGCGCGCGGGTGACGGCGCGGCTGTATGCGCTGCAGATCGAGGAGATCGCGGCGTGAGCCTGTCGGACGGCGTCGCCGTGGAGCGGGGGCGGGCGCGGCCCGATCCGTTCGATCCGGCCGGGTACGACCCGAAGGATCCGGATCCCTGGATGGCGCTGTATCTGGACCAGAGCCTGCCCATCGACGACGGCGCCAAGCGGGCGCTGCTGATGGGCGCGCGGTCGTGGTCGCGGCGCTGGCTGTTCCCGGTGAGCCGGCCGCTGGTGCTGCTGTTCTTCTGCGTGGTGAAGGTGTTGCGGGCCCTATCGCCGCGCTTTCCGAACCTGAACGGGCTGCTGCACAAGACCATCCATTGGGGCCTGCGGGTGTTCGGGACGCCGGAGACCAACACCCTGATCCTGAGGCATTTCCACATCGGCACGGAGCTGCTGGCCTTCATGCGGGCCAATGCCGGGCCAGTGACGGTGTCGAGCCATCCGTTGCGGCCGACGCGGCTGAAGGACATCGAGGACAATCTGTTCCTTCAGCACGACCTGAACGTCTTCAACTTCATCATCGAGCTGAACGCGGCGCTGAGGGACCAGGGACGCGAGCTGACGCCGCCGGAGCGGGTGGACTTCTCCATGATCTCGGACGAGTTCCCGGCGTTCGAGGCGTTTCCGAAAGGGCCGCTGAATTTCGTGGACGTGCAGACGGCGGTGGAGTTCTACACGCCGCTGTATGCGCTGATGCTGCCGCGCCGGGACTTCGTGCGGGCGGCCCACTCGCTGCAGCTGGACGAGACGGTGGCCATCTATATCGCCCGCATCCTGGGCACGGACTATCACCTGGCCTTCATCAAGAACGGACACCCCATGGTGTCCCTGTCGACCCTGCAGGCGGGGTTCCGGCTGATGATGCACGGGCTGGACTGCGAGGCGCTGCACGGCTGGCTGAGGCTGCTGAAGGCGCGCCAGGCGGCAGGCCTGCCGCTGGACCCGCGCAACCCGACGGCGGCGAGGCCGACGGCCTGAATCCCGGATCAGCACGGCGGAAAGATCAGACGGCGACGCCGAACAGGCGGCCGATCCCTGCGGTGACCGCCATGGCCAAGGCGCCCCAGAAGACGACCCGGACGACGGATCGCCCGACGGGCGCGCCACCTGCCTTTGCGCCCAGCGCCCCGAGGACGGCGAGGCCCGCCAGAGCGGAGCCGGCCACCCAGATCGCCAGTCCGGCCATGGGCGCCAGGGCGGCCACGATCAGGGGGAGGGCGGCGCCGGCCGAGAAGGTCAGGGCCGAGGTCACCGCCGCCTGAATGGGCCGCGCCGTGGTGATCTCGGATATGCCCAGCTCGTCCCGGGCGTGGGCGCCGAGGGCGTCGTGAGCGGTCATCTGACGCGCCACCTCGGCCGCCAGATCGGGGGCGACGCCCCTCGCCACATAGATGCCCGCCAGTTCGCGCAGTTCCGCCTCCGGCTGGCCGGACAGTTCGGACGCCTCGCGGGCCAGATCGGCCCGTTCGGTGTCAGACTGGGAGCTGACGGAGACGTACTCCCCGGCGGCCATGGACATGGCTCCCGCCACCAGTCCGGCGACGCCCGCAATGAGGATGCTTCCATGACTGGCGGCGGCCGCCGCCACGCCGACCACGAGGCTGGCGGTGGAGACCAAACCGTCATTGGCGCCGAGCACGGCGGCGCGAAGCCAGCCAATGCGATCCACCCGATGGGCTTCCCTGTGCGTCATGGCGACGGCTCCTGACGATTTCTGACGCTCACAGAACGTCGGTTCGGCGTTCATATTCAGTTCATGCGAGCCAAGACCACCTTCACAGCACGCCGCGCGCGCCGTGGCTACGAGAGAGGGCCGGGTAAATGCCAAGTCTGACGAAGAAGAGGGTGCGTGGGCTGGCCATCTCAGCGGCGGCCGCGGTGGGGGTGTCGGGATGCGTCACGGATCTGGCGTTCATGGAAGGCCTGGCCATGGCCATGGACGGCATCGCGGCGGAGACCGCCTACATGGCCGAGGATGCGCGCTGCTACCGCCATCTGTCCAGCAGCGGGGAATGGGTGACCCTCTGTCCGCTGCCTTACGGGCAGGTGGCGCCGCCGCCGCGTGTGCGTCCGCCCCACCATGATCGCGACCGGGGACGGGACCGGGGCGGGCATCGGGATCGGCGCGACGGGAAGCGCGGGTCCGGCTGGTGACGGCGCTCGGGAAGGCATGACATGATCGGGCTGATGGCGGCGCTGGCGATGATGGGGGCTCAACCGGCGCCGATGGGCGGCGCGTGTGTGCAGTCGCTTTGGCAGCGCTATGGGGAGCGGCGCGTGGCGGAGCTGTGCGCGGGGGTGAACAGCAACCTCTGCTACGGGACCGCGGCGCAGTACGTGACCTTCGAACGCGCCGCCGACGTTTGCCGCCATGTTCAGGGGGAGGCGTGTTTCCGCGCCGCCGCGACATACTACACCCTGCAGCGCTCGGCGGATCTGTGCCGCCATGTGCATGAGGCGTGCTTCGTGGTCGCCTATCAATCCGTGACGCTGCACGGCGCCGCGCAGCGATGCCGGATGGCCGTTCCGGGGCGGCCTGCGGGGAACTCCTGATCCGGCGAGGGATTGAAACAGGATCGCGGACCAGGCGGGGGCCATGACGATTCTGAGTTTCCAACCCTATTGCGGACCGGCGCCACAGCCGGGGGCCGTGTGGGCTGCGTGGAACCTGGACCCGGTGCTGATCGGGGCGCTGGTCGCGCTTGCCGTGGTCTGGGGCATGACCTGGGGGCGCGGCGCGTCGACGCGTGAGCGCCTTGTGTTCGGGGCCGGGTGGAGCCTGTTCTTCATCGCCTTCGTGTCGCCGCTGTGCGCCCTGACCTCGGCCCTGTTCGCGGCGCGGGTGGGGCACCATGTGGCGGTGATGACTCTGGCGGCGGGGCTGCTGGTGCTGGCGGCGCCCCGCGCGCGGCTCAAGCGCCTGTTCGGCGGGCGGAGCCTGCTGTGGAGCGCCACGGCGGCGCAGGCGGTGCTGTTGTGGTTCTGGCATGCGCCGGCGGCCTATGGCTGGTCCCTGACCGGGGACGCCCAGTACTGGATCATGCAGGCGAGCCTGATCGGGGCGGCGCTGATGTTCTGGCGCGGGGTGCGGCTGGCGCCCATACAGCACGGCCTGCTGGCCCTGATCGCCACCATGGTCCAGATGGGCGCGCTGGGGGCCCTGATCACCTTCGCAAGCGAGCCGATGTATGCGCCCCACTTCGCCACCACCCTGGCCTGGGGCCTGACTCCGCTGGAGGACCAGCAGGCGGGCGGGCTGATCATGTGGGCCCCGGCGGCGGGCGCCTATCTGGCGGCGGCGCTGATCCTGCTGATGCGGCGGGTGGGCTTCGGCGAGGCCGGCGCGGGCGAGCGGATCGCATGATCACGCGGCTGAGGGCCTGGGCGGACACCCACACGTCCGAGGGGCGCTGGACGCCCGTGGCCATCACTTTCCACTGGACCATGGCGGCGCTGGTGATGTTCCAGCTGGTGTGGGGCTGGTGGATGTCGGGCATCCCCGTCGGCGGCGACAAGGTGGCCGCCTTCCAACTGCATGCGGACGCGGGCATCCTGATCCTGCTGCTGGCGGTGCTGAGGGCCATCTGGCGGCTGCTGATTCCCGGTCCGGTGAACGACGCGGACAAGCCGGGCTGGGAGAGCAAGGTGTCCCGGGTGACGCACTTCCTGTTCTACATCTTCATCGTGGGGCTGCCCCTGTCGGGGTGGCTGATGCTGTCGACGGTGGCGCCGGAGATTCCGCTGCGCATCGGCGGGTTGGTGCCGGTGCCGGGCCTGCCGCTGGGGGAGCTGTCCCGGGAGGCGGCGTGGAACCTGATGTGGGCCGCCGAGCGCCTCCACTTCTTCATGGTCTGGGGCATCACCTTCCTGATCATGGGCCACGTGGCGGCGGCCCTGAAGCACTATGTGTTCGACAAGGACAATGTGCTGCCCGGCATGCTGCCGGTGGTGGAGGAGCTGGAGGGCGAACCCATCGAGATCATTCCGGGGACGGATGAGGAAGAGACGCCGCGTAAGCGGATACCGCCTCGATCTGGCGGTCGCTGAGCGGACGGGCGACGGCGCCCATGGCGTCCAGGGGATCATTCCGACGGTCGCGGTTTTTCCACAGGCGCAGCTGGGCCGCCAGATAGGCGGGGGGCTGGCCGGTGAGCTGGGGGTTGGCCGAACCGACGCCCTGGCCGTCGGCGCCGTGGCACGCGGCGCAGGTGGCGACGACCTGGCCGGGCAGACCCTGATGATAGATCGGGCGGCCCTCGGCGATCAGGGCGGCGCGGGCCGGCACGGCGGGCGCGGCGGCGCGGGCCGGCATGCGGGCGTAGTATCGGGCCACGCGCGCCCGGTCCGCGTCGGAGAGCCTGCGGGCGATGGGCGACATCTGATCGTGCGGGCGAAGGCCGGCGCCGTAGTCATTCAATTGCTTGAGCATATAGCCCTCGTCCAGACCGGCGAGGCGGGGTGTTTCGACGCCGTCGCCCTCGCCGTCGATCCCGTGGCAGGTGAGGCAGGCGGCGGCCGGTCCGGCCTGACCGCCCGACAGGGCGATGACCTCGCCGGTGGCGATGAAGGGGTCCTCATAGTCCGACGCGCCCGGCGCGCAGGCGGCCAGGGTCGTCGCGGCGATCAGGGCGGAGAGGCGGCGATACGGCATCGCTTGGCGAACGCGGCGTCGGGGCGGGGGTTCCTGAAATCCCTGCGGCATCGGGAGAGGGGTTCGGCGGAACCGTTGCAGCCAAGCTGGGTTAGGTCTGGATGAGCCGAACGGGGGCGAGAAGCATGATCCTGACGACGCTGGCGCTGGCGGCGTGTTCGGGCGCGGTCGACAGCCCGGCGCGGTCCGTGCCGTCGGGCGACCCGGAGCACGGGCTGGAAGTCATGAGCCGGGTCGGGTGCGGATCCTGTCACGCGATTCCCGGGATCGACTGGCCCGAAGGCCGGGTGGGTCCGTCCCTGGACGGACTGGGCCGCAGGGCCCTGATCGGCTCGGGCCTGCCGAACCGGCCCGAGACCCTGATCCCCTATCTGGTGGACGCGCCGTCCGTGGACGAAGGCTCGCCCATGCCGCCCATGCCCATCAGCGAGGAGGAGGCCCGTGATATCGCCGCCTATCTCTATGGCCTCTAAACCTTTTGCAGGATGGCCGCCGCCGGTGCTGAGCCCGGCGGGTCCTTTCGCCGAGCCGCTGACCACCCTGTCGTGGGGCGTGATGTTCATGGGCGCCGCCGTGCTGGCGGTGGTGATCGTGGCGCTGGTCGGGGCGCTGGCGGGGCGATCCGGGCTGAAGGCGCGGCTGGGCGATCAACGATTGATCTGGTTCGGCGGGCTGGCGTTTCCGGTGGTGGTGCTGAGCGCGCTGCTGATCTGGGGCTTGTCGCTGACCTCCTCCCTGAGCGGGGAGCCGGAGCCGGGCGAAATGCGGGTGCGCGTGACCGGCGAAATGTGGTGGTGGCGGGTGGCCTATCTGGACGGGGAGGGCGGCGGACCGGGCATCCAGTCGGCCAATGAGGTGCGCATCCCCGTGGGCGAGCCGGTGACCTTCGAACTGGAGTCCGCCGATGTGATCCACAGCTTCTGGATTCCGCGGCTGGGCCCCAAGCTGGACATGATCCCCGGCAGAAGAAATATTCTTAGACTTCAAGCGGATGAAGCCGGAACTTACGGCGGGCAATGCGCTGAGTACTGCGGCGGGCCGCACGCCCTGATGGGGCTGGTGGTGGTGGCCATGCCGAGGGATGAATTCGACGCCTGGATGGCGGGACAGGCCCGGGCGGCTGCGGCGCCGACGGACGCCCTGGCGGCCCAGGGGCTGGCGGTGTTCCAGGACAACGGCTGCGGCGCCTGTCACGTGGTGCGCGGCGCGCCCGAGGCCACCGGACTGGCCGGTCCGGACCTGACCCATGTGGGGAGCCGGCGGACGATCGGGGCGGGAATCCTGCCCAACAACCGCGGCACGCTGGCGGGATGGATTGCCGACAGCCAGGGCATAAAGCCGGGCAATCGCATGCCGTCCTACACCACCCTGTCGGGCGATGAACTGCAGGCCGTGGCCGCGTATCTGGACGGGCTGGAATGACATCCGAGACCGGGTTCGACCCGAAACTCTATGACCGGTTTCCGACGCAGGAGGCCCGGCCCGACGGCGAGCTGAAGGCGCTGGAGGAGGTCTGGTGCGGGCCCAAGGGCTGGGGCTGGTTCACCGCGATCAACAACAGCTATGTGGGCATCCTGTTTGTCGGGGCCGCCTTCCTGTTCTTCGTGCTGGCGGGGATTCTGGCGCTGGTGATGCGCACCCAGCTGGCCGTGCCCGACGCCGGGTTCGTGGGCGTGGACACCTACAACCAGCTGTTCACCATGCACGGCACGGTGATGATGTTCCTGTTCGCCGTGCCCATGGTGGAGGCCATGGCGGTGCTGTTGCTGCCCCAGATGCTGGGGGCGCGCGACCTGCCGTTTCCGCGGCTGGGGGCGTACGCCCTGTGGTCCTATGTGGTGGGCGGGCTGATCTTCTTCAGCTCGATCTTCTTCAGCCTGGCGCCGGACGGGGGGTGGTTCATGTACCCGCCCCTGACCAACAAGGCCTTCTCGCCGGGGATCAACACCGACTTCTGGCTGCTGGGCATCGGCTTCATCGAGATCTCGGCCATCGCCGGGGCCATCGAGATCGTGGTGGGGGTGATGCGCACGCGGGCCCCGGGCATGACCCTGGCGCGGCTGCCGATCTTCGCCTGGGCCATGCTGATCTTCGCGGTGATGATCCTGATCGCCTTCCCCTCGGTGATCCTGGCCACCACCCTGATGGAGATGGAGCGGATGTTCGACTGGCCGTTCTTCGACGCGGCCAGGGGCGGGGATCCGATGCTGTGGCAGCACCTGTTCTGGTTCTTCGGCCACCCGGAGGTCTACATCATCTTCCTGCCGGCGGCGGGGGCCATGTCGACCATGATCCCGGTGGTGGCCCGTAACCGGCTGGTGGGGCATCCCCTCGTGGTCATGGCCATGCTGGCCACCGGCTTCATCAGCTTCGGGGTGTGGTCGCACCACATGTTCACCACGGGCATGCCCACCATGTCGGTGGGCTTCTTCTCGGCCGCCTCCATGGCCGTCAGCATTCCGGCGGGCGTGCAGGTGTTCTCGTGGATCGCCACCATGGCGGCGGGGCGGATGAAATTCTCGGCCCCCGGCCTGTTCATCATCGGCGGGCTGCTGATCTTCGTGATGGGCGGGCTGACCGGGGTGATGGTGGCCATGGTCCCGTTCGACTGGGTGGTGCACGACACCTACTTCATCGTGGCGCACCTGCACTATGTGCTGATCGGCGGAATGGTGTTCCCGATCTTCGCGGCCATCTATTTCTGGACCCCGGTGGTCAGCCGGCGGGCCCTGTCGGAACGGCTGGGCAAGACCGCCTTCTGGCTGATGTTCACCGGCATGCATGTGACCTTCCTGCCCATGCACCTGACCGGGATGATGGGCATGCCCCGGCGGGTCTTCACCTTCCTGCCGGACCGGGGGCTGGATCTGGTCAACCTGATCTCGACCGTGGGAGCGTTCATCTTCGCCCTGGGCGTGCTGGTGGTGATCATCGACATGGTCAGGAATTTCCGGCCATCGCTGGGGCAGAACGCAGGCAATGTGCATGACGCGCCGGGGCTGGAGTGGCTGCCGTCGGGGACCTATTCCCTGCGCTCGATCCCGGTGGTGAAGAGCCTGTATCCCCTGTGGGACCAGCCGGAGCTGAACCGGACCGTGCCGGAGGGGCGCTGGTTCCTGCCGGGCACGGTGACCGGTGAGCGCGAGACCCTGATCACCAGCCCCCTGAACGCCGAGCCGCAGTACATGGCGCGCATCCCCCGGCCGTCGCCCTGGCATTTCTGGGCGGCGCTGTTCACGGCCGCCTTCTTCATGCTGCTGGTGCCCGGCGCCTATTACGCGGCGGCGGTCGCAGGCGTGGCGGGCGTGTTCTGCATGATGGGCTGGGCCTGGAAGCTGGACGAGCCCCTGGCGGAGGAGACGGTGGACATCGGCGGGGGTATCCGCGTGCCCACCTACGCCTCGGGGACCCTGAGCCACGGGTGGTGGGCCATGGTGTGCCTGCTGTTCGTGTCCGGGATGATCGCGGCCATGAGCATGTTCTCCTACGTCTTCCTGTGGAGCCGGGGCGCGGAGATGTGGATCGCGCCGCCGCCCATGTGGAGCCTGATCGCGGTGGCGGGCGGCTACGCAGGGGTCATCGCCCTGATGCTGGGGGTCCGCAAGGTGGTGCGGATGGACCGGCCTCGCGCGGGCATGATCGCCACCGGCATGGTGGTGGTGGCCAGCGTGCTCATGGCCGCCAGCTGGTGGACCGACTGGTCCACATGGAGCGCGGCGGGGCTGGACCCCACCCGCAGCGGGCAGGGGGCGTCGGTGTTCGCCTTCCTCGGCTGGCAGGGGTTCTATGTGATCATCTGCGGCCTGATGGCGCTCTACATCTTCCTGCGCTGGATCCGGGGGCGGGTGCATCACGCGCACGCCACCAGCTTTGACGTGATCGCCCTGTTCTATGTGTTCATCGCCTCGATGGCCGGACTGGCGGTCCTGCTGACGCGGCTGTTCCCGGGCGCGGTCCTGTGAAGCGCTGGGCCTACATGCTGGGCGGGCTGATCGTTTGGACGGTCCATTTCCTGGGCGTCTACGGCATCGCCAGCGTGGCCGACGTGGCGGCCCACGCGAGCCATCCCCTGTCGCGTGCGACGGTGGGCGTGTTCACCCTGGTCTGCCTGATCGCGGCGGGCTGGCTGACGGTGGACGCGGGGCGGCGCTGGCGACGCGGCGGCGATGAAATGGCGGGCTTCGCCAACGCCATCGCCGCCACGGGCGGGGCGGTCTCGGCGGTCTCGATCCTGTGGCAGGGGCTGCCGGCGGTGGTGGGGTGATCCAATCCCCCGCTCACCCCGGAGGGGGGCGGGGCTGTGGCAAGCGTTCGTCGGGGGTGAGCGGGGGGGAACCATCGGGCTCGCTCCTGATTGTCCGGTGACCCCATCAGAAGGAGCCGGACATGGATCGCACAGAGCAATTCGAGCGTGAGGGCGACAAGGCCGCAGAGCAGGGGCGCGGGATTCAGGCGCCGATCGATGCGAAGGAGGCGAAGGCCTCGGGCGGCGACGGCGGCGAAAAGGCCATGCAGGCCGGCGCGCGCGACTACCCGGTCCCGCCCTTCCCCAAGCAGCATCAGAAGAAGCCGGGCGAAGAGCACCGGCTGGACCCTGCGCCCATGTATGACGCGCCGTTCTGGAAGGGCTCTGGCAAGCTGGAGGGCTTCGCGGCCCTGATCACCGGGGCTGACAGCGGCATCGGCCGGGCGGTGGCGGTGCTGTTCGCCCGGGAGGGCGCGGACATCGTCATCTGCCATCTGGACGAGGAGCGCGACGCCGGGGAGACGAAGAAGGCGGTGGAGGCCGAGGGCAAGCGGGCCATCGTGCTGGCCGGGGATGTGGCCGATCCGGCGTTCGCGAAGATGGCGGTGGACGAGACCCTGAAGGCGTTCGGGCGGCTGGACGTGCTGGTGAACAATGCGGCGTTCCAGCAGCATGTGCCGGACTTCGCCGACATCACGGCCGAGCAGTTCGACCGGACCATGAAAACCAATCTGTACGGCTATTTCCACCTGGCCCAGGCGGCGGTTCCGCACATGAAGCCGGGCGGGTCGATCATCATGACCGGCTCGGTCACCGGGATCACGGGCAACGAGATGCTGCTGGACTATTCCCTGACCAAGGGCGGCATCCACGCCTTCGCCCGGTCGCTGGGCACGCACCTGGCGCTGAAGGGCATTCGCGTGAACGTGGTGGCGCCGGGGCCGGTGTGGACGCCCCTGAACCCGGCGGACCGGGACGCGGAGGGCGTCAGCGAATTCGGGTCGGGCACGGTCATGGGCCGTCCCGCCCAGCCGGAGGAGATCGCCCCGGCGTTCGTGTTCTTCGCCTCGCCCCAGTGCTCCAGCTACATCACCGGCGAGGTGCTGCCGATCATCGGGGGATACTGAGGGGGTGAGGATTAAAACCGGGCTTGAGGCCCCCCTCCACCATCCTTCGGATGGTCCCCCTCCCCCGATGGGGGAGGATAAGGAACCAGCGCTGGCGTGGCGTGTTCGCCTATGAGGCGGACGAAGGGGTTTCCACATGTTTGGACGGGACAGACTGGGCGCGGGCGACTGGGCGGTGATGGCGCTCGGGGTGCTGTTCGGCTTGATCGGGGTAGTGCTGACCATCGGCGGCGGCTGGCTGATCGCGGTGGGCGGCAGCTGGTATTATCTGTTGGCGGGACTGGGCCTGATCGCGACCGGGGCGCTGCTGTTCGTGCGGCGGATGGAGGCCTTCTGGCTGTATCTGCTGGTCTTCGTCCTGACGGTGATCTGGGCCCTGTTCGAGGTCGGGCTGAACGGCTGGGCCCTGGTGCCGCGCGTGTTCGCCCCGTTTGTCCTGCTGTTGCTGGTCATTGCGGCGATCCCGGTTCTGGCGCCCGCACGCAATCGCTGGGTCACGCCGTGGAGCGGGCGGGTCAGCGGCAAGCCCCTGATGCTGGCCGGGTTCGGCGGCGCGGCGGTGTTCGCCCTGATCGCGGGCGTGGCGGTGGCGGCGGCCAACCGGCCCGATCCCGCGGGGCCGATGCCCGAGGCGGGGTTCGGCGCGCCTGATCCGGCCAATCCGCTGCAGGTGGGCGCCGACTGGCCCGCCTATGGCGGCACCTATGGCGCCCAGCGATATTCGCCCCTGACCCAGATCAACCGCGACAATGTGGGCGATCTGGAGCGGGTGTGGGAGTTCAACACCGGCGACATTCCCGAGAAGTTCGGCGCCGAGACCACGCCCCTGAAGGTGGGGGACACCCTCTATCTGTGCTCGGCCATGAACCGGCTGATCGCGCTGGACGCGGCGTCGGGGCTGGAGAAGTGGTCATACGATCCCGGGGTGACCGAGGATTCCGTGCCCTACACCGCCGCCTGCCGGGGCGTGGTCTATTACGCCGAGCCGGAGGCGACCCCGGCCAGCGCGACGGCGCCCACGGCGGCGCCGGTCGCCGCGGCGACCGTAGCCTCCACCGAGGCGGCGGCCCGGCCGTGCGCGGCGCGCATCATCGAAGGCACCCTGGACGGACGCCTGATCGCCGTGGATGCGCGCACAGGTGTTCCCTGCGCCGACTTCGGCATGGGCGGCCAGGTGGACATCAAGCAGGGCATGGGAGAGGTGATCCCCGGCATGGTGTCGATCACCTCGCCGCCGGTGGTGGTGCAGGGCGTCATCGTCACCGGGCACCAGGTGCTGGACGGCCAGTACCGCGCCGCGCCCTCGGGGGTGATCCAGGGCTTTGACGTCATCACCGGCGAGCTGCGCTGGGCCTGGGACATGGGCCGGCCGGGCGAGACCGGCCTGCCGCCGGAGGGCGAGACCTACACCCTGGGCACGCCCAACATGTGGACCATCGCCACCGGGGACGAGGAGCTGGGGCTGGTCTATCTGCCCATGGGCAACTCGGCGGGCGACTATTACAGCAGCGACCGCGCCCCGTATGAGAACGAATACGCCACGGCTCTGGTGGCCATCGATGTGAACACCGGCCAGCCTGCGTGGCATTTCCAGACGGTCTATATGGATGTGTGGGACTATGACCTGGGCAGCCAGGCGACCTTGATAGACTTTCCCACGTCGGGCGGGGTGCTTCCGGCCATCGTCCTGCCGTCCAAGCAGGGGGACATCTATGTGCTGGACCGGCGCACGGGTCAGCCCCTGACGCCGGTGGAGGAGCGTCCCGCGCCCCAGGGCGGAGTGGAGCCTGACCAGCGCACCGCCACCCAGCCATTCAGCCTGTTCCACACCCTGGCCAAGCCGGACCTGACCGAGCGGGACATGTGGGGCATGTCGCCCATTGACCAGATGATCTGCCGCATCCAGTACCGCCAGGCGTCCTATGAGGGCATCTACACCCCGCCGACGGCGGACCGGCGCTGGATCCAGTATCCGGGCTATAACGGCGGCTCGGACTGGGGGGGGATCGCCATTGACCCGTACCGGGGCGTGATCATCGCCAACTACAACGACACGCCCAACTACAACCGTCTGGTGCCGCGCGAGGAGGCCAGCGAGCGGGGCTGGTTCCCGCGCGGCGATCCACGCAACGCCGAGACCAATCCGCGCGGCGGCAATCTGAGCGCCGAGGGGGCGGGCGATCCGCAGTGGGGCCTGCCCTATGCGATCGACGTCAACGCCGGCTGGCGCATGCCCTTCACCAATCTGCTGTGCAAGCAGCCGCCCTACGGGGGCATCCGGGCCATCGACCTGCGGACCGGGCGCACCATCTGGGACCGGGTGTTCGGCACGGCGCGCAAGAACGGGCCGTTCAACATCCCGTCCATGATGCCCATCAACATCGGCACGCCCAACAACGGCGGTTCGGTGATCACCGCCTCGGGCCTGATCTTCATCGCGGCGGCCACCGATGACCTGATCCGGGCCATCGACATCGAGACCGGCGAAACCGTGTGGCAGGACGCCCTGCCGGCGGGCGGCCAGTCCAATCCGATGATCTATGAGCAGGGCGGACGGCAGTATCTGGTCATCATGACCGGCGGGCATCACTTCATGGAGACGAAGGCCGGGGATCAGGTGATCGCCTATGCGCTGCCGGACCGCCGGGTCGGCTGAGGCGGGGAACAAACCCCACGAGGCGGGGAGGAGAAGTCCGAAAACCGCGAGACAGGATCGCCGTGCCGGCGCATCCTGCGCGGCATGGAACTGGATCAGGACGCCTGTTATCGCGCCATCGTCGCCCGGGACGCCCGGTTCGACGGGAAGATCTTCGGCGGGGTGAAGACGACGGGGATCTATTGCCGCCCCATCTGTCCGGCGCGCACGCCGAAGCGGGAGAACATCCGCTTCTACCGTTCCGCGGCGGAGGCGGAGGGCGCGGGATTCCGGCCCTGTCTGAGATGCCGCCCCGAGACGGCGCCGGACATGGGCGCGTGGCGGGGCACCTCCAACACCGTCAGCCGGGGCCTAGCCCTGATCGAGGCGGGCGCGCTGGATGACGGCGACGTGGAGGCCCTGGCCGGACGGCTGGGGGTGGGCGAGCGCCAGTTGCGCCGTCTGTTCCGCCAGCATCTGGGCGCCGCGCCGGTCAGCGTGGCCCAGACGCGGCGGGTGCTGCTGGCCAAGCAGCTGATCCAGGAGACGCGCATGCCCATGGCCGAGGTCGCCATGGCGGCGGGCTTCGGCAGCGTCCGGCGGTTCAACGAGACCTTCCAGCGCCTGTACCGCCGTCCGCCCTCGGCCCTGCGGCGCGGCACGGCGCCCGATGCGGCGCCGGGGGAGGGGGTGCGGCTGATGCTGGCGTATCGGCCGCCCTATGACTGGGACGGGATCATCGCGGCCCTGACGGCGCGGGCCGAGCCGCTGGAGCGGGTCGAGGACGGACGCTGGATGCGCCAGCTCGAGGGCGGCGGGGCGGTGACGGTGGAGCCGGCGAGTGGCGACCGGCTGGCGGTGCAGGTGTCGATTCCGGACATCACGGGACTGCCCGGGGTGCTGGCGCGGGTGCGGCGGGTGTTCGACCTGACCGCCGATCCGGCCATGATCGGCGCGCATCTGTCGGCCGATCCGGCGCTGGCGCCGCTGGTGCGCCGACGGCCCGGGCTGCGGCTGGTCGGCGACTGGCATGTGGAGGACCCGGGCGCCCTGATGAGCGACCGGCTGGATGACGGAGATGAGCGGATCGCGGCCCGGGCCGAAGGCTGGCGGCCGTGGCGGGCCTATGGCGCGGCGCACCTGAAGGCCGGGGGCCTGGGCGTGGCGGCCTTGATCGAACAGGAGACGAGAGATGACGAAGCGGCCTGAGACCTTTCAACTGGACCGGATCGCCACGCCGCTGGGCGAGGTGCTGGTGGTGTTTGACGGGGAGGGCGTGGTGCGCGCCTTCGACTTCGCCGACTATGAAGCGCGCATGCGGCGGCTGCTGCGGTTGCACTATGGGACGGTGATCCTTGAGGCGGGGGCGGCGCCGGCAGGGGTGCGCGAAGCGGTGCTGGACTATTTCGGGGGCGAGGTGGAGGCGCTGAAGCGCATTCCCTGGACCACCGGCGGGACGACCTTCCAGCGGCGGGTGTGGGCGGCCCTGACGGAGATTCCGGCCGGGCGCACCGAGACCTACGGCCAGTTGGCGGCGCGGATCGGCGCGCCCACGGCGGTGCGCGCCGTGGGGCTGGCCAACGGGGCCAACCCTGTGGGCGTCATCGTCCCCTGCCACCGGGTGGTGGGGTCATCGGGCAAGCTGACCGGCTATGCCGGGGGTCTGGGGCGCAAGAAGTGGCTTCTGGAGCATGAAGGCGCCCTCAAGCCAGACGCACCAACTCGTTTGCTTTAGTCGGGTTCGCCCTGGCTCCGGGACACGGCGGCGCCGGCGGCTCCGCCCACGGCGGCGCCCACAGGACCGGCCACGACCGCGCCGGTGATGGCGCCGGTGGCGGCGCGCTGCTCCATGGTGGCGCCGCAGGCGGCCAGACCGGCCAGGCCGGCGGACAGGATCAGAACTTGAGTGAGACGACGCATGGCTATTCTCCAGCTTAACCGTTGACTAACGCTGTCGCCGCAGCCCGGGTTCCAGCCGCAGCGTCGTCGCAAGATGTTCCTATGCCGCGCTGCAATGCAATGACTATTTGAGCGCCGGGGTTGTGCTTTTCTCCATTTGGTTCGATCCAATCAAGATCCTTGTGAGATAAGCCAATACGATAGAGGCAAGATGAGTAGCGATAATCATGCCCTGTGAGGCGCTGATCATCTTGCCTGTGTTGCCCTGGTGCGACGAATTGCTGCGCTTCAAGCGACGATTGCGAATCGTCCACATTGACGCCATATTCCGGTGGCTTAAGCGCGGCCTCGCCAGTCACGGGAAGTTGACTGACGGACCCGCCCCTGCGTAACCGGCGCCGATCTTGCGTCGAGGGGGCAGACTGCCTGGGGGCGCAATCCTGCCCCTGTCACTCAGGACTGCATCCTTGTCGAATTCCTCACGGAAGCCCACGACCGCGCCCAATTTTCCGCCCGCCATCCCTGCGCCGCAGATGCGCCCGGTGACGGCGGCCGCCGCCCTGGGCGGTCTGGTGGGCCTGGCCATCGGCTGCGCCTACCTGGGTGGAACCGTCGCCAAGGCGACCACCACGCGCGTGCAGGCCGAGCGGATCGCGGGCGCCACCGCCGTGGGATTCACCGAAGAAGCCCTGTCGGCCGCGGCGGGGGGACTGGACGCCAGCGCCCTGACCATCGCGCGACGGCACGACCCCTACACCGTGGCCGGTTCGGCCCAGCGTGACCGCCAATCCGAAATGCTCACCGCCCGGCTGGAAAGCCTGCGCGCCACTTCCAGCACCGATGCGGGTCTTCGCCGCGTCAGCATGACCGGGCCCGCGGCCCAGCCGTTCCGGCTGGCGGGCGCCCTGGACGCGTCGCGCGATCTCGAGTGCCTGACCCAGGCCGTCTATTACGAAGCGCGCGGCGAAGGCCGGGCCGGCATGCAGGCCGTGGCCCAGGTGGTTCTCAACCGCGCCCGCCACGGGGCCTTCCCCAACAGCGTCTGCGGCGTGGTCTATCAGGGCGCGAACCGCTCGACCGGCTGCCAGTTCAGCTTCACCTGCAACGGCGCCATGCGCCGCGGGGTGAACCAGTCGGCCTGGCGCCGGGCCCACGACGTAGCCTCGTCCGCCCTGTCGGGTCAGGTCTACGGCGCTGTCGGCAACGCCACCCATTTCCACACCACCGCCGTGTCCCCGAGCTGGCGTCACTCGCTGGTGCCGGTCGGGCAGGTGGGCAGCCACCTGTTCTATCGCTTCGGCGGTCGCAACGGCTCGTCGGGCGCCTTCACCTATGCGGCGCGCCCTTCCACCGCGTCCGACACCCAGGTGATCCAGGCCAGCCTGGACCCGTCAGAGACGGTCCGTCAGGCGGGCAATGCGGTGGCCTATACGGTGCTGTGGGCGCAGGAAAGCATGGCCGAGCGGGAGACGCGCCCGGCCGCCGAGCCCGCGACACAGGAAACTCCCGCCGCGCCGCGCGCCCAGACTCGCTCGCAGGCGGCTCCGGCGACGACCGCCGAGGCGGAGGCCGCAGCCTAATCCGTCGGCTGGGGCGCGGTCCCCAGCGAGGCGGGTGGGGCGTTGAGACGGCTTCCGCCGAAATCGTCCGGTTCGTCGGGCGTCTGCGGCCGTGACATGCTTATGCTGCCGTCCGTGTTGTTAAAGACCTTCTCCTCCAAGGGCGGGGAGTCAGCCTGATCGATGGCGGGGCCGGGCTGGCGATTTTTGCGCTTGAACATGACCTGAAAACCGGCGGCGGGGCCGTCCGGTTCCAGAGCGGCGTTCACCCGGCGTCGAGGCCACGTTCAGCGCCGCGCCGGGCGTGGCCGGTCAGAGATTCGTCGATGGCGTAGATCCGGACATCACCAGCACCGCGTCGAAGCCGTGGACCAGCCGCGACAGCTCGGTCCCTGCGGCGGTGAGGCGGTGGCCGGGGATCAACGGTCGCAACGGCCTGAGGTCGATCAGGGTCCAGGCGTCCGGCAGGGCCTGATCGAGGATCGGCTCCAGCCCCTCGCCATAAGCGCCGCCCGGGCCGGGGCGGTAGGACCAGACGGTCGGGTCGAAGTTCGCGACCTGCGATCCGGCGCCAGGCAGCACCAGCAGGTGGTAGCTCTCGCCGCCCACCGTCGCGGCGATCTCGGGGGCCAGGGTTCCGATGTCGAAGACCGCAGTCGGGCTGAGGCCACGGACCATGTGTCCTGCGCCGAACTTGAACATGACGCGCGGGGCGCGGCCCTCGGCCCGTTCCGCCTGCCAGTAACGGATCAGGTTGGCGCGGTTGAAGCGGGCGCGGCGGGCGTTGGACTCATAGCCGCGCTGGGCCACCCACAGGCGGTTGATTTCGAGGGTCTCCTCAAGGGTGTCGAGGATCCAGCCGCTGTGCGGGTCGACACCCGGCCAGCCATCGCGGACCGCGCGCACCAGCGCCGGATCTCCGCCGAAGCTGAAGATGTGCTGCGGGCTGCCGGTCTCGGCGTAGCGGGCCCAGGACCCGGCCGAGGCCGCGGCCAGGGTCGCCAAAGCGGCGGCGGCGGCGGGCGGCTTGGGCGCCTCCTCCAGACGGGCGATCAGTCGGCGGTCGGCGCCGACCTCGTAGTCCAGGCCCCACAGAACCGGCCGGCCGGCGGGCGCGACCCGCCGGACGTCGGCCAGCAGGGCGGCCTCCTCCGCCATGCCGAAGAAAGCGACCTGGGCGCCCGGATCGGCGAACAGAGCGCGCAGACCGTCGACGCCGCCCTCCGCCGCAGCATCCAGTTCGGCGGCCATGGGCGGCGAGACCTCGATGGCGAGCTTCTCGTAGCCCGTCGGGGCGAGGGCCGCGTAGAGCGCCGCAGCCAGTTTCGGGTTCTCGGCGATGCCGTGGGCCTCGCCCAGCAGGAAGAACTGCGCCTGTCGCCCCTGATCGAGCAGCAGATCCCACGCCGGGCCCGAGAAGCGCACGCCGTCATGGTCGAGGCGGTGACGGGCGGCGCGGGCGGCCTCGGCGAGGCGGTCCTCCAGCGCCGGCTGGGCGGCGGGCGTCCGGGCGCGAACGGACGAGGCGGCCAATGCGGCGGCGGTGGAGCCCAGCATGGCGCGGCGATGGATGGACATGGTTTCACCCTCCCTGAATGATCATTGTTATGCAGGAGGAGGCGTGCGGGGCAAATGGATGCGCCGACGGGGATTAATTCGCCGTCAGGGCTCAGGCGGTGTCGAGGCCGATATCGAGAGAGGGCGCCGAGTGGGTCAGGGCGCCCACGGAGATCACGTCCACGCCGGTCTCGGCGATGGCGCGCACGGTCTGAAGGCTCACCCCGCCCGACGCCTCCAGCACAACCTGACCTTTCACCCGCGTGACGGCGGCGCGCAGGTCGGCGAGGCTGAAATTGTCCAGCATGACCACGTCGGGCCGTTCGGCCAGGGCCTCGTCCAGCTGGTCCAGGCCGTCCACCTCCACCTCGATCTTCATCAGGTGCCCGGCGCGGGCCCGGGCGCGTCGGATAGCTTCGCCCACCCCGCC
>NZ_PNLV01000043.1 GCF_013823285.1 Brevundimonas sp. | reverse complement strand
TGGCATCACACCGCCGGGGCCAGCGTCCTGCGCGCCACCCTGCTGGCGGGCGGCGTCTTCTATGTGGACGACGGCAAGCCCCTGCCCGGGCTGCTGGACATCTCCCTGCGCAACCTCAAGGAAATCCCGGTCGAGTACTACGCCAATGTGCCGCTGGGGTTCGCCCTGCTGGCCGACGCGCTCGAGGCCGACGCGGACCTGCGCCGCACCTTCTTCTCGGAGCTGCGGCTGATGCTGTTCGGCGGCGCGGCCCTGGCCCAGCCGGTCTATGACCGAATCCAGAAGATGGCGGTGGAGGAGACCGGCAAGCGCATCATGATGACCTCGGCCTATGGATCCACCGAGACCACGGCCGGGTTCCTGGCGGGCTATGCCTATACCGACAAGGTCGGGCTGGGCTTGCCCCTGCCGGGGGTGACGCTCAAGTTGGTCCCGCACGACGACAGCCGCTGGGAGGTTCGGGTCAAGGGGCCCAACGTGACCCGGGGCTATCTGGACGATCCGGACCGCAGCGCCCAGGCCTTCGACGACGAGGGCTTCTACTGCATGGGCGATCTGGCCACCTTCATCATCCCGGGCGATGTAAGCGGCGGCCTGGCCTTCGCCGGTCGGCTGGCCGAGGAGTTCAAGCTGTCCACCGGAACCTGGGTCTATGGCGGCCCGGCGCGCGAGGCGGTGCTGGCCGCCCTGTCGCCCCTGATCACCGAACTGGTGCTGTGCGAGGAGAACCGGCCGTATCTGGGCATTCTCGCCTGGCCCTCGGTGGAAGGCGTGAAGCGCGAGTTGGGTCTGGAGATGGGCGAGGCGATCACCTCGGGACGGCTGGGCGAGGCCGTGCGCGAGCGGCTGGCGGCGCACAACCGGGCCCATCCCATGGCCTCCATGCGCATCGAACGGGCCGTGATCCTGACCGCGCCGCCGAACCCCAACGCCCACGAGGTGTCGGACAAGGGCAGCATCAACCGGCGCGGCGTGATCGACAACCGCAGCCAGGACGTGGGGCGCCTCTACGCCGATCAGCCCGACGCGGGCGTCATCGTCGTCGCGGCAGGAGACTGAGCGGATGGTCTATATTCTCGGCGGCTGGCAGTCTGATTTCAAGCGCAACTGGGCCCGCGAGGGCAAGGAGATCGCCGACGGGTTCGCCGAAACCCTGACCGGCGGTCTTGAGGCGACCGGGCTGGAGCCCGGCGACATCGACGTGGGCCATGTGGGCAATTTCGTCGGCGACCTGTTCGCCGGCCAGGGCATGCTGGGCGGCTTCTTCGCCCTGTCGGACGAACGGTTCGACGGCATGCCCGCCTCGCGCCACGAGGGGGCGTGCGCCTCGGGCTCGCTGGCCATCCTCGCGGCCATGGCGGACATCGAGTCGGGCCGCTACGGAACCGCGGCCGTGCTGGGGCTGGAGCTGATGCGCAATGTGCCTGGCCAGACGGCGGCGGAGCATCTGGGCGCCGCGGCCTGGGCGGGGCACGAGCATCAGGACGCCCGCTATGTCTGGCCGCGCGCCTTCTCTGACCTGACCGAGGAGTACGACCTTCGCTACGGCATCGACGACGCGCACCTGCGGCGCATCGCCCAGATCAATTTCGCCAACGCCCGGCTGAACCCCAACGCCCAGACGCGCGACTATGTCTTCCCCGACGCGGCCTTCGCCAATGACGACGAGGCCAATCCGGTCATCGAGGGCCGGGTGCGCAAGACCGACTGCGGCCAGGTCACGGACGGCGGCGCCATGGTGGTTCTGGCGTCGGCCGAGCGGGCGGCGGACTACGCCCGCCGTCGCGGCGTCGCGCTGGAGTCCCTGCCGCGCATCAAGGGCTGGGGCCATCGCAACGCCCCCATCAGCTACGCCCGCAAGATCGCCGCCAGCGCCGATGAGGCTTACGTCTTCCCGCAGGTGAAGCGCGCCATCGACGAGGCCCGCGCCCGCGCCGGGGTGGCGCTGGAGGCCATCGACGCGGTGGAGACCCACGACTGTTTTTCCATGACCGAATACATGGCCATCGACCACCTGGGCCTGACCGCGCCGGGCGAGGCGTGGAAGGCCATCGAGGCCGGGGACATCGAGATCGGCGGGCGGCTGCCCGTCAACCCCTCCGGCGGCCTGATCGGCTGCGGCCACCCGGTGGGGGCGACGGGGGTGCGCATGGCGCTGGATGCGTTCAGACAGACCACCGGCACGGCGGGCGCCTATCAGGTGGAGGGCGCGAACACCGTCCAGACCCTGAACATCGGCGGCTCCACCACCACCACGGTCAGCCTGGTTATTGGAACCTAGGTTTCGCGCCGTCGGATCGAGACGGCGGCGGTCCCGTGCGCCACGACGCGGCCGTCCGGCAGGGCCACCGTGACCTCGGCCACCACCTTGCGCGGGTCGGCATAGGCGGCGCGCGCCTCGGCGACCAGATGATCGGCGTCGATGGGCGCGGCGTTCAGGAAGCGCAGGGTCAGGTCGGTGGACAGCAGGTGCTCGCCCGGCTTCAGCAGGGTCATGGCCACCCCGCCCCCGGCGATGTCCACCAGCGCCGCCGTCACCCCGCCGTGGACCAGCCCGACGAAATTGGCGTGGCCGGGATCCAGGTCGCAGCGGATCACCATGCGGCCCCGCTCCACCTCGGTCGGCCAGGCGCGCAGTCGCTCGGCGAAGCCACCCGCGAAGCGCGCCTCGGCCCAGCGCCGCGCCAGCTCCAGTCCGTCCGCCGCCGGGTCCAGCTGGAAGCGCGAGGCGAGGGACGGGGACGGCTCGCTCACGCCGCCGCCGCCCGGCTGTTCAGCCCGATGAAGCGGTCGGCCGCCGCGCGGTATTCGCGCTCCAGCCGCCCCACCACCTCGGCGGTGGACTCCACCGCATTGATGCGGCCCACGCCCTGGCCCGCGGCCCAGATGTCCTTCCAGCGTTTGGTGCTCTGGCCGCCGGAATAGTCGCGCTGGATCGCCCCGCCCATGGCGTCGGGGTCGAGGCCCGCGGCTTTCAGGCTGGGCTTGAGCCATGAGGCGTCGGTGCCGGTGACGGCGGGCGAGACGATCAGGTCGTCGGCGTCGCAGTCCACTACCATCTGCTTGTAGGCGTCCTGGGCCAGGCTCTCGCGCGTGGCCAGGAAGCGGGTGCCCATGTAGACCATGTCCGCCCCCGCCGCGATGGCCCCCGCCACCCCCGCGCCGTCGGCGATGCCGCCGCCGATGGTCAGATAGCCGTCAAAGAACTCGCGCACCGCCGAGACGAAGGCGAAGGGCGACAGGTGGCCCGTGTGGCCGCCCGCGCCCGCACTGATGCAGGCCAGACCGTCCACCCCCGCCTCGGCCGCCTTGCGGGCCAGTTTCATGTTGACCACGTCGGCGAAGACCATGCCGCCGTAGCCCTTGACCGTCTCCATCACCGGCCTGGGCGACCCCAGGGCGGTGATGACGATGGGCGGCTTGTAGCGCGCCACCATGGCCAGGTCGTCGGCCAACCTGGGGTTGGTGGAGTGGGTGATCAGATTGGCGATCCACGGCCCGTCGCCGGGCTTAAGCGCGCTTGTGATCTGGTCCATCCAGCGGTCCAGATCCTCGGGCGTCCGACAGTTGGGCGTCGGGAACGCGCCGCCGATCCCCGCCTTGCAGGCGGCGATGACCAGCTCCGGCCCGGAGACCAGGAACATGGGCGCGGCGATGACGGGCAGCCGCATGGACTGGGGGAAGGCGGAACTCATGCTTGAGCTGTTTCTCCAAGACGGTCGCGCAGATCCCGCTTGAGGACCTTGCCGACCGGGTTGCGCGGCAGGGCGTCGATGACCTCCAGCCGCTCGATCTGTTTGTAGACGGCCACCTGCTTCTCTTCGGTCAGGTAGCGGTTGATCCCGGCCATGTCGGCGCTCTGGTCGGGCCGGAACACCACGAAGGCGCACAGCCGTTCCCCCAGACGCTCGTCGGGCGCGCCCACCACCGCAGCCTCGGCGATGGCGGGATGGCCCATCAGGTGGCCCTCGATCTCTTCCGACGAGATGTTCATGCCGCCCCGGATGATGATGTCCTTCAACCGGCCCACGAAGCGGATGAAGCGGTTGTCCTCGCCCGCCAGCTCGAACAGATCGCCGGAGCGGAACCAGCCGTCGGCGTCGAACGCCCGCTCATTGACCTCCGGCGCGCGCCAGTAGCCCGAGAACACTGTCGCCCCCTTCATGCGCAGTTCGCCGGGACGGCCGGGCTCGCGGATCTCCTCCTCGGTCTCCGGGTCCACCAGACGGGTGGAGATGCGGTCGTGCAGCATGGCCTTCCAGCGCAGGCCCTCGCCGAAGCGCGGGAACAGAACGGCGCGCTCGGCCGGGTCGGGCACGTCCTGCCAGGCGCTGGGGAACGAACACCCCTCGTTGGAGCCGAAATAGTTGACGATCTGGACGCCGTACTTCTCGTGGAAGGTCTTGACCATCCACGGCGACAGGGGCGCCGAGCCCGAGCCGATGGCTTTCAGCCGCTTGAAGTCGATGCCCTCCAGCAGGGCCTCGTTCTGCAGCAGCAGGTTCAGCACCGCGGGCGGGGCGACGGTGTAGTCGATGGTCTCGTCGCGCATCTGCTTCAGCAGCACCTGCAGGTCGAACGGATGATGCTGGATCAGCATCCCGCCGGTCAGCAGCCAGCTGACGAAGCCTGTGGAGATTCCCGCCATATTGACCATGGGGAACGGGTTCAGGATGCGCGCGCCATGGCCCAGGTCGGCGGCGTCCACCACCCCCGCACCCATGATGATCCACTCGTTGTGGCTGCGGGGCACGCCCTTGGGCAGGGCCTCGGTGCCGGAGGTCCAGCAGATGGTGAAGACGTCGTCGGCGCTGATCCTCGCCGCCTTCATGGCGTCGCGGGCGGCCTTCATCTGCTTCGGCGTCACCGCGTCCAGCCGCGGCTCGAGGTCGATGGCGCCGGCGGGGCAGGTTTCGCCCATCACGAACACATGCTTGAGGGCGGGCGAGCGGCCGGCCACGGTCATCAGCATGTCGCCGTGGGCGTGCTTGCCGATGCGGTCGGTGGTCAGGGCGGCCACGGCGTCGGTCTTGCCGACGATGTAGCCCAGCTCGCTCTCGCGATACTGCACCGGGGCGGGCGAGACGATGATCCCCAGCCGCGCCGCCGCCAGATAGGTCAGGCTCAGGTCATTGATGTTGGGCAGCTGGACGACCAGCACGTCGTCCTTCTTCAGGCCGTGGGCATGGAACACCGCCGCCAGCCGGTCGACCGACGCGTCCGCCTCGGCCCAGGTCAGGCGCTCCGGCTGGCCGCCCATGATGTCGGCGGCGTTGAACGGATCGATCAGGGCCTCGGCATCGGGATGAGCCTTCAGATGGCGGCGGAACAGGTCGTCCAGGGTGTCGTCACCCCACCAGCCCTTTGCGCGGTAGTCGCGTATGCGATCCTGCGGCACGACGATCATGGCGTTTTCCTCCGTCTCTCATTTTGTCTCCCGGTCATTGAGGCGCCGGGTAGATCAGGGTTCGTACATCCGCGCGCACCACCTTGCCCACCGGATTGCGGGGCAAGGCGGCCAGCAGATGCAGCATCTTGGGGGTGCGCACCGGGCCGATGGTCCGGCGCACATGGTCGGTGAGGGCGGCCTCGTCGGCGAGCGTGGGGTCCCAGGCCACGGCGGCCTCCAGCCGTTCGCCCCAAACGGGATCCTCCACGCCGAAGGCGCAGGCCTCGCGCACCGCCGGATGGGCGCCCAAGGCGGCCTCCACCTCGGCAGGGTAGATGTTGTAGCCGCCCGAAATGATCATCTCGCGCGAGCGGCCCAGGATGGTCAGCAGGCCGTCCGACTCCAGCCGTCCCAGATCGCCGGTCCTGAGCCAACCGTCGTGGCGGGCCTCGTCCGTGGCGTCCGGATCGTCCATATAGGCGGTGTCGGCCAGATCGCCGCCCACCAGAATCTCGCCCTCGCCCTGGTCCGCCACGTCGCCCCCGGCGGTCAGCACGCGGACGGGGGTGTCGGGGAAGGGATAGCCCGCGGCGCCGCGCAGCTCCGGCCGCGCCACCTGTGCCGGCGTCAGGGCGGCGATGGTCATGGGAGCCTCGGTCTGGCCGAACAGGGCGCCCAGCACCGGGCCGAAGCGCGCGACCGCCTGTTCGATGCGGGCAGGCGGCATGGGCGCGGCGGACCAGGTCAGGTGACGCAGGGCCCTGAAGTCATCGGGCCCGAAGGCGGCCGCCTCCATCAGCAGATAGATCAGGGTCGGCGGCATGAAGGCCACCGTGACCCGGCGCTTCAGTTCGTCCAGCATGGCCGCCCGGTCCGGCTGGGCCATCAGCACATGGGCCCCGCCCGCCGCCAGCACCGGCAGTACATAGTGGGACGAGCCGTGGGTCAGGGGCGCGACCGCCAGATTCACGTCTTCGGCGGTGAAGCCGTAATAGGCCTGCATCGACCGCAGGGCCGCCATGGCGCTGCGCCGGCTCTGCACCACGCCCTTGGGCTTGCCGGTGGAGCCGCCGGTGAACTTGATGGCGAAGACGCCGTCCGGGTCGTGGTCGATGGCGGGCGGCGTGCCGCCGGGCTCGACCGCGTCGACCCAGTTTTCCAGCTCCAGACGGCGGGCGCAGGGCGCGATCTGCTCCCGCGAGGGCTGATCGACGAACAGCATGTCCAGCTCGGCGCGGCGCTGGAGGTCCGCGTTCAGGCCGGGGCCGTTGCGGGGGTTCAGCGGAACCCAGACGGCGCCCGCGCGCAGGATGGCCAGATAGGCGACCACATGACGCCAGCTGTTGGCCGCGCACAGACCGATGCGGCGGCCCCGGTCCAGCCCCCGGCGATGCAGGTCGGCGGCCAGGGCGTCCACCCGCGCGATGAGCTCGCCATGGGTGACGATCCGGTCGCCCTCGATCAGGGCAGGGCGCTCGGCCCGCCCGCGCCGGCCGTCATAGATGACGCCGACGGGGTTCATGCGGCGCGCTCCAGAACGGTGACCACGGTGGCCGCCTCCTCGACGCCCAGAAAGCCGCCGCCGTTCTCGGCCGCGGCCATGCGCGCGCCCTCGATCTGGGCCGCCCCGGCCTCGCCGCGCAGCTGGCGGGTCAGGTCATGCAGCTGGATGATGCCCGTGGCGCCCACCGGGTGCCCCTTGGCCACCAGACCGCCCGAGGCGTTGACCGGCGTGCGTCCGCCGAGGGCGAAGTCGCCGCGCCGGAGCCGCTCGCCCACGGTCCCCGGTCGGGCCAGACCCAGGTTCTCGATCTGCTGGATTTCGGCGTAGCTGGTGGCGTCGTGCACCTCCACCGCGTCGATATCGTCCGGCCCGGCGCCGGCCTGCTCATACGCCGCCAGCGCCGCGCGGCGACCGATGTGGTTGTCTATGTCCCCCGCTTCGCGCATGGACGCGCTGACGAGGGCGCAGCCCCGCACCCGCACGGCGCGGGCGGCGGCCCCCAGCCGCTTCAATCCGGCCCTGTTGCACACCACCATGGCCGCCGCCCCGTCGCTGACGGGGGCGCACATGGCGCGGGTGAAGGGGAAGACGATGGGCTTGTCGGCCAGCACCTGATCCGCGGTCGTGGGGGCGCCGTACTGGGCCAGCGGGTTCAGGGCGCCCGCCGTGTGGTTCTTGGCCGCTGCCTGGGCGAAGTCGGCCTGGGTCGTGCCGTACCGGGCCATGTGGGCGCGGGCCTGGGCGGCGTACAGGTCCATGAACAGGCTGCGGCCCTCGCCCGGTTCCTCGCCGCCCATCTCGCGGATATAGGCCAGCACGCCGTCGCGGTCGTGGATGTCGGTGCCCCCCGCGAAGGCCGCCGCCACCCGCTCGGGCCGGTCGGGCCAGACCATCTTCTCGGCCCCGGCGACCAGCGCAATTTCGCCGCCGCCCGCCCGCAGCCACTGCATGGCCAGCCACAGGGCCGTGGAGCCCGAGGCGCAGGCGTTCTCAACGTTGATGACGGGTATGCCGGTCAGGCCCAGCGGGTGCAGGGCGATCTGGCCGCGCACGGTGTTCTGGCCCTCCAGCATCGGCTGGCGGGTGTTGGCGAACCAGGCGGCCTGGATATGGGCGGCCGCCGCGCCCGCGTCGGCCAGCGCCGTGCGCACCGCCTCGGCGGTCAGCGACTTGACGCTCTGGTCCAGCCGCTTGCCCAGCGCCGTCATGCCGACCCCGGCGATGAAGACGTCCGTGGTCATGCCGCCGGTCGGCGCCGCTGTACGATGCGGAACCGCGAGGCCACGAAAGCCAGATCGGCCAGACAAGCGTTGCCCGCCGGGTTCAGGCCGGACACGTGATAGTCGCTGTAGGCCGCCGCGAAATTGATCCACATGGCGCCGGTCAGATTGATGGTCAGATTGGCGCCGGCCTGTTCATAGAACGGCGCCGCGCGCTCGATGAAAGCCTCTGCGGTGGAGTACAGATAGGACGAGATCGAGCCGTGCTCGCGCGCCAGCCGGGTCGCCTCGGCCACCGCCGCGTCGCCGTCCATGCGGACCACGAACAGCACCGGCCCGAAATGCTCCTCGGCGTAGAGGGCGGGGTCTGAGCCGTTCACCGCGACCACCAAGGGTGTCAGGGTGCGGGCGTCGGGGAACTGCGGATGCGCGTAGGGCGCGGCCTCGCGCAGCACGCGGGCCTTCGGATGCTGATCGAGGGCGGCGCGCACGTCGGCCACGGCCTTCAGGCTGACCTGGCCCTGGATCGCGCCCATGATCCCGGCGGCCAGGGCCGGGTCGCCGGCGATGGCGTCGATCTGGTCGACCAGCGCCTGACCGAACGTATCGGCCAGATCCGGGCGCACATAGATCACCTGGGGGCTGGTGCACATCTGGGCCGAGAACAGGCACGAGGCCCGGGCGATGGCCCGTGCGGCGGCCTCCATATCGGCGACCGATTCCACCACGACGGTGTTGACCCCCGCGGTCTCGGTGAACAGCAGCTTGCCGGTCACCGTGCGCTCCAGATGGCCGCCGTAGCGGGGGCTGCCGGTGAAATCGACGATCTGCACCGCCGGATGGTCCACCAGATGCTGGGCCACGGGCGTCGCAAGGGTGTCCACGGCCATGGTGACGAGGTTCGGGTCAAAGCCATGATCGGCGAGCACCTGACGGCATTCGCGCACCACGATGGCCATGGGCAGCACGGCGATGGGGTGCGGCTTGATGATCACCGGATTGCCCGTGGCGAGGCTGGCGAACATGGCCGGATAGGCGTTCCAGGTGGGGAAGCTGGCGCAGCAGATGACCAGACCGACCCCGCGCGGGACGATGGCGTAGGTCTTGTCCAGAACCACCCGCTCGCCCGCGAAATCCCGCTCGTAGCGGCCCGTCGGCGCCACGTCGTGCATGGCCTTGACCGCATAGGCCAGGGCCTCGATGCCCCGGTCCAGCGCATTGGGGCCCGAGCCGCTGAACGACTGGGTGTAGCTTTGCCCCGCCACGTGCATGACGGCGTGGGCCATCTCGAAATTGGCGTCATACAGCCGCACCGCCATCTCGACGCACAGGGCCGCGCGCAGGTCCGGCGAGGCGGCGGCCCAGTCCGGCATGGCGGCCTGCGCCGCCGCGATCAGGACCTCGGGCGTGCTGACCGGATAGGTGATGCCCAGCGGCTGCTGCGTATAGGGCGAGACCTCGGCCCCCACCCAGTCGGTGACGCCCGGCATATCCAGCGCGAACCGCTCGCCCAGCTGCGCCTCGAAGGCGGCCTTGCCGGCGACGGGCTTGTCCGGGCCGTGGATTTTCGTCGAAGGTGAATCCCTGAACGGCGACCAGGCGCGGCGGGTGCGGATGGCGTCCAGCGCGCTTTCGATCAGGTCGGCGTGGCGGGCCACGACGGCGTCGCGGGGCGCAGGCGGACGGGCGTCCATCAGCGGCCTCCCATGCGCTCGACGATCATGGCCGAGCCGACGCCCTGCGCGCCCGCCGCGACCACGAGGCCATAGCGTCCCTCGCACGCGTCCAGCGCGTCCAGCAGCGACGAGAGCAGGATGGCGCCGGTGGCGCCCATGGGGTGCCCCTTGGCCAGATGGCCGCCGCCCACATTGACCTTGTCCCGGTCCACGTCCCGCTCACGCAGGAAGGTGACGATGGTGACGGCGAAGGCCTCCATGAACTCGATGCGGTCCATGTCGGACAGGCTCAGACCCGCCCGCTCCAGCACCCGGTCCATGGCGGTGAAGCCTGCGGTCAGGGAGGCGGCCGGATCGCCGCCGACCTCCACATGGGCCACGATGCGGGCGCGGGCGCCCTGGGCCTCCGACGAGACCAGCGCCAGCCCGGCGCCGTCGGACATGGGCGGGGCGTGGGCCACGGTGTGTCGATGATCGATGGCGCGGCCTTCCAGCGCCTCCGCATAGGGCGCGGCCATCTCGGCGAAGGCGGCGGGCAGCCTGGCCAGCTTTTCAAGCGTCGTGGGCCGGGCGCATTCCTCGCTGTCCAGCCCGTTCAGCGCGATGCGCGAGGCCGTCAGCGGGCCGCCCTCGGCCGCAGCCGTGCGGGACTGGGAAACGAGGGCCGCCTGATCCATCTCGGCGCGGGATACGCCGGCATCCTCGGCCAGCCGATCTGCGGCCACGGCCACCGGCAGGTAGCGGGTGCGGGGCGGGAAGGCGGCGTCGGTGTAATAGTCGGCCCGGTCGCCCATGAAGGGCACGCGCGACATCATCTCCACCCCGCCCGCCAGCACCGATCGGGCGCGGCCGGTCTGGACCATGTCGGCGGCCTGTCCGATAGCGGTCAGACCCGAGACGCAGTAGTTGTTGATGCTCCACGCCGCCGTTCCGTCCGGCAGGCCGGCGTGGAGCTTGGACACCAGCGCCACATTGGCGCCCTGGGCCCCCACCTGTCCGACGCAGCCCACGATCAGGGCTTCCGCCGCGCGGGCGTCATGGCCGCGGGTCTCGATGGCGTCGATCAGGCCGCCGATCATCTCGTGGGGTTTCAGGGCCGCCAGCCCGCCGTCGGGGCGGGCCTTGGCGCGGGGCGTGCGGACGGCGTCGTGGATGTGGGCGCTCATCAATCAGGCGACCTTCAGCTGGTCGCCGCGCGCCCAGGTGCCGTGGAAGCCCGCGGGCACCCGCACCGGCAGGATGACCCGCGCCACCGGCCCGGCCTCCATGTTCTGCGCATCGATCACCTGCACCTCGGACTTGCCGGTCTCGGCGTCGGTCACGAAGGCGATGACATAGCCGTCGTCCTCTGCCGTCGCGTCGACGCGCGGCGCGAAGGCGGGCTCGGAGCCGAACTGCGAGGGCTGGTAGTCCCAGGTCCGCGCGGCGCCGGTCTCGAGGTCGTACTTGATCAGGCCCTTGAAGCTCTGCAGCTCGGTGGGCGCCATGGCCACGTGATAGGACCATTTCGTGGGCCGTGAGGCATAGTCCAGATTGACCACCGGGAACTCGCCGATGCGGTCGTCCAGCTGGCGCTTCTTCACCTCGCCGGTCTTCATGTTCATACGCCATTCCACCGGCACGGCGTGCAGGGCCAGCACGTTCACCATGGCGGCGTAGGGGCCGTACTCGGGATTCGGCGGGAAACCGTTGGGCGTCATCATGCAGGCGGTCATGACCACCTCGTCGCCGTCCTCCCACGCATTGACCACGTGATAGATGTAGCAGCTGTCGGTCTCGAACCAGCGGACCTGGTCGCCGGAGCCGTTGCGCGGGACCACGCCGAAGCGGGCCGGCTGTTCGGCGAAGTGAATGTTCCAGGTGCTGCGCTTCAGCCCGCCGTCGGTGAACACCACCGGCAGGTCGTGCAGGATGACGTAGTTCTCGGTCAGGCCCATATCGTGAGGCAGGCGCGGGCTCGGCAGATCGACGCGGGCGAAATGGGTCAGCTCATTGGTCGGGCTGACCACCCCGAAGGTCATCCAGGGCTCGTAGAGCGAATAGTCGAAGAACACGAACTCGCCGGTCTTGGGGTCCACCTTGGAGTGGGCGGAGACGTGGCGCGACAGGGCGCCGCCGAAGGTCTCGGTCCCGATGGTCTCCAGGGTGCGCGCGTCGATGCGCACCGGATGGCCCGAGATGTACCACAGCGCCATCAGCGAGCCGTTGTGCAGCACCAGATCGGTGTTGGCGGTGTCCTTGTAGACCTTTTCCCCGCGCGTGGAGGACGGATCGGCGCGCGTGGAGGGCTCCATCACCCCGCCCGCGCCGCAGCCGCCGTTGAGGTCCGCCACATGGTCCGCCGAGCGGACGAAACGGTTGCGGTACTCGGCCTTGCCGTTCTCGAACCAGACGGCGTGGACCATGCCGTCGCCGTCGAACCAGTGGTGCATGCCCTGGGGCGCCTGGGCGGGATTCGGCCCGTTTCGGTAAAAGGCGCCGTGCAGATCCTGCGGAATTTCCCCGATCACCGGCAGGTCCATGGCCGTGGTCTCGCGCGAGACCGGCTCATAGGCCCCCTGCACATAGGGGTTGAGCGTATTCAGCGGGCTCAGGGGCCCGGTTTCGATACGGCGTGCGGCGGCGGCGTCGTCGGCCATAGCAATTGCCTCCAGAAACTTTTCAGAACAGACCTTCGAACATTTGGTCGCTTAACGCAAGCGTTGGCGTCCGCCTCGACCCGCCTGCGAATTGGGTTAGAGGAAGATATGGACACCAGCGAAGAGCGTGCGGGCGAGCCGGACATTCGGGCCCTGATCATGGGCAATCCGGTGGCGCGGGCCTTCGCCATCACCGGCGACGCCTGGACCCAGTTGATCCTGCGCGAGGCGTTCTACGGCGTGCGCCGCTTCAGCGCCTGGCGCGATCAGCTCGGCGCGCCGCGCAGCGTGCTGGCGGACCGCCTGCAACGCCTGACGGCGGCCGGCATGCTCGAGACGAAGCCCGTGGCCGAAGGCGGCGCGAGGCTGGAGTACCGTCTTACTGCGATGGGGCTGGACATGTTCGGCGTGGCGGTCATGCAGGGTCAGTGGGAACGCAAGTGGGCGCGCTCGCCGCTGCAGGAACGCTATGCCCTGCGCTTCTATGACCGCCAGACGCAGGACCGCCTCGAGCCCGTGGTTCTGGGCCATGAGCACGGCGACCCCGTGGGCATCGCCAATGTGGTCTGGGAAGTCACGGCGCCCATGACGCCGATCGCACCGCCGACGTCGCGCCGACGGCGCTCACAGCCGATCGAGACAGACCGGCCTATCATCGACCGCTCCACCGACATCATGGGCGACTACTGGAGCTGGGCGGTGCTTTCGGCGGCCTATTTCCGTTTGCGCCGCTTTGACGAGATCCACGCCGCCCTGGGGGTCGCCACCAATATTCTGGCGGACCGTCTGTCGCGTCTGGTGCTTCACGGCGTGCTGGAGCGAAAGCCCTATCAGGACGCCCCGGTGCGCTACGAGTATCGCCTGACCGAGGCCGGGCGCGACATGTATCCCATCGTTCTGGCCATGCACGGCTGGAGCGAGCGCTGGCTTTACCCGGAAGAAAGCCCGCCCCTGCGGCTCAAGGACAGGACCACAGGCGACATCCTCACGCCGGTGGTCTGCGACCGGACGACCGGGCGAGCCATTGATCCCCGACAGGTGCGGTGGGAAGTCGAGCGTGAGGCCGCGCCCGGGGGCGCCGGCTCCTGACGAGGAAAGGCCGCCGCCGCAGAGTTGCGACGACGGCCTTGCTTCAGTTCGGGGCTGGACTCAGAAGGTGCGGGTCAGGGCGATGCCGAACGACCGCGGCGGCCCGAAGACGCTGAAGCCAACGCCCACGTTCTTGATGACGTGATTGCGGTATTCCTCGTCCGTCAGGTTCTTGCCGTAGATTGACACCTTGAAGCCGTTGTCCGTCTCCCAGGACGCGAAGGCGCTCAGCAGACCGTACGAGGGGATCAGCACCTCGGGGTTGTTGGACGGGTCAAAGAAGTAGTCGTCCGTCCACTGATAATCGATCCGCGTGGCCAGGGTGCCTTGCCCCACACGCCACTCGCCGTCGGCGTAGAGGGTGTACTGGCTATCGGGCGACCGGGGCAGGATATTGCCCTCATAGGGCAGCGTGCCGCCCGCCGAGATCGCGTCCGAGGTGAACCGGGCGTCCAGGCTGGTGTACGATCCTCCGATGGTGATGGCGGAGGTGACGGCCAGGGCCGTCTCGATCTCGAAGCCTTCGACTTCGGCCTGGGCGTTGGAGGCGACCAGGTTCAGCCCGGCCAGCTCGTTGACCTGCAGGTCGGTGTAGTCCAGCCGGAACGCCGCCGCATTGAAGCGCAGACGCCCGTTGAACACGGTGGTCTTGGCGCCGATCTCGTAGTTGTCCAGCAACTCGGAGCTCAGCGGCTGCACAGCCTGGGCGCCGGTCTGGGCCGCGCTGATATAGGCGCCGGCCTTGTAGCCCCGGTCGTAGCTTGCATAGAAGCGCACGTCCGGCAGGGGCTCCACCGACAGGGCGACCCGCCATGTGGGCTCGTCGAAGCTGGTGCTGGCGTTGACGTCATAAGGCGAGCCGGTCGGTCCCAGCGGGATGCCCGGCGGCCCGTTCAGACCAAGGTCGTTGTCGATGGCCACCTGATGGACCTCGCGCTCGTCACGAGTCCAGCGGGCGCCCAGGGTCAGCTCCCATATGCTCGCGAACGGGATCGCCGCCTGACCGAACACCGCATAGCTGGTGTTGGTGGCGTCCTGGAAGAAGGTGGTGTCGCCGCCGAAAATGGGCGGGGCGATGGGCAGGGCGGTCTCCACAACGAAGCGCTCGGTGCGGACCACGTTCTCGCGGAAGAGATAGACGCCCGCCACCCAGTTGATGTTGGAATCCGCCGCCGAAACAAAGCGGAACTCCTGGCTGAACTGGTCGGCCTGCTCTTCGGCTCGATTGTCCACCCGCAGGGGGAAGGCCGGATAGGTCAGGCCGCCCAGATTGTCGCGCCAGTCGTAGTCGTTGTTGCGATAGGAGGTCAGGGAGACAAAGCCGAAATTGTCGCCCTGCCACTCCGCCCGCCCCGTGAGGCCCCAGTTGGTGCGGTTCTGATAGGTGGCGTCCGGGTTGAGGGTCTCGCGGACGTTCAGGCCCGCACGCAGGTTGTTGATGACGGCGACGAACGGGGCCGGAGTGGTGGCCACGGTGACGGGAATACGCGCCTGGCCGTCCATCTCCTCCATGCTGCCGTCGAAGCCGGCCAGGAAGGTCCAGTTTCCGGCGTTGCGCAGAACCTGGCCGCGCAGACCGAAGGACGTTCCTCCATGCAGGTCCGCGCCGGTGAGCACGTTCTCGGCGTAGCCGTCATTGGTGCTGAAGCGGAAGGCGATCCGGCCAGCGGTGTCCTCAGCGATTTCGCCGTTGAACACGCCTTCCAGACCAATCTCGTTGAAGCTGCCATAGCGGGCCGTCAGCTGGCCATAGGGCGCGAAATCGGGTCGGTTGGTGTAGACGTTCAGAGCGCCGCCGGACGCATTGCGTCCGTACAGGGTGCCCTGGGGCCCGCGGAGGATCTCCACCCGCTGCACATCCATGAAGGCCAGGGCGCTGGCGCCCGCGCGGCCGATGGACACCTCGTCGATGGACACGCCGATGGACGGGTCGCTGGCGGCGGAGTCGCTGGTGGTGCCGACGCCGCGCACGAAGATCTGCGGCTCGCCAACGTTGAACTGGGTCATGGTGACGCCCGGGGCCTTGCCCGCCACGTCCTGGAGGCCTGTCGCGGCCGTACGCTCCAGCATCTCCTGACTGAAGGCGGTGACGGCGATCGGCACTTCCTGAAGACCCTGTTCACGGCGCTGGGCCGTGATGATGATCTCGTCGAGCGTGACGGCGCCCGGCTGTGCCTGCGTGGTCTGCTGGGCAAGCGCCGGGGCCGCGAATCCGGCCGTGACGGCCAGGGCGATGGTCGAAACGCCGGCCAGACGCCGACGCCCCGACGAACCGCGCATGATGATGCTGGTCAAGACATTCCCTCCGAATGTGTGCGGCCCTTTGCGGGCTCGTTGCAGGAGTAGCTTGCGCTAATGAACCAGTTTTGCAAGTCTTTTTACGCAAGCGTGATTGAGGGCGACGAATGACGGACGTTTCATCCATGGGCGTGGTCGGCTTTTTGTGGGCGGTCACGGCTGTCCTCTGGCTGATGCTCATCCCTGCGGGGACGCGCGGCCGGGCCTGGCACTACGGCCTCGCCGCCGCCCCGCTGGCCTTCATTGTCCTGACGGCGGCGGCGCCCCAATCGACGCTCCGTGACAGCCTCGAGATCTGGATCCTGCCCGGCGGGGCAGGGGTGCTGGGCGTCATGGCCGTCGCCTGGCTGTGGGGAACCCTGGCCCGGAATCACGGCGTCATGGACATCTGCTACCCGGCCGCCGCGGCGGCCGTGGCGGTCCTGACCCTGGCGGCTTCAGGGGGCGCGCCCACAGGACCCGACCTGCTGCTCATGGTGTTTCTGGTGATCGGCGCCGGCCGGCTGATCATCCAGACCTGGGGCCACAACGTGGGCGCCGAGCGCCAGCCCTACGCCCACTGGCGGGCCCGCCACGGGTCACGCTGGCTGTGGTGGAGCGCCTTTCAGGTGCATCTGCTGCAGGGCGTGACCCTCTGGCTGTGGTCGGCGCCCATCGTCTTCGCCCTGACCGTCCCGGCCAGCGTGTCCGGGACCACCCGCTGGGGCTTCGCCATCGCAGGCGTCGTCGTCTGGCTGGGCGGCTTCACCCTCCAGACACTGGCTGACCGGCAGTTGGCCGCCTTCAAGGCGATCCCGGCCAATCGGGGCCGTCTGCTGGACACCGGCGTCTGGGCCTGGGTCCGTCATCCCAACTATCTGGGCGAGACTTTGATGTGGGCGGCGTGGTTCATCTTCGCCCTGGCCCATCCATGGGGCTGGATCACCCTGTTCGCGCCGCTCTTCACCGGCTGGTTCATGGGCTACGCTTCCGCCGCGCCGTTCAAGGAGGCTCACATGGTCCGCACCCGGGGTGAGGCCTGGACCGCCTACTGCGCCCGCACGCCCCGCTTCCTGCCCTGGCCGCGCCCCCGCGCCGTCGATCCCGAGAGGAAACCATCATGAGCGCCCTGAAAGATCGCGTCGTCGTCGTCACGGGGGCGGGCCGGGGCCTGGGCCGCGCCTACGCCCTGGATCTGGCGGCGCGCGGCGCACGGGTAGTGGTGAACACCCGGCCTCGCCCTGCCGACGCGCCCGGTTCGGCCGAGGCCGTGGTCGCAGAGATCGAGGCCGGCGGCGGCCGCGCCGTCGCCGCTCCCGCGGCGGTGGAGGACGCGGACTCCGGCGAGCGCCTGCTGGCGGCGGCCCTGGGCGCCTTCGGCCGCATCGACGGCCTGCTGAACAATGCCGGGGCGCCGGAGGCCTCGACCTTGCACAAACAGACCGCCGAGGAATTCCGCGCCAATTTCGAGGTCAATTTCTTCGGAACCCTGACCCCGACCCTGCCCATCTACCGGCACATGCGCGAGAACGGTGGCGGGCGGATCCTGGTGTCCACCTCCACCGCCGGGCTGCACGGGGTGCACGGCATGGCGGCGTATTCCGCCTCGAAAGCCGGCCTGATCGGCCTGATGCGGGTCATCGCCCTGGAGGGGGCAAGTCGCCACGTCGCCGCAAACGCCATCGCCCCCTTCGCCGACACCGGCATGACCGGAGAATACCTGTCGCCCGAGCAGGCCGCCCGCCTGTCGCCCGAGCGGGTCGCCCCCGTCGCCAGCTGGCTCATGTCGCCCGACTGCCCCCTGACCGGCGAGACCGTCACCGCCGGCGGCGGCGGCGTGCGCCTCGCCGCCCGGGTGGAGGGCGAGGCGGAGTGGTTCCCTGACGGCTTCGGCCCTGACGATTTGACCGCGCGGGTGGACCGCCTCAAGGCCCGCGACGGCTGGCGCGACTACCCGGAGGGCATGGCCGCCTTCGCGCACCTGATGGCGGGCGGGCCTGCCCGTCAGGGCTGCGACGGCGCCTGAACGGGGCGCATCAGTCAGCCCGCCAGGCGGCGCTCCTCCGCTTCCTCCGAAATGTCGGGCTGGTCCGGATCTGGCTGCTGCCCGCACTGTCATATGATGAGGGGAAACCAGCAGGTGGACGTAATGGTTCGCATTGAAGGAGTCCTCATGAACCGGTTTCTCTCACTTGCCGTCGCCTCCGCCATGGTTCTCAGCACAACCCCGGCATTCGCTCATGCCAGACTGGTGTCCGCCACCCCGGGCGATGGTGCGACCGTCGCCGCGCCTCGAACGATCAGCCTGACCTTCAGCGAGCGGTTCGCGGCCCCGTTCTCGACCGTCGAGCTGGAGGATAGCCAGGGCAGACCCGTCGCCCTGACCAAGACGGTGTCGGAGGACGGCAAGACGCTGGGCGGGTCGTTCGCCGCGCCGCTGACGGCCGGTACCTACCGGGTGACCTGGGCCATTGCGGCGGCCGACGGGCATCGGATGACCGGAACCTACAGCTTCACCGTCCGCTGAGGTGGCAATCGATCTGACTGTCGTCGGCCTGCGCTGGGTTCAGTTCGCCGCGGCTGTCGTGGCTCTCGGGTTGCCGCTGTTTCAGGCCTACGGGTTGCGGGAAACCGGTCCGCAATCCGTCAGACGTGTGACTGTCATCGCAGGTCTCGTCCTAGCGCTCGGGACCATGGGCGGTCTTTTTGCCCAGACGGTCATGATGGCCGGGAGCTGGGCCACAGGGCTGGATCCGGCGGCCCTGGGCTATGTCGTCCAGTCCACAAGCCTGGGCATCGCGCATGGGGTCCGTGCCGGACTGGCCCTGCTGGGCGTCCTCGCCCTTATCTTGGGGCGAGGTCGCAGATCGGGCGCAGCTATCGCTGCTCTGGTCTTCGCCGGGGCTGTCTCAAGTTTTGCCTGGAGCGGACACGGCGCCGCCAGCGAGGGCTCCATCGGCCTGGTGCATCTGGCGGCCGACATCGCCCATGCGCTCGCCGCTTGTGTCTGGCTGGGCGCGCTGGCGGGCTTCTGCCTGCTGCTGGTACGCCCGGTCACGCGTGAGGACGCCGCAACAGCGCGGTCGCTGGCGGGGTTCGCTTCCATCGGGACGATGGCTGTCGCGATCCTTGTGGTCACCGGCCTGATCAATGCGGCATTCCTGATCGGTGTCGATGGCCTCGGCCGTATTCCAGGCTCGACCTGGGGTGGTCTCCTCGTCGCAAAATTGTTGACGTTCACCCTTATGCTTGCGCTAGCCGCCCACAATCGCTTCATCCTGACGCCCGCGCTGTCGCGCGCGATCGATGCGGACGCTGACGCAGCAGACGCGGGGCGGCGACTGCGGGTGAGCATTGGCCTGGAGACGCTGGCCGGCCTCGCGCTGCTCGGCCTGGTGGCGGCGATGGGCGTGCAGATGCCGCCCGCCTCAATGTGAGGCTCAGGTCGGCGCGCGCGAAGACCAGTGGATGTGACGGATGCGCCAGCCGTCAGCCTCCCGGTGCAGGATCATGGTCTCGGCGGTCAGGCGGTCGACGGACCGGCCGTTGAATGTCCCGCTGGTGCGCCCCTCGGTCAGGACCCAGGCGATGTCGCCCTCGACCCAGGCCGCGCGGCGCGTGACCCGAGACCGGGTAGCGGCGGCGTAGGCCATGTCAGCGGGAAGATGATGGCCCGCATATTCCTCGCGTGAGCGCTCGGCCCCGCCTTCTTCCAGCACCATTGCGTCTTCCGTCAGGAGGCCGAGGACCGCTTCTCCGTCACCCGAGCCGAGGGCGGCATGAAATGCGTCCACAATCATAATCGCAGGGGTCGCCGCCTCATCGGCGACCTGGGCGGACGCAGTGGCGACCGTCGGCTCATGGGCCATCGCCGTGGGGCCCGAGGCGGCGAGAACGGCGGCGAGGATCAGGCGCTTCATCTATGGCTCCTTGAAAGGACGGATCAGGACTATGCTCCAATTACGCCACCAACCAACTGCTCCCTCGCGAGGGGGCGACCAGACAGGCGCGTAGAGGGGCGAGACCCATGGAGACGACCCGGATGACAAACCTGGAGGCCCTGATCGCGCTGACGCCGCCGTCCAGAATCGCGACGCTGGACGATCTGGAGGAAGGCGTGTGGGACCGGGTGGCGGTGGCGCAAGCCAGGGTGCGCCAACGGACGTTGCGTGTCGCGGCCCTTTGCGTCGCGGCAGGCATCGGTGGGATCGCCGGCGGTGTGTCCGCCCCGTCTATTGAACAAGAGCCAGGCGACCTGGCGGTGTTCAGCCCGCGGATGGCGACGACGCCTCTGGATATGCGGAGCATCCTGGGATGAGCGGTCTGAAGTCTACGCTGATCACCGCCGTTCTGGCCGCCGCCGTCGGCGCGACCGCCGCCTGGGCCGCGATGACCTTGTCGGCGAGACAGGACCGCGCCGCCGATCTGCATCACATCGTTCATGAGCGGCTGGACCTGACCCCGGATCAGGATCTTCGCCTGGACCAGATCGAAGCGGCCTTCGCGGCGCGTCGTGGGCCGCTGGAAGCTGAAGTCCGCGCGGCCAACCGGGAACTGTCCGCCGCCATCGCCCAGAGCCGGGGCGACACGCCCGAGGTCCAGGCGGCCGTCGAACATTTCCACAGCGCCATGGGCGACCTGCAGATGGCGACGATTCGACATGTGTTCGAGATGCGCGCCGTGCTGACGCCCGAGCAGGCCGAAGAGTTCGACCGCGCCGTGGTCGAGACCCTGCGCGCCGACGCCGATTGACGCGGGCGTGGGGGCAGGCGAGACCGATGAAGAGCAGGCCGCTCTGGGAGACCGGGCGGCCTTCTCGCGCCTGATGACGGCGACGAAAGGCGACTTGCATCGCTTCGTCGCCCGCTATGTCGGCGATCCGGACGAAGCGCTGGATCTGACCCAGGAGACCTACGCCGCCGCGTGGCTGTCGATCCGCCGATACGATCCCGACCGACCGTTCGGCGCCTGGTTGCGCACCATCGCCCTGAACAAGTGTCGGGACTGGAGCCGGCGCCGCCGGGTGCGTCGGTTGGTCCGGGGCGTCATGAGCCTGGATGCGCCGGAAGCCATGGCCGTGGGCGACCCCGTGCCTGCCGCCGAGGCCCGGGCGGATGACCGGCGCCGGGTGGAACGCCTGAACCTGGCCCTGCGTGAACTGCCCGACGGTCAGCGCGCGCCGCTTCTCCTGGCGGTTCTGGAAGGACGGTCCCATGCCGAGATCGGCCAGATACTGGGACTGTCGTCCAAGGCTGTCGAGCTGCGGATCGCCCGCGCCCGCAAGGCCTTGCTGGACCGGTTGGGCCCATCCGAATGAGCGCCTGCGACCAGCTGTCCCGAGGGACACGCGCGCCGCTGGCGTAAGGGCGATCAGACACATTGGCTAAGAACTGATACATGAGATTGATCCAGACAGACCGCCGCAAACTGCTGCGCGGCTTCGTGGGCGGCGCAGGGCTACTGGCCGCACAAGGGCTTCTGCCCGCCTGGGCCCAGAGCGGGTCGCTTGGTCTGAGGGCCGATTTGCCCACCCTGGAGGGCCCGGACGTTCGCCTCAGCGTCGGCCACTCCCCCTTCACCGTAGGCGGTCGGACCGGTCACGCCATCACCGTCAACGGAACGCTGCCGGCGCCCCTCATCCGCCTGCGTGAGGGGCAGACGGCGCGATTGTCGGTGACCAACACTCTCGACGAAGACACTTCGATCCATTGGCATGGCTTGCTGCTGCCATTCCATATGGACGGCGTGCCGGGCGTCAGCTTCCCGGGCATCCGGCCGGGCGAGACCTTCGATTACGAATTTCCCGTCATCCAGTCGGGCACATTCTGGTATCATTCCCACTCCAACCTCCAGGAGGCCATGGGCCACTATGGGCCGCTGGTCATCGATCCGGCGGGAGCCGATCCGGTCACCTATGACCGGGAGCATGTGCTGGTGCTGTCGGACTGGAGCTTCCTGCATCCTCACGAAATCCTCGACCGCCTGAAGAAGAGCCCGGGCTACTTCAACCAATCCCGCACGACCCTGTCCGGCCTGATCTCGGGCGAGGATGGCATGTCGCTGGAGGAGCGGCGCATGTGGGGCCAGATGCGGATGGATCCGCGCGACATCGCCGACGTCAACGGCACAACCTACACCTACCTCATCAACGGCCATGGCCCGGCCGAGAACTGGACCGGCCTGTTCCGGCCCGGCGAGCGGGTGCGTCTGCGCATCATCAACGCCTCGGCCATGTCGATCTTTAACGTGCGGGTGCCGGGCCTGGCCATGACTGTGGTCAACGCCGACGGCGAGAACGTGCGCCCTGTCGAGACCGACGAGTTCCAGATTTCCGTCGCCGAGACCTATGACGTCGTGGTCCGGCCCACCGAGGACCGGGCCTATACCGTGGTCGCGGAATCCGTGGACCGCTCCGGCATGGCCCGGGCGACGCTGGCCCCGCGACTTGGCCTGACAGCCGAGGTCCCGCCGCTGCGCGAGGTGCCGACCCTGACCATGCGCGACATGGGCATGGGGGGCATGGACCACTCGGCCATGGGGCACAACGGGATGGATCACGCCGCCATGGGGCATGGTGAACCCGCCGCCGCCTCGATGGACCATGGGTCGATGGGTCACGACATGCGGAACCCCGACAATGCCCCGGCCGCCATGGCGGTTGGGGTAGGGGTCGACATGATCTCGCCTGATCCCGCCAACCGTCTGGGCGAGCGGCCCATGGGCCTGGAGGACGTGCCACACCGGGTGCTGGTCTATACCGACCTGGTGTCGCTCTCGCCCAACAAGGACCAGCGCCCGCCGTCGCGTGCGCTGGAAATCCACCTGACCGGCAACATGGAACGATTCATGTGGGGCTTCGACGGACGCAAGTTTTCCGAGATCGTCGAGCCGATCCGCTTCGAGCGGGACGAGCGAGTGCGGGTGACCTTGGTCAACGACACCATGATGGCTCACCCCATCCATCTTCACGGACATTTCTTCGAACTGGTGACTGGCGGACCGGCAGGGCATCAGCCGTTGAAGCACACCGTCAACGTCGCGCCGGGGTCCAAGGTGACATTCGACCTGACCGCCGACGCGCCGGGCGACTGGGCCTTCCATTGCCATATGCTGATGCACATGCATGCGGGGATGTTCAACGTCGTGACCGTCCGCCCTCTGGATGGGGGCGCGGCATGATCCGGTTGTTGACCCCTGTCGCCTCGCTGCTGCTGGCTTCGGGCGCGGCGGCCGCGCAGGATCACCAGCATCACGCGCCGCCGGCGCCACCGCCCGCCCAGGCTCAGGCGACCGT